>JANYJJ010000213.1 GCA_025358485.1 Burkholderiales bacterium | reverse complement strand
AGTTGATCACCCACCCATTTTTTCAAGCACCCAAGGAATCACCATGTTCAAGCCGTTTACCCTTGCCGCCGTCGCAGCCACTTGCGTCATTTGTGCCACCAGCGCCCAGGCGTTGGATTTCAGTGTCGGCCAAGACCGCAGCACGTTTGAAGCAACATTTGCGACGCCTTACACCGTTGAAACCTTCAGCCTGCCCAACCACTCCAACATCCCCTACGGCCAACTGAACAGCGGCACCAACCTGACTTTCGCCAACGAGCCGCCCATCAAGCCGGGCGACATTCAGCCCGGCGTGAGCTACAACATTGGGTCTAGCGGCTCTCAGCTCGCGGTGTACGGCGGCGTTCTGTCTGCCTCCGGGAAGCTTGACTACGCGCCGCTGTATGTCTACTTCGACAAACCCGCCCATCAATTTGGCTTTGACTCAATGAGCATGTCGCAGGTTGACATCACGGTGAGCTTCACCGACATGAGCCAGAAGAACTTCCACACCTACGCCAGCGGCCAGATGTTTTGGGGCATCACGGCTCAGGGCGCGGCCGCCATCAGTTCGGTGCGCATAGGCTCCACCAATCTTTTCCCGCCAGGCTCGCAGTACATCAGCTCGTTTGCTATCGACAACTTCACCTTCGCCGGTGGCACGTCGGCGACGCCGCCGCCCATGCCGTCCCCCATCCCTGAGCCCGAAACCTACGCCTTGATGTTGATGGGATTGGCGGGCGTGTCAGCGGCCACCAGGCGCAAAACGGGTTCGCGGCGCACTTGAAAAAACCAGCGCTTGCGTCAGGCTCATTTCGTGACGTTGGATACTCGCCAGTCGTGTTTTGAGGCGGGCAATGCAATGTGTTCAAACGATTTGAGTCTGGCGGCAACTGCGTTCACAGTCGGCAGATTTGATGGCTGAGTTGCCCGGCTGGATTCGCGATGCGCGCCAACAGTGGCGTTGGCGGGGGCAGCAACGGCCACCGTTTGCATTGGCAACGGGCCCAGGCCAAACATCGGTTTGGGACTACCCGCGCCCACCGCGTTTGGTGTTTGACGCGCGTGAGGTGGTCGTGCGCTGGGGTGATGTTGAAGTGGCGCGAACCAGACGCGCTGTGCTGGTTCAAGAAACTTCGCACCCACCCAGCGTCTACCTGCCTTGGGACGACGTGCACAGCCATTTATTGCAGGCAGTGCCCGCAGGTGCTGGCGGCTCGTTCTGCGAATGGAAGGGGCCTGCGCGGTACTGGCATTTGGTTGACGGTGAGCGCCGTTTGCCGAATGTCGCTTGGAGTTACCCACATCCCCTGGCCGGGGCCGAAGCCTTGGCCGAGTGCGTGGCGTTCTATCCCGCCCACTTGGATTGCACCGTCGGCGGTGCCGTCGTCACGCCACAACCTGGCGGCTTTTATGGCGGCTGGATCACCCCTGAATTGGTCGGCCCGTTCAAGGGCGAGCTGGGCAGCGAAGCTTGGTGAGCGTGGTGCAGGTGGTGCAGGTGGTGCAAGTGCTGCAGGTGGTGCCAACCATGGGCCGGTTGTTAACGCGACGCCACAACTAAATGGCGCTTCAAAAACCTCAAGGTGGCAGGCCACGCGTCTGCTTGCGCATGCGCATTGCCCTGCGGTGTGCCGCCCACCTTTGACAGCGACACGTTGTACTGCGTGGTGGGCCGCCAGCCGTCGCCGCTGATGAGGTGTCCGGCGTCGGGATAGATCAAGGTCTGCGTGATCAAAGCTTGCGCGACCTGCGCAACTTGGGCCTTGTTTCGAGCCGCCTGGATGTTGGCCGCCATGCCGCCGGAATCCCACAACTGATCGTCGCCGCCTGCCACCAGCAGCACGGGGCCAGCGTAGCGTTCGACAGGTATGCGAGCGGCGGGAACGCGGTCAGGATTTGCGGCACGGCCTCGGTCTTGCGGGCGGCGCACGATGACGGGCGTGTTGGTTCGGTAGCCGTCAAATTCACTCGCAAAGTCCAAATACGGCACGTATGGCAGCGGCTCACCGTTCCAGGAAAAAGAAGGACGGTCGCCTTTTTCTGCACCCTTGCCCCAGCCTTCCCACACCACATCGCTGGGCACCACCGCCACCACGGCCTTGATCCAGGGCATGCGCGTGCTGGCGATCAGCGCAAACTCAGCGCCCTTGCTGACGCCGTAAACAGCAATGCGTGAAGCATCGACATTGGGCTGCGCAGCCAACCAATCGCGCGCTTGCTGCAAGCGGTTCACGGGAATGTCGGCAAACGCAGCAGGCAGGCTTGGCAGCTCCGGTGGTGTAGCGCCGCTCGAACCGTAGCCAGGCGGCGAGTAATACGGCAAACCCAACACTGCAAAGCCATGAGACGCCAATTTCGGGGTCATCAAACGGGCCGTGTAAGACCCACCCTCAGAGCCACCCAAAACAATGATGGCGGGCCGTTTGCCCGCACCCGGCAAGCTTGCAAACAGCGCACCCGCAAACCCGGGAACGTCACTGATTTTCAAGCGCGGGTCGGCGCTGAGCAGCTTGATGGCTTTCGAGGCCACGACCACACCGTTGATGCGTGCGGTGAGGCTGACATCGGCTTCGTTGGCGCTGCTCTTTTCTTCAGCCGATGGTGAACCAGTGCCAGCGTTCGGCGATGTGTCGTCAGGCACCATGGACCAAAACAGTCCTCGTACATCGGCACCGGCGTAACTGCCGTCCAGTGGCGGCTGCACCGACAAATCAATGCGCCCCTTCGCGTCGGCTTTGAAGCGGGCTTGCGCTTGGTGGCGCTGCGGTTTGCCGCCATCGGTCAACAAAACCCGGCTGCTGTGCAGCGTCACCAACGCCCCGGCGGGCAGATCAAGTACGACCAGTTTGAGCGGATCACCGGACAGCACCACAGGCCCAGGCGAGGCGAGGATGCGTTGCGCCTGAACACCGCAAGCCGCGCACAGTGCCGCAGCGCCCAGCGCCAGTTGCATCAGACGGACTGAATGAGGAACACCGTGCTGTGCGGCGGATTTCGGCAAGCGGTACGGCATAGAAAACCTCATTGGTAAAAAAGGAATGCGAAACCGCAGTGTGGCGGACTGGTGAAATGGTTCTGAGTTGCGCTTGGCCTGCTCGCAGACGCGCACCCAATTATTTTGTCATTTCATGAGCCTTTTCACGCCGCCGCAGGGCGTATCAAAAGGCCATCGCTTGACGAACATGTCCGATGGAACAAATCAACCCATCAGGAGCTTGCATGTTCATCTGTCGTCCAAAGTCGCCGTCTTTGTTAAAGGTTTTCACCGCGCGCACGATGCGCAACGGTTTCGGTTTTGCGTTCGCGGTAGTGAGCACCTTCAGTCTGCTGACGGCTTGCGGCGGCAGTGAAGATCCGGTAACCACTCCGCCGACGGCATCAACGCCCGTCGACCCCACCACGCCAACAACGCCAACCACGCCCACCACACCGCCAACGGGCAGCGTCACGCTGCCAGCGGTGTCAACCGCCACTGGCGACTTGAGCAAAGCGATGTCGAAATACGCCTCGCCCATTGGGGTGGTGGACTTCTTGCTCACCGACGGCAAAACGGCTTACGCTTTTGGATCAAGTGCCAGTGACACAAGCTACTCACGCACCGTGAGCACCAGCACCGACGGCCTGAACTGGAGTGCGCGCAAAGGCATGACCGGGCCACAAGACCCGAGCGGCGACTTTGCCGTCAACAGCAAAGGCGTGTTGGCAGTGCACGGTTGCACTTACAAGGCGGTCAATGGTTTTTCGGTGGGTGTGCCCTATGTCCGCACCTCTGTCGATGCAGTGACGTGGACCGAGCGCACGCTGCCCACCTTGAGCGCGCAGGAGGTCAGCAATCTTTGTGACAACGGCGGCGGCAACATCTATGCAGTGGGCGACGGCTTTGCGGTGGTGGGTCAGTACTGCACCACCTTGGGTTCCAGCGACGGCACAACCTGGGTGGCGGGCACACCGTCGTTGACCAGCGCAGTCAATGGCCCGCGCTACTCCTGCTTTCTGGGCTTTTCTGCAAACGGCCGCTTGGTGATTGAGCACGGCACAGCGGCGGAATACAACCAAACGACGAAAACTTCGAAGTACTTTTTGTTCTACAGCGTGACCACCGACGGAATTAACTGGCAGCAAAAGCGCATCTTCTTGGACGACAAAGTCGCAGGCACCCGCGCCATGGCATTTTTGCCAAGTGGGGAAGTGCGCGTCAGCACGCAGATTCAGTTCAACGACCCGGTTTACGGCAACTCGATAGGTGACCCATCCACCATCTGGAGCAGCACCGACCTGAACACCTGGACATCTGTGCAGACCGGTGTGAAAGGTCAGGTGCCGTACATCCTCAACTTTGAAGCGTCAGCCAAAGTCCACCCTCAGGTTGTTGCGACGCCCGGCTTCCAATACGTCTGCGACGGCTTGCACCCGCTGCGCTCTGACATCAACAACCTGGCCAGTTCGCCCGACGGTTTGACGTTCACCACGTCATCGCTCTTTGCCGCTGGCGGCGATTTTTCAGACGGCAAGAACAAGTGCCGCAAACTGATTTACCTCGCCGCGGCGAACCGTCTTGTTGGCACCGTTTCAACCGATGCAAACGTGACATCGTTCTTCAACAGCAATTGAAGTTTTGCGACACCGATTAAGAAATTGGTTGCCTTCATGAGTCATGAGTCAATTGCGACCTCTATCGCGCAGCCGCCGTACTCAAAAACAACGCTGGATCCACCATCGCCCTGTTCAAGCTTACCGACCAATGCAAGTGCGGCCCGGTCACGCGGCCCGTGGCACCGACTGCGCCCAAGGTTTGACCGGCCGCCAGCTCATCGCCCACGCGCACGCTGATGTCGCTGAGGTGGCAGTACATGGTGAGCAAGCCCGCGCCGTGGTCTAGCCAGACGGTTTTGCCGTTGAAGAAATAGTCGCCTGTGTCGATGACGCGCCCTGCTGCGGGTGCCGCGATGGGCGTGCCGGTGGCGGCTGCGATGTCCATGCCGCTGTGCGGATTGCGTGACTGGCCGTTGAAGACGCGGCGCAGGCCGAACGAACTGCTTTGCGGGCCGGGCACCGGGGCGCGCAGGCGCAACACGGCGGGCGGTGTGTCGGTGTGGGTGGCGATGACTTGCGCTTGGTGCGTGCGTTCGCGCTCGTAGCGGGCCGTGTCAGCGGCCGACAAATCGACCTTGCCGGGTGCCACCTTCAAGCGCTGCTCGGCGTATTTCATGGGCTTGACGGTGTAAGGCCATGCGTTGGCCGCGCCTTTGACGGTCAGCGTTTTGGGGCCGGGTGTGGCGCTCAAAGGAATGCCGACCAAGGCTGTCCAACGGGAGGTGTCACCGACCACCAAAACGGGCACGTCGCCAACGCGTGCATCGGGTCGATTTGCCGCCGCTCCCAAGTCAACCCACGCCACGCCGCCGGGGACGGCGCGTTCTTGGGGAAGGTCTTGTGCTTGTGCGTGTGCCAGATTCAATGCGAACAGGCCCACCCACAACGCAGCGAAAAGTTGTTTCATTGAAGGTCCAATCAATTTTTTGTGCGCAAACCAGGCGCTGGAAAGCGTGCGTTGTCGGCCACGCTTTGCCCAGCCACACGCGTGGGTTCCACCATCCCTAGCCGCGCGGCCAGTCGCTGCGGCGCATGGCCCAGCAAATTGTCGTAGTGCATGGACGCCGTCATCACGCGCTTGACGTAGTCGCGTGTCTCATCAAAAGGAATGCTTTCGACATAAACCGCGCCTTCCATGGGCCGCTTGCCACGCCATGACACGGCCCGGCCGGGCCCGGCGTTGTAGCCGGCCACGGCTTGCACGGTGCTGCCGGCCAAGTCAGTTTTGAGCTGACGCAAGTAGCGCGCGCCCAAGGTGACGTTGCGCTGGGGTTCGTCCAGCCAGTCGATAGAAAAATTGCTCCAGCCGAGTTGCCCGGCCAGCCACGTGCCGGTGGTGGGCATGACCTGCATCAAGCCGCGCGCGCCGACGCCCGAGGTCACATTCGGCGAGAAGCGGCTTTCTTGGTGCATGACGCTGTAGACCAGCGCTTCGTCCACGCCAAACTGTTTGGCGGCAGGGCGCACGATGGTTTGAAACGGGCGCGGGTAGCGCGTGCCGATGTCGTGGGTGGACACGGTGCGCTCCGAGCTGTCGATGCCGCGGTTCCAGAGGTTCAGTTGATGGGCGTACCGCGACGCCGCTGCCAACTGGCGGTCGCCGTAACGGCGCACGGCCCAGCTCCATTCGGCGCTGGCGTCCGCATTCAGGCCGGCGCGTTGCAGGGTGACTGCGCGCTGGATGGCGGGGTCGCGGGCGATGGCGTCAATTTCGCTTCGGGTGGGCGGCGTTTCTTGGGAATACGGTGACGCCGAAGCAACCAGCGGTGCACTGGCGGTTGGCGTTGCAGCGGCTGGCTTCGCCGCGGCAAACCGACGTCGCAAAGTCTTTGCAGGAGTCGGCACTTCTACCGGCAAGCTTCCCACTGCCTCCAGCGCCAGTTGTCCGTAAAAGCTGTGTTCTTTGGCGGCGGATGCCCACAAGGCTTCGGCTTTTTTGGCAGCACCGGGAGTGGACGATTGCGCCAGCGCGCGGCCCAGCCAATATTGCCAACGCGCTTCTTTTTGCGCGGCAGCGGTCATGCGTTCTATGGCCACGCGCACGTCGGGCCAGGCTTGTGCACGCAGGGCGGTGCGGGCCCACCAAGCGCAGTGCTCGTCGGTCAGCTCGCCTGCCTGCGCGCGCGCAAACCACACCAAGGCTTCGGGCTGCAAACGTCGGGCTGCCACCAAGGCGGCTTGCGAAAAACCCCAGCCGCGTTGGGCTGCGTCCAGGCGAACGGGTTGGATGTCCAAGTAGCGCGCGGCGCGTTGCGGGTCGGTGCTGGCCACGCGGGCCACGGCGAACGCCGCCAACTCGCGCTCGACGGCGCTGCGTCCGTTGAACAAGCCGCGCTCCAGCATGCGCTGCGGCGCGCTGAAAGCCAGCTCCAACTGCGGCAACGAGGGCGCTTGTTTGGCGGGCAGCAATGCCAAAGTTTTACGCGCGGCGGCCACTTCGTTCAAGCCCACCAGGGCCCGCGCACGCGTCCAAATCGCGGGGGCAGGAATCTCGTTGTTGCGCGCCAAGCTGCGGGCTGCCAGGGCGCAGCCTTCGGGCAAGTCGCGCCACTGTTGCCAATGCGTGGCCAGCAAATCGGCGGCCACGGTCTTGTCAGCTTTTTTCTCACTGAGCGCTTGACGCGCATTCAGCGCCCAGCACGCCACGTCAGCCCGGGGCGCTTCCAAGGCCGGGTAGGCGCTGGCCAGCAGGGCCCAATCGCCACGCCGCGCCACGCCGCGTAACCAGTCTTCACGCAGACGCTCAGCCAAAAAGCTGCCGGAGTAGCGGCCCAAGAATTCTTGAATGCGTTTGTCTTCTGGTGCCAGCTTGATTTGCCAGTAGTCGCCGTAAGCAGCCATGGCGCTGCCGCGAAGTTGAGGCACCACCTGACTCAAGCGCGTGGCATTGCCGTCGCGCCAAGCGGCATGGGCTTCTTTGACGGCAGCGATTGAGGCCGCTGAAATCGTCGCAACTGCAGGGGGTTTTTGCACCTTGGCCTGCGTCCCGGTTGCACACAGCAACACTGCCGCAGCGATTGCGCAGGGGTGTTGGGAAAAGCCGCGGAAGAAGCGGCGGAAAAAGCGACGCAAAAAGAGGCGAAGAAGTCGCTGAAGCGATGGGCGTGGGCTGCTCATGGTGGACGCAAATTCTGGCACGCGAGCTTTTCGAGATTGCCTCTGACTTTTGCGCGGTGCGCAGGCTGAAAGCACGGAACAATCGAGGTCAACTCAACGCACCGTCCATGAGCAACGAACTGCCCCGCACTTTCAAAATCATCACCGTCTGGTTGCTGCTGGGCGTGGTGGTGTTTTTGGGTTTGCAGTGGTGGATGCGGCAACAGCAGCAAACGCGGTTTCAGTTGCAGGGTTCTGGCGTGGGTGCAGGGTCGCACGCGGTGGTTGAAATAACGCGCGGCCCCGATGGCCACTACCACTGGCCCGGCAGCATCAACGGCCGCGAGCTGGAGTTTCTGGTCGACACCGGGGCCACCGGCACGGCCATCTCGGCGCAGTTGGCGCGTGAACTGAATTTGCCTTCCTTGGGTCAAGTGCAATCGAACACCGCGGGCGGTGTGGTGTCGGGTCGGGTGGTCAGCGTGAACTTGGCGCTGCAAGGCGGGGTGACGGCGCAGCAGCTGCGCGTGGTGGCGCTGGAAGGCCTGAACGACCGCCGCACCGAACAACCGCTGCTTGGCATGGACGTGCTGGGCAAGCTGCGCTGGCAACAACGTGACGGCGTGTTGCGCATTGAGTTGGGTGGGCCGCAGCAGTGAACCGCCAGTTGTGGCGCTTGCCATTTCGGAACACAAACCAAAATCCGTTCGGACTGAAGTGATTTTTCCAATCATCCTGAGGTATTGAACGAAGTTTCACATCACTAAGCTGCACGCATGAAAAACACAAACACATCGCTCAAACGCTGGACAGTCAATGCGCTGTTCGCTTTCGCATCAGCTGCCTCTTTCGCGCAGCCTGCCGCCGAGCCATTCCTGCCAGCATCCCCGCCAACATCGGCACCAGCACCCGCACCAGCACCCACACCGAGCTGCCCGCCCATCCCGCAGCAGCTCGCCGCCGAGCAAATTCAGTCCGGCATGCAAGACGCGCGCGACCACGGGTTTTTGTGGCGCATGCGCAAGGGCGACCACACGTCTTATCTTTACGGCACGGTGCACGTGGCGCGCTTGGCCAACATGTTCCCTGGTCCCACCGTGGTGCAAGCCATTCGCGAAAGCGACACCGTGGCGCTGGAGCTGGACATGCTCGACCCCGACATCCAAACCCGTCTGCGCGAAGGCATGACGCAGTCCAAACCCATCGCGCTGCCCAACGCGTTGGCGCAGCGCTTGGCCAAGCGCGTCGAGTTTGAGTGCCTGCCCGCAGTTGCCCTGGCCAGCTTCAGCCCCGAGATGCAAGTCACCGCGCTGAGCGCCTTGGTGGGCCGCCGCGACGGCATTGACCCGGCATACGGCATTGACAATTTTTTGGCAGGCTTTGGGCGCGGCGGCAGCAAGCGCATCGTTTCTCTGGAAACACCCGAGCAGCAATTGAAGCTGCTCAAAATGCCCACGCCCGAGGCCACGGTTGAGTTTGTGGACGCGGCAGTCACCGAGCTGGAATCGGGGCGCACATTGCAAACCTTGCAGCGCATTTTCAAGGTCTGGACCGAGGGCGATGACGTCGACCTGGCGCGCTATGAGTCGTGGTGCAACTGCACGCCACCCGAGTCTGAGCGCCAGTTGATGAAGCGCATGCTCGACGACCGCAACCCCGGCATGGCCGACAGCATCAACGCGCTGCACGAGGCAGGTCAACGCGTGTTTGCGGCGGTGGGCAGCTTGCACATGATTGGGCCGCTGGGCTTGCCAGCGCTGATGGCGCAGCGCGGTTACGAGGTGGAGCGTGTGCGGTATTGAAGCTCAGGCTGAGGTTGAAACCGCAGCTGAAACTGAAGCTGAAATCCCACGCAAGCCCGCGCGCACAATCAATTCACAAAACAAGGAGACACCATGACCGACGCCTTCAGCTTCACCAAGCTCGTCCCCGGCTTTGACTTTTTGCAAGGCTTGGCAAAAAGTGCGGGCGCTGCGCTGCCAGGGATGGCAAGCCTGCCCGGCATCGGTCAATGGGTCGCGCCCACGCTGAACCCTGAAGAGATTGAAAAGCGCATCAGCGAATTGCGCACCGTGCAGTTTTGGCTGGAGCAAAACGCACGCATGTTGGGGGCCACTATTCAAGCGCTGGAAGTTCAGCGCATGACCTTGTCCACGCTCAAAACCATGAACGTGCAAATCGGTGATTTGCGTGAGTCCTTGACAGCGGCGGTGCCGGTTTTTTCGGCGGCTGTGAAGGGGCAAGAGCCCACCAAACTGCCGTCCACCAAGCTGCCGACTGTGAATGCGGCCGCCGACGTGTCGCCACCTCCCGGCGTAGACCCCATGCAATGGTGGAACGCGTTGACCCAGCAATTCACCGAGCTGGCCAGCAAAGCCGTGAAAGACAACGCGGCAGATGCGACCAAACGCATGGTCGGCGGCGTGGCGGGTGCGATGGTCAAACAAGGCATGAACGTGGCTGAGAAGACCATGAAAGCGGTTGCGGGCATGCCTGCACGCGCAGTGCGCAGCACCACGGCCCGGGTCGCCAAAAATGGAGCCACAAGAAGCGGGGCCACCAGAAGTGGAGCCACCAAGGCCGCTTCAAGCAAAACCGTTGCCGCAAAAACAGCAACTGCAAAAACCGCAACCGCAAAATCCGGTGCCCGCAAACGCTGATGTTTGGCTGATCCCATGAAGTTGTTTCTCCACGCTCACGCCACCCATCCCGACTGGCAGTTCGCTCTGGCATTGGCAGTCGCGCAAATCGAAGCGCAGCGCAAGTTGCCCGACCACGCCGGCGAGCCCACGCTCGGTTGGGTTTACTTCACCGATCACTACGCTGCGCACGCCGAAGCCTTGCTGGCAGCCTTGCAAGCCCGCTGGAGCGCCGTGGCTTGGGTGGGCGCGGTGGGCGTGGGCATTGCGGGCAACGGCGTCGAGTACTTCAACGAGCCCGCGCTCAGCTTGATGCTCAGTGATTTGCCGACCGATCAATTCAAAGTGTTTTCCGGTGCGGCCCCCTTGGGTCGTTTCGAGCCCGCCAGCGCCCAAGTGCATGCCGACCCGCAAACCGCCGACCTCAGCGACCTGGTGCGCGAGATGAGTCAGCGCACGCGCAGCGGCTATGTGTTTGGCGGCCTGGCGTCCAGCCGCAGCCGCACGCTGCACATCGCCAACGGCGTATTTCAAGGCGGCTTGTCGGGCGTGGCTTTCGCATCTGACGACAACATCTTGTCGCGCG
>JANYJJ010000146.1 GCA_025358485.1 Burkholderiales bacterium | reverse complement strand
GGTTTTGCAGCGTGGCTTGCGTGACGAGTGGCCGGAATAGGCGACTACAACAACACGAACATGATCGCTCTCTTCGACTCAAACATCGTCATCGATTACCTGAACGGCATACCGCAGGCCGCCACTGAACTTGCGCAGTATCAACAGGCTTACATCAGCCCCATCACTTGGATAGAGGCTCAGGTCAAAGCCCCGCCAGGATTGGAAGAGGCCACGCGCCAAGCAATAGACGCAAACTTCAAGCGCGTCGAACTTGGCGAAGCCGTTCTTCTGGAAAGCCTGAAGCTGCGCCGAACGCACCGCTTGAAGCTGCCCGACGCGTTGATTTGGGCCAGCGCCAGGGTCAACGGTTGGCAGTTGGTGACCAGAAACACCAAAGATTTCCCGCCCGAGTGGGCCGGGATTCGATTGCCTTATGTCCTTTGACTTGCACGACGCAGACGACCCTCACCCAGCCTTCCGAATCAACTGCCCCTCGGCTTGCTCGTCTTTTGAAAACCGCCCTTCCCATCTGTCGCCGTTGGCCCAGGTCATGACGCCGGTGCCTTCTTTTTGGCCGTCGCTCCATTGGCCGACGTAGATGTCGCCTATCTTCCAGGCGAAGCGGCCTTCGCCGTCGGGGCGGCCGTTTTTGAAGTTGCCTGTGTAGATGTCGCCGCTGGCGTAGACCAAGCGGCCGGTGCCGTGAGGTACGCCGTCACGAACGGGGCCTTCAAAGATGTCGCCGTTGGCAAATTTAAGAGTTCCTGGGCCTTGAGCTATGCCTTGCATCCACTCGCCTTCGAAGCGCTGCCCGGCTGCCCACGCGTACACGCCACGGCCGCCGGGTGAGCCGCGTTTGAGTTGGCCGGTGAACTCGTCTCCTGATGCGTAGCGCATGACGCCGTGGCCTTCGGGCAAGCCGTCTTCCACGCGGCCTTGGTAGCGGTTGCCGTTGGCGAATTGCATTTGGCCTTGGCCACGGGGTTGGTCTTGTTCCCAAGTGCCGCTGTAGCGCTGGCCGCTGGCCCACACAAACTGGCCTTCGCCTTGGCGTTGGCCTTTGATCAAACTGCCGTCGAAGCTGTCGCCGTTGTCCCATACCAATGTGCCACGACCGGAGTAGCTGGTGCCGTCGCCGTCAGTGACGAAGCTGCCCGAAAAACGGGCGGTGCCTGCGACGAATTCAGCCGGCAAGGCAACGCCGATCTTGCCTGCCGTCGTCAGTGACGGCGTGCCCGCTGCTTTGGCTGGGGCCAAGGCGGCGGCGGCGGTAACGGCGACAGCATTTGAGCCAAGACCGGTTCCCGCAACGCCAGCACTTACGCCAGCATCTACACCAGAACCCACAGAACCTGCCAGCAGGAGCGGCGCGACGGCTGCAACCGAACTGGCGGATCCAACGCGCCTTCCGGCGGGTGGAGGGGCAGTCGCGACAGCGACCGGGGCCGGGGCAGGAGAGGCGGAGGGTGATGCCAAAGGCAGCGGTGCTGCCGCGCCCACTTCACGTGTGTCTATCCAAGCGGTTCCACGGTCGCGGGCGATGGTTTGAATGTTGTTGCGTGACGCTTCTAACGCGCTGCCGCGACATTGCCCCGACGCGTCGCGCCAGGCGGTTTCGGCCAGCAGCGAGGCGCGAGTTTTTTCGTCACTGCTCGCGCTGTTGGCGGCGCGCAGCTTTTGCGACAGCGAGCGCGCGCGGTCAAAAACCGGGGCGCAAAACTCGGTGTTGTGCCCATCGGTTTCGGCTTCATCGCGGCGCTTCAGGGCTTGCTGTTGTTGGTTGCCAGTGCAACTCTCAGCGGCCAGCTCCCACATGTTTTCGGCCTTGCGGTACAGCAGCGATGCGTCCAACCAGCGACGCTCGGTGGAGGCTTGTTTGGCCAGCTCGTGCAGTGCGTCGGCGTCTTTGTGTGAGCTGGCACATTGGGCACCGGAGTCGAGCAGCTCGCTCAGTGCGCCGCGCGATTTGCGGCTGTCTTGCAGGTTACGCAGAGCGCGCTCTTTAGCGCGGCCGGTGCAAGCGTCGCCTGCGCGCTGCCACAGGTTGATGGCTTCATCGAACAGGGCCGACAACTCATCGGCTCCCTTGCGCTGCGACTGCGAGCTGGCGGCTTTGAAGTCGGCCGTCATGGCCAGCTCGGTAAGGGGACGGCAGGGATCGACAGGGATGGCCGCAGCAGCAGGTATCGCAACTGCGGCAGGTTCGACGACCGCGGGTTCGGCGACCGCGGGCGCGGGAGGTATGACAGGGGCGACAGGCTCCGCTGTTTGTGCCCATGCCAGAGTGGTCAAGCCGCACAACGCAACTGCACTGAGGTGCCGAAGCGCGGCCAACGCGAGACTTCGACACCTCAGCCTGAACGGGTTTAGTTTGTGTCTTTTATGAAGCGAACTATGCCGGGAACAGTGCTGAAATGAGGCCGAGGTTTTCATCGCGCTTTTTTCGACTCCACAGGAAGGTCCAACATGCCGTCGATCAAGCCTCGGGCAAAGGGCAAGTTGCTGGCGACCTCGAGGTCTTCGAAGCTGAAGGCTGCTGGTTTGGACGCCAACGGCATGTCGTCGTCTTCGACCACCAAGGCCGTGGGCCGTATGCCCTTCAAAGCCGCCACCAATTCTTCGCCGCGGCCTTGGCTTTGCACCAATTTGTCAAGCGACTGCATGCGCTCGGAGTCAAACACCATGGCGTTGGAAGTGGCGCCGTTCTCGATGAGCTTTTGATGCAAGCGCGCGCCTGCAAAAGGGTCGGCCTTGAGCGTTTGCATGCGCGTGTAGGCCCAGGTGTCGGCGCGGTCAAACACGGTGGCTGCCACGCGCGCCACGCCAGACAACGACGTGCGGTGGGCGGCCGCCATTTGCATGGCACCCACCACTTGTTTTTGCGTCAGTTGTTTGGCCACGTCGCCAATCGATTCGCGGATGCGGCGCTGGGCTATGGCTTGGGCTTGCTCCAACAATTGGCGCTTCAAAATTTCGGTGGCCGCAGCGGCGGCAGCTGACTTGGCCGCCACCACGGCGGCTTCAGCGGCCAGCGCTGCGCCCTTCAGGCCCGACGCAATGGTGGCGATGTCGTACAGCGTGCCGATGATCTTCACGCCGTAGTGGTAAGTCTTCATGCGCGCGCCGCCCTCTTCAGACAGGCCTTGCGACCAAAGCACCGTCCACAGCGCCTCGTCGTCGG
>JANYJJ010000137.1 GCA_025358485.1 Burkholderiales bacterium | reverse complement strand
TCAAACAGGCCAAACGCAAGGACGTTGGCGCGCTGATCAACGCCTGCGACGCGGGCCGGGAAGGGGAACTGATCTTTCGCCTGATCCAGCAGTACGCCAAGGTCAAGCACCCGGTGCAGCGCCTGTGGCTCCAAAGCATGACGCCGCAGGCCATCCGCGACGGCTTTGAGGTGCTGCGCACCGATGCGCAAATGAAAGGCCTGTCAGACGCGGCGCGAAGTCGTTCTGAGGCCGACTGGTTGGTGGGTATCAACGGCACCCGCGCCATGACGGCTTTCAATTCACGCGACGGCGGTTTCTTCCTGACCACGGTGGGCCGCGTGCAAACGCCCACGCTGTCCATCGTGGTGGAGCGCGAAGAAAAAATTCGCAAACACATCAGCCGCGATTACTGGGAAATCAAGGCCAGCTTTGCGGTGGCCGCGGGCACTTATGAAGGCAAGTGGTTCGACCCGAAGTGGAAAAAAAACCCGGACGACCCCGAGCTGCGCGCCGACCGCAAATGGCTTGAGGCAGACGCCCAGGCCGTGGCCCAAGCGGTGCGCGACCAGACCGCCACCGTGTCTGAGGAAAGCAAGCCCAGCAACCAAAGCAGCCCGCAGTTGTATGACCTGACCAGCTTGCAGCGCGAGGCCAATTCACGCTTCGGCTTCAGCGCCAAAACCACCCTGGGTTTGGCACAGGCGCTCTACGAAAAACACAAGGTGCTGACCTACCCGCGCACCGACAGCAAGTGCTTGCCGGAAGACTATGTGCCCGTCGTGAAGCAAACCCTGGCCATGTTGGCCGATGAAGATTTGCCCGGCCCGCTGCGGCCGCTGTCGGGCCATGCGCGCAAGGCCATCAACGACGGTTATGTGAAACCCAACAAACGCATTTTTGACAACGCCAAGGTGTCAGACCACTTCGCCATCATTCCCACGCTGCAAGCGCCCAAAACGCTCAGCGAAATCGAGATGAAGTTGTACGACATGGTGGTCAAGCGCTTCTTGGCGGTGTTCTATCCACCGGCCGAATTCATGGTGACCACGCGCATCTCAGAAGCCGCGGGGCACAGCTTTCAAACCAACGGCAAGGTCATGGTCAAGCCCGGTTGGTTGGCGGTGTACGGCCGCGAGGTGCAAGAAGACGACGCCAACTTGGTGGCCGTGCAAGCAGGCGAAAAAGCGCAGGTAGAAAACGTCGATGTGAATGCGCTGAAAACCAAACCGCCGGCGCGTTACACCGAGGCCACTTTGCTTAGCGCCATGGAGGGCGCAGGCAAGTTGATCGACGACGAAGACATGCGCGAAGCCATGCAGGAAAAAGGCTTGGGCACGCCTGCCACGCGCGCGCAAACCATTGAAGGTTTGATCTACGAAAAATACATGCACCGCGACGGCCGCGAGCTGATCCCCACCGCCAAAGCCTTCCAATTGATGACGCTGTTGCGCGGCTTGCAGGTGGAGGAATTGACCAAGCCCGAGCTCACTGGCAACTGGGAATTTCAGTTGTCGGAAATGGAAAAGGGCAAGCTCAGCCGTGACGCCTTCATGGCCGAGATTGCGGCCATGACGCAGCGCGTGGTGGCCAAAGCCAAAGAGTACGACCGCGACACCATCCCCGGCGACTACGCCACGCTGACCACGCCCTGCCCTAATTGCGGCGGCGTGGTGAAGGAGGACTACCGGCGCTTCACTTGCACTGGTAAATCTGGAGGCAGTGACGGCACCAGCGAAGGCTGCGGCTTCAGCATCAGCAAAATTCCGGGCGGCCGCAGCTTTGAGTTGCCTGAAGTTGAAGCCTTCATCGCCAACAAAAAAATCGGTCCGCTCGAAGGTTTCCGGTCCAAAGCGGGCTGGCCGTTCACTGCTGAAATCAAGTTGGCGTTTGACGACGACATCAAAAACTGGAAGCTTGAATTTGACTTTGGTGAAGACGCCAAAGCGGCCGAAGCCGGTGAGCCGGTGGACTTCTCAGAACAAACCAGTCTGGGCCCGTGCCCCAAGTGCCAAAGCGCGGTGTTCGAGCTCGGCACCAGTTATGTGTGCCAATCCAGCACCGGGCCAGGTGCGACCTGCGACTTCAAGAGCGGCAAGATCATCTTGCAGCAGCCGGTGATACGCGAGCAAATGACGCAGTTGCTGGACACCGGCAAGACCTCGCTGCTAGAGAACTTTGTGTCCAACAAAACCCGCCGCAAATTCAAAGCGCGGCTGGCGTTTGACAAGAAGGAGGGCAAGGTCAGTTTTGAGTTTGAGCCGCGCCCCGCGAAGGTGGCCGGGGCAAAAACCGCTGGCGCAAAGAAAGTCGCCGCCAAAAAGGCGGCGGCGTAGAACAAGAACTTACTTTGCAGGGTCTGTGAAACGGCGAGTCACTTTGCCGAATCTGTGAAACAGCGAATCACTTCGCCGTGGCTTTGAAACAGCGAATCACTTCGTAGGAAATTGGAAACAGCAAATCACTTCGCTGTGGCTTTGAAACAGCGAATCACTTCGCTGTTGGCATCACGAATTCAGCGCCTTTGGCAATGCTTGCCGGCCAGCGCTGCATGACTGATTTTTGCTTGGTGTAGAAGCGCACGCCTTCTTCGCCGTAGGCGTTCATGTCGCCGAACAGGCTCTTTTTCCAGCCACCAAAACCGTGCCAGGCCATGGGCACGGGGATGGGCACGTTGATGCCGACCATGCCCACTTGAATGCGGCGCGCAAATTCGCGTGCCACGTTGCCGTCGCTGGTGAAACAGGCCACGCCGTTGCCAAACTCATGGCCGTTCACCAAGTCAACCGCAGCCGCAAAATCCGCCACGCGCACCACGCCAAGCACCGGGCCAAAAATCTCTTCTTTGTAGATGCGCATGGCAGGCGTCACATGGTCAAACAGCGTGCCGCCGGTGAAGAAGCCGCCTTCAAAACCAGGCACTTTGCAGCCACGGCCGTCCACCACCAACGCAGCGCCTTCGGTCACGCCGGTGGCAATGTAGCCTTCGATGCGCATGAGTGCTTCGCGCGTGATCACCGGGCCCATTTCGGCATCGAGTTCCATGCCGTTTTTGATCTTCAGGGTTTTGACGCGGGCGGCCAAAGCGGCCACCAACTTGTCAGCCACGTCGCCCACGGCCACGGCCACGCTGATGGCCATGCAGCGCTCACCGGCCGAACCGTAACCCGCACCTATCAAGGCGTCCACGGTTTGGTCGAGGTTGGCGTCAGGCATCACCACAAGGTGGTTTTTTGCACCGCCCAAGGCTTGCACACGCTTGCCGTGGTGGGCGCCGGTTTCATAGATGTACTGGGCAATCGGCGTTGAGCCCACAAAGCTGATGGCCTTCACATCGGGGTGGGTGAGCAGCGTGTCCACCGCCAATTTGTCGCCTTGCACCACGCCGAAAACGCCGTCGGGCAGTCCGGCTTGCTTCAGCAGTTCGGCCATGAAGATGGGAGCCGAAGGGTCGCGCTCGCTGGGCTTGAGCACAAAGCAATTGCCCGCCGCAATGGCCACCGGGAACATCCACAGCGGCACCATGCAAGGGAAGTTGAACGGCGTCACGCCGGCCACCACGCCGAGAGGCTGGCGCAGCGTCCAGTTGTCAATGCCGGTGCTGACTTGCTCGGTGTAGTCGCCTTTGAGCAATTGAGGAATGCCGCAGGCAAATTCAATGATGTCGATGCCGCGGCTGACCTCGCCCTGCGCGTCGGTGAACACCTTGCCGTGCTCGGCAGTGATGATGGCCGCCAGCGTGTCACGGTGTTGGTTCATCAGCTCCAAAAACTTGAACATGATGCGACTGCGGCGTATGGGCGGCATGTCAGACCAAGCCGGGAACGCCGCCACGCCCGCGGCCACTGCAGCGTTCACTTCAGCTGCGCTGGCCAGCGCCACTTGGCGCGCGACCGCGCCGGTGGCCGGGTTGTAAACCGCCTGAGTGCGCCCGCTGGTGCTGGCCACAGCGCGGCCGTTGATGTGGTGGCCGATGTCGGCGGTAGAGGTGAAAGCTTCGGTGGCGCCCATGGTGTGTCTCCAAATTGAATGAGGTAGAACTCGCCAAGTCTAGGCGGCGAGTCAGCGTTTGGCTATGCCGCTGGTTTGATTTGATTGTTCACAATGTTGAACAATCGGTGCACTTTCAGCTGATTGAACGCCATGACAGACAACCCCCATCCGCTGTGGTCGCACCTGCACTTGCTCACCGTCATCGCTCAAACCGGCAGCTTCACGCAGGCCGCGCAGCGCTTGGGTTTGAGCAAGGCGGCGGTGAGCCAGCGCGTGGCCGAATTGGAACGATCCGTCGGCGTCACCTTGGCGCAACGCACCACACGCTCGGTGCGCCTGACCGACGCCGGTCAGCGCTTGGTGGACAACACGACCGAGAGCTTTGCCCACATCGCGCGCAGCCTTGGCAGCGCGCGCGACCTGGCAGACCAGCCGCGCGGGGTGGTGCGCCTGACCGCGCCGGTGGCCTTGGGCCGCCAGCAAATCGCACCCAGTTTGGACGCGTTTTTCAAGCGCTACCCTGACATCCGCGTCGAGCTGGCGTTGTCTGACGAGGTGGTCAACCTTGCGCAGGAAGGTTTCGATTTGGCGGTGCGCCACACCAGCGCCGCACCCGACAACCATGTGGCTTGGAGGTTGTGCAGCTCACGCACCTTGCTGTTGGCCACCGCCGGGTATTTGCGACGGCGCGGCACGCCTGCGCAGCCGGGTGACTTGGTTGATCACGACTGCTTGGCCTACCTGCGAAGCGGCCCGGCGTTGTGGATGTTTGAGCGCGCTGCGGCGGCAGAACCCGAGCGCATCAGCGTGACTGTCCAGGGCCCGCTGCGCGCCAACAATTCCGAGCTGCTGCGTGACGCCGTGTTGGCCGGTTTGGGCATTGCGCAACTGCCCGACTTCAGCGCCGCTGCCGCGTTGCGCGGCGGTCGCCTGCGCGAAGTGCTGCCAACTTGGAAGCCCGTCGGATTTTTCGGCGACGCCATCTTCGCCATCCGCCCGTGGAGCCCCACCACCCCGCGCGCGGTGCAGTTGTTGGTCGCGCATTTGCGCACCAGCTTGGCGTCTGGATTCGCACGCCAAGCCGCCTGAAAGGCGTGGCCACCCGTTTTTTTTACGCACTTTCGCGAGCGCACCGCAGCGCTCAACCAAGCGCTGCTTCGGCAGTGCCACGACACGACACGACACGACACGACACGACACAAAAGCGTTCGACGTTTGACGAGGCTGCCACGCGGTGAGGTTGACCAAGCGCACCCATTCGAATGCTGAAGGCAGCTGAGGCCATGAGCAGCCTGCGTCGCCGCAGTCGTAAACGTAGTGAATGCGGATGTGGTCGTTGCGCGCGACCGCACCCACCGCACCAAGAGCACGCCGAGCTGAGTTGCTCTTGCGGCCTTTTGGGGAAATTTGTCGGGTCTTGCCAGGAAATTCGCAATCGGCTGAAGGCGCTGAGGCGCACCTGAATCACTCTGAATCCGTCGCCGCGAAATAGTCACTTTCGTTGCTGAACCAAAGCCGCGCTGTTGTCCGTGGACAGCAGGTGCGGGTGCCTTCGTCAAGCCGCACGACAATCTGCGCATGGTCACCTCCACACACAAACCCCGCCCTGCCGCACATCGAGCCTCACGGCACGTGCCACCAAGCCGTCCCTTGCAAGCCCCGCCGCCGGTGCAGCCGCTGAGCGAGCGCGAAATGGACGACTTGCAAAGCCTGCTGGACCGCGTGCCCGCGCCCTTGGAGCCGCTGGATGTCAGCATGCTCGACGGCTTTTTGTGCGGCGTGTTGGTACAACCCACCCGCGTGCCCGACGCGCAGTGGTTGCCTCACATCACCGACGCCGACGGCCGCGCCTTGCCCGCCCGTTTTAACGCCACCGCACTGCATGCTTTGGCGCTGCGCCGCTACGCCGAACTGAACGAAGCCATCTCCAAGCGCGATTGGTTTGACCCGTGGGTGTTTGAGTTGGACGGGGGTGAAGGGGACGAGGACGGCAGCGGTGACGACAGCGAGGACAGCAAAGAGAGCGACCGCAATGACGACGACGAAGCTGGCGGCTTGGCCCCACCCGAGGTGGCTGCGGTTTATCCCTGGGTGGCCGGTTTTGCAACCGCAGTGGAGCTTTTTCCCGCGCTGATGCGCATGAACGCCAAGCAACTGACCGAGCCTTTGGCCCTGCTGTATCGCCACCTTGACGCTGAAGACTTGGAAGACGCAGACGACCTGCTGGAAGAGATCGAATCTTTAGAACCGCCAGCCGATTTGAGCGAGGCCGTAGAAGGCTTGGTGCGCGCCACCTTGCTGTTGGCTGATGTGGGTCGGCCGCTGCCTAACGTGCTGATGGGCGGGGCACGCGGGCAGGTTCGACGCACTGGCCCTCCAAGGGGCTCGCGTGGGCCAAGACGGTGAACTCGCACACGTCAACGGCCGGTCCCGTTCATCATCTTCATTTGCGCCACCTGATCCTGGCTCTGGCTGTCGTGGCGGTGTGGGGCAGCAACTTCGT
Organism: Burkholderiales bacterium; assembly: GCA_025358485.1. Classification (GTDB taxonomy): domain Bacteria; phylum Pseudomonadota; class Gammaproteobacteria; order Burkholderiales; family Burkholderiaceae_C; genus JANYJJ01. The sequence continues at coordinate 82,637 of JANYJJ010000137.1, read as the reverse complement.
GGTCATCAAAGTGGCCCTGGCTCACGTGCCACCGCTGCTGTTTGCTGCGCTGCGCTTTGCGTTTGCCTTGGTGCCAGCGCTGTTTTTTGTGGCGCGACCTGTCGTGCCCTGGACGCAGTTGGCGGCTTACGGGGTGTTGATAGGCGTGGGCCAGTTTGGCGTTTTGTACTTGGCCATCAACGGCCATATTTCACCGGGCTTGGCGTCGCTGGTGATTCAGACGCAGGTGTTTTTTACCATCGGCATGGCGATGTTTTTCACGCGTGAGCGGGTGCAAGTTTTTCAGTGGGCGGCCCTGCTGTTGGCGGTGGCTGGCATCGCGGTGATCGGTCTTCACACCGACGGCAGCACCACCGTGCAAGGCGTGTTGATGGTCGTGTTTGGTGCCTTCTGTTGGGCCGGTGCCAACACCGTGGCCAAGCGCGCCAGCACGGTGTCTGATTCCAGCCCGCGCGTGAACATGCTGGGCTTTGTGATTTGGTCCAGTGCCTACGCCGTGCCGCCGCTGTTGCTGTTGTCCTTGGTGTTTGAAGGCTGGCCGGCCATGCGTGCGGGCTTGACCCACAACAACCTCACTGCGTGGGCGGCGGTGTTTTGGCAGTCTTGGGGCAACACCTTGTTTGGCTATGCCGCTTGGGCTTGGTTGTTGTCGCGCTACCCGGCGGCCACCATTTCGCCGATTGCTTTGTTGGTGCCGGTGATCGGCATGAGTTCGGCAGCATGGATGTTGGGCGAATCACTGCCCGCATGGAAATTGACCGCCGCGTTTTTGGTGATGGCGGGCTTGGCCTTGAACACCTTGTGGCCACGCTGGAAGACGCGCTTGGCTGTTTGATTCGCCTGTTTCATTTTACCGTTCAAGTTGGTCGCTCAGTGAACGACAACAGACTTTAGAAAGCGCCCGTTACACGGCCTGCGAACACCACTGTTGGCCCACCAACCAAAGGCGCGGCGAGCTTGTGCATTTGGCGCTGGAAGCGGCGGGAGCGTCTCATGTTGACGTCGCACGTGGTGCGCCAAGCGATGCGCCAAGCGATGCGCCAAGCGATGCCCCACCGAAGTCGCGGTAACCGGCAGCGTGGTCGCACTGCCCAAGATGGTGGCCAGTTTGCGCAGCGAGCGCCGCATCGCGTTCAACGAAGACGGCACGTTCAGGCGCTGTCCAGAATTGGACTTGACGAGCTGAGGACCAGCGCCCTAAGCCTTCGCAAACCTGATCATCAAAGCGTCATCACCAAAACCTTATTGGAGGCACCCACTTCGACCGTGGCAAAGGCAATACCGAGTGCGTCACTGCTGCAAGCCAACTCATAGCGACCCCACTGCGGCAAGCTCAGCGTGAAGCTGCCGTCATCAGCGGTCAAAAGCGAGATGTCGGGCACAGGCCCCGGCGCTTTGTGCACAAACAAGCGGGCGCCCGACACTGGGTGACCCAGCGCATCGAGCACCCGTCCCGTCAATACAGAGCGGGCAACTGTCATGTTGATGTCAAGCCTTCCACGCGACCATGTTGTTAAACACAGCCGAGTTGATGCGCGTGCCCGAGTTGGTGCTGGCTCCGCCGTAAGCATGGATGCCAAACGCAAAGCGCCCACCATTCACGATGCGGTAGACCGCGCTGCCACTTTGGCCACCTGCGGTGTCGATGTCGTAGTAAACCTTGCGCGAGTTGACGGCGGCGATGCGGCGTGCGTCGTACCACTGCGTGCCGCTGGGTTTATCGCCGGGGTAGCCAGAGATGTTGCCCACCGACGCCAGCAATTCGGCATCAGAGTAATTGCCAAACCCCAGCCAGCCGGTCGTGCTGCCGGTGTTCACCGGCAAGATGATGGCACCGTAGTCAAAGTTCTCATCGCCGCTGCCGCCGCTCCAACCGTTCACTGATCGAAAGCTGGTGCTGGTGACGGTGCCGTAGGGCAAGCTGGCCCCGTTTCGACCCGGCATGACTTGTATGCGCCGCACCCAGCCGTCGCGCCCCGCGACGCCGCTGCCGCGTATGTTGACCACGTGACCAGCCGTCATCAAGGTGTGCGGGCCGATGAACCAACCCGTGCCTATCCACATCGAGTTGTCAGCGGCGGTGATGAGCAAAGACGCATGCACGCGCCACGGGTAAGCGTTGGTGTTGTTGATCTTGACCCGGTCGTCAGGCCCGTGCACCGTCTCTGCGCGCGGCGGCAGCGGGCCGTAAGAGGCCTCAGCGATATCGCGCAAATTGGTCTTCTCAGGCGCGCGATAAACCGAGTCCATCGCCGTCGCCAATTCGCGGTTCAACTGAAAGCCCGCCACCGCCTCGGCACCGCCTGCGCCGGGCTTGCTGGTTTTGGGGTTGACACCCTCTTCCGGTGGCCGCGTGGCCGATTTCTTGGTCGCCGCCTCGGTCTGCGCAGACTCGTTGGAAGTGGGGGAATGTGGGCCCAATTTCCCACCTGCTTTGGAGCTTGTTGCCATGTTGCTTGTCCCTGTCGTTTTGAAAAGCCGAATGGAAAAAGGCCAGCGTGGCCAGGGTGGTCTGTCGGCCCTGAAGAACCCCTGGCGGCAATGTAGGAGTCGGGTTGCGAAGCACCAATCCTTCAGAGTAGGGGGGTCTGGCGCCGCAGAGCGGAGGCACAAAGATTGGCAGAGGCAAGGCCGTGACGTGCCGCGGTGCAGCGACGCAACAAAAAAAAACTGCGAAGCATCACGGTGATGCGCCAGTGTTGATCGCGGTCATGTTCGGCCGCTCGTTCAGTGAGTTTAGGAACGGCTCGTTTGAACACGAATGCCGTCCCTTTGTTGAGCGAATAAAGTCGCATGCAAAAACTGTACAAATTCAAACTTCAACTTTAAATTTGTACAGTTTTAACGCCGGGCGTTATTTGAGATTTCGCCAAGCGATCACCCTTGCGTCAGTCAACTCGAAGCTCTCTTTTCCGCCGTACACAACGATTGGTTGCGCTGCGCCGTAGTTTTTTCATCACCGACCATTGCTGTCCAGCGACGTGCAGTTTTCAGCCAGTCCATGGGAAACGTGGTGCCTGATTTGATTTCCACCGCGTGAAGACGACCGGCGTCTTCGAAGACCAAGTCCAGTTCTACGCCGTGGTTGTCGCGCCAGAAATAAACGTCGGCTGACAGGCCTTGATTGAAGCGGTGTTTGATGACTTCAGTCACAACCCAGGTCTCGAAAATGGCATCGCGCAGGGCATGGGTTTGCAGGGTGAGTGGGTCGGCGATGCGAAGCAAATGGCACAGAACACCGGTGTCCAGAAAGAAGAGTTTGGGCGTTTTGACCAGGCGCTTGCCGAGGTTGCGGTGATACGGCGGCAGCAACGTGATGACGTAGTTGGCTTGCAGCACGCTGAGCCATTGGCGCGCGGTGGGCTGGGAAATGCCGCAGTCCGAGGCCAAAGAATTGAGGTTGAGCAATTGACCCGAGCGTGCCGCACACATCAACACGAAGCGTTGGAGCAGGGCCAGGTCGCCGATGTGGAGCACTTGACGAACGTCGCGCTCAAGGTAGGTGGCGATGTAGCTGGCGAACCAAGTGGGCGGTTGCAGATCACGCGAGCTTGCGTGAATTTGCTCGATTGGCGAGGGCCGGTGATGGCAATCACCGGGAAGCCTCGGGCCAATTTTTTCAGCAAAGGCGCGGCTGTGCGCGGAACGGTCATTTGTACGATTTATAGGCTCAACTTCTTTAAAGAATTGAGCCTACGGTGGTTTTCAGCTTTTCACCAAGCGCGCCATTTCTTCACCTACCAACCTCACGATCAATTTGTCGAGCGTTTGCACGGAATAGTTCTTCACATCGTGAACCGTTTGCGTGCCGGGGCCACTGGTGGGGTTGGCGGCGTCTTTGTAGGTGAGGAAGACGAAGCGGCCCGCGGTGTACTGCGCCATTTGGCGAAAGATGTACTCGCCCACCGGGTCAAGGCCGCTGGCACCCACAGTAAACAGTTTGATGCCTTTGGCCAAAGCCGCCTGCATGTCGGTGTCGTACTGCGGGCCGCCGTAGTCGAGGTGAGGGGGCGCGTCGGCCACCAGCACGACCAAGCGCGCTGCGGCGGTGCGCCAGCTCAGGCCGTGCACCACTTCGTGCAAGGCTTCGTTGAGCGCTTCGGGCGTGTCGCCGCCGCCGTCGGCCTGAACCCGCGACAGCAAGTTTTGAAACGCACCGAGGTCGTTGGTGAGGTCGTGGGTGCGGGTGATGAAGGCGTCGCCGCGGTCGCGGTAGGCCACCAAACCGTAGCAAATGTCGGGCTGACCAGGAAGCTGCGCTATTTGATCGGCCATGGCGCGCATGGAGGCTTTGAGCTTGCCAATTTCATTCCCCATCGAGCCGGTGGCGTCGACCATGAAAACCAAGTCCAGGCGCGGGCGCTGCACTTTGGTTTGCCCGCCCAAGCGCACTTGCACCGCTTGTGTTTGCCCGCGCAGCAACGTGGCGCGCGCTTGCTCGCTGCCTTTGCGCACTGCGACGCCCAACGTCAGGTCGTTGCGCGCTTGAGTGGAGTAAGCGTCAGACGCCATGAAAGCACGCGGGTGCAGCCACACGCGCCCGGCGGTGTCGGTGCGGGCCCACATCACGGGCGCCACCACGCCGGGGCGCTGCACGGCGACTTCGGCGTCGTGAACAGGGCGGCCTTCGGCGTCGGTGACTTCCAACAAATAGCGCTCGCTGATGTCACGGTCGCGCACGGGTTGATGGCTGTTGCGCTGGCGGTAGGCCAGATACTCGCCGAAGTCGGCATTGTCATCGACCACGCCAGCGGTGACGACGGCGCTGCGTGACGGCGTCGGTGTTGGCTGCTCCGTTTGTGCGCTTGGCGCAGACCGAAACGCGCTTTCGCGCGCCGCGTTGAGCGCTGATGCAGGCATCGGTGCTGGCGCTGCCTTTGCAACCATGTCGGAGCGGGTGGACGAGCGTGTCTCGGTCGTGGGTTTGGTCGCGGCTTCGGTCTTGGCCATCTCGCGCGATGCGTCACTGTCCTGTTTGTCACGGCGACCGCTCGCGCCCTGCTGTTGAATTTGCACACCCGACACCTCACGCGTGGTGGGTGCGCGCTGGCAATGCGCAGCCGACGGTGGCTCGAATCGCGGCGGGGTGAAATCGGCTTGTGGCTCAGGGGTGTTCGGCCAAGCGGGTGGCCAAGCGGGCGACCAAGGTGGTGACCAAAGGGCTGGCGTTGTCGAGGTACGGGCCACAGGTTCATGCCACAGCCCTGCGCCGGACACCACGTCAGGGACGGTGCAAGCGGCCAACGCCGACACAAAGGCCAGACCGGCCAACAAGCGTTTGAGATTCATGAGCAGCTCCAAAAGAAGTGGGTGATGCAGGTGATACGGCTCAGGCTCAAGGTCGGGGTCAAACCTCAGAGAAAATTTTTCAGTGAAAACACTTCACCCCGTTCGCGCTGCTGAGCCGTAGCAGTTCTGAATCAGGGAAACTTCTGCTCAATGTTTGCTGCTTTGACTTCATCCAACACCTCGTCTGAGAGCGCGTCCGACACTCCGTCCGACACCGCGTTGATGACCGCCTACGCCGGTGGCAGCGCTGCCGCGTTTGAGCAGCTCTACGCGCGCCACCAAGCCGGGCTGTACCGCTTTGTGCGGCGCTTGCTGGGCAGTGCGCATTCAGCGCAAACCGACGAGGTGTTTCAAGACACGTGGCTGCGCGTGGTGAAGGCGCGCGCTCAGTGGGAGCCGCAAGGGGCCAGCTTCAGAACGTGGCTGTTCACGCTGGCGCATCACCGCGCCATTGACCTGCTGCGCCGCAGCGGGCGCGAAGTGTCGATGGACGCGTCTGAGGGCGAAGGAAACGACCCTTGGCAACCCGATGCGACGGCGTGGCAGCACTGGCCCGCACCCATCAGCGCTCACGCCAGCGCCGCACCGCACAGCGAAGAACTCGCGTTTTGGCGGCGCGCGGGTGAGCGTTTGCTGCACTGCTTGGACGGCTTGCCCTTGCCCCAACGCAGCGCGTTTTTGCTGCATCACGACGACGACATGGCGCTGGCCGATGTGGCGGCAGCGTTGGACGTTGGTTTTGAGACCGCCAAAACCCGTCTGCGGTACGCGATGAAAAAACTGCGCGCTTGCATGGGTGCTTACTTGGCACCTTTGTCCCGATCCACTGATCTCTCGGATTCCACAGATTCCACGGAAGGCGGTGCGCTGTGAGTTTGAAAGATTCGGCCCCACCGTCAAACGACGAAACCCCTGACGCCTGGCTCAAAGGCGCGCTGCTTCATGCGCCCGATGCGCAAGCCGCCGCGCCTTCTGCGTTGACGCACGACATCTTGCGTGAGTCGCGCTTGGCGTTGGAAGGGATCGCAAGCACAGGCAGCAAACCAAGTGCCGCCAAGACCCAGCCGACGCGCCGCACTCATGGGTTGATTGCCGCATGGAAACATCTGACGCGCCCTGCCGTTGCGGCAGGTTTTGCCAGCGTCATGGTCGCCACCTTGGCGGGGGTGCTGTGGTGGGACAAGCCGCTGGACGAGCGGGGTGACCCGCCGATGACAACGGCCGTGCCGATGCCGACGGCTGCGCCGATGCCTCAGACAGCTCCTGCGCCCGAAGTGGCCCAGGACAAAGCGGTGTCGCTCTCGGGTGCTGACGCGCCTGCGAAGCCCGCGGCCGAGTCGACGGCACGCGCCAAACTGGCGGATACGCCGCGCTTGGAAGAGTCAAGGCGTCAAGCAAAAAGGGAGTCCACTCAGGTCGACACGGTGGTTGTTGAAGCGGCTGCCCCGACACCGACACCTGCACCGACACCAGCACCAGCACCAGCACCAGCGCCAGCGGCAGCGGCAGATTTGGCAAGTGTGGCGCGCAACGAAAGCGCGGCCCTGCAAGGCGCGCAGCGTGCCGCAACCGCAGCCGCACCTGCAGCCTTATCCGCAGCCTTACCCGCACCCACCGTCAGCGCGCTGACCACTCGTTCTGCGTCCCCTTTTTCAAGTTTGCTGGCTGGCGTGACCACCTCACCCGAGCAATGGCGTTGGCAAGCCAATGACGACGAGCCCCAAGCGGTCACGCCTGCGCTCCAAAGCTGGTTGCGCTTGCTGGATCAAAGCGCTGGTTCGCGCTGGGCAACAGGCGGCTTGCGCGGCGGCTCGGCTGCTGACAAGGCCGCTGACACTGCTGTCAACTCCGCAGCGCTCAACCTCCACCTCACAAGCGACACCAGCAGCGCACGCATCGTGCTGGCGGACAACACCGTCACGTTGCAACGCGGCGCAGCGTTGTGGACGGCGGTGCTGGCACCGCAAGCCGCTGAGGCACTGCGCAAAACCTGGGCAGACAAGCTGCGTTGAACTCGAAAACCTGCCCGGAATAGGCAGTCTGAGTATCATGTTTGGTTTTGCCGCGCCCCCACAATGCCTGCTCCAATCGATCCTTCAGCTCCCATGATTCGAGTGCGCGGCGCACGCACGCACAACCTCAAAAACATCGACCTCGACATTCCGCGCAATAAGCTGGTGGTCATCACCGGCCTCAGCGGGTCGGGCAAGTCGAGTCTGGCTTTCGACACCCTTTACGCCGAAGGGCACCGGCGCTACGTGGAAAGTTTGTCGGCCTACGCGCGGCAGTTTTTGCAGCTGCTCGACAAACCCGATGTGGACGTGATCGAAGGCTTGTCGCCCGCCATCAGCATTGAGCAAAAAGCCACCTCGCACAACCCGCGCTCCACGGTGGGCACCGTGACTGAAATTCACGATTACCTGCGCTTGTTGTACGCCCGCGCCGGCACGCCGTTTTGCCCCGAGCACCACGTGCCGCTGCAAGCCCAAAGCGTCAGCCAAATGGTGGACGCCGCGCTGGCTTTGCCCGAGGGCACGCGCCTGATGATCTTGGCCCCGGTGGTGCGTGATCGCAAAGGCGAATTCACTGAATTGTTTGCCGACATGCAGGCCCAGGGCTATGTGCGTTTTCGCGTCAACGGCACCACCTTCGAGGCGGCCGATTTGCCCGTGCTGAAGAAGACCGAGAAGCAAGATATCGACGTGGTGATAGACCGCATCAAAGTCACCACCGACCCCGCCGCTGGCTTGCAGCAGCGCTTGGCCGAGAGCTTCGAGGCGTCGATGCGCATTGCCGATGGCCGCGCGGTTGCGTTGGAGATGGACAGCCCTTCAGGCAAGCCAGAAGACAAACCCGCCGAACACACTTTCTCTAGCAAGTTTGCGTGCACTGTGTGCAGCTATTCGCTCAGCGAGTTGGAGCCGCGCTTGTTTTCATTTAACTCGCCGATGGGGGCTTGCACCGGCTGCGACGGCTTGGGCCACGTGACGGTGTTTGACCCGCAGCGCGTGGTCGGCTTCCCCAGCCTGAGCATGGCCAGCGGCGCGGTGAAGGGCTGGGACCGGCGCAATGCTTACACCTTCTCGGTGTTGGAAAGCGTGGCCAAGCACTATGCGTTTGACATCGACGCGCCGTTTGAAGACCTGACCGACAGCGTCAAGCAAGTGCTGCTGTTTGGCTCTGGCACGCAGGACATCAGCTTCACCTACGAAGCCGAAAACGCCAAAGGCAAAACGCGCAGCGTCAAACGAATGCACCCGTTTGAAGGAATCATCCCCAGCTTTCAGCGGCGCTACAAAGAAACAGACTCATCCGCCGTGCGCGAAGACTTGGCGCGCTACCAAGCCGCCAAACCTTGCCCCGACTGCGAAGGCTCGCGCCTGCGCCGCGAGGCGCGCAATGTGTTTTTGCAACGCGCCGACGACGATAAAGCAGACAACAAAGCGGACAACAAAGGCGAGCCGATTTACCGTGTCGAGCACTTCACCCTGCGCGACTGTTTGGCCTACTTCGAGGGCTTGACGCTGAAGGGATCCAAGGCCGACATCGCCGACAAAGTGGTGAAGGAAATTCGCTCGCGCTTGAAGTTTTTGAACGACGTGGGGCTGAACTATTTGAGCCTCGACCGCAGCGCCGACACCCTGAGTGGCGGCGAGTCGCAGCGCATCCGTTTGGCATCGCAAATTGGCTCGGGCTTGACGGGCGTGATGTACGTGCTGGACGAGCCCAGCATAGGCCTGCACCAGCGCGACAACGACCGATTGCTGGGCACGCTGCGCCACCTGCGCGACATCGGCAACAGCGTGTTGGTGGTCGAGCACGATGAAGACGCCATTCGCCAAGCCGACCACGTCATTGACATGGGCCTGGGCGCCGGCGTGCACGGCGGCTGCGTGATTGCGCAAGGCACGCCGGATGAGGTGGCGGCGAATGTGGAGTCGTTGACGGGCAGGTATTTGTCGGGAGCGCTAAAGATCGAAGTGCCAGCTAAACGTGTTGCCCCCTCCCCCTCGACGGGGGAGGGCTGGGGAGGAGGTGAGATGTTGGAAGTAGAACCTTCTGTGTTCGACGCTTCCACCTCCACCCCCACCCTCCCCCGTCAAGGGGGAGGGAGCAAATCCAGATTCTTCCCCCCCGACCCCAACATCGGCTGGCTGCGTGTTGTCAACGCGCGTGGCAACAACCTGCAAAACGTCAGCGTCGGGTTTCCGGTGGGCTTGCTCACTTGCGTGACCGGCGTGTCGGGCTCGGGCAAATCCACGCTGGTGAACGACACGCTGTATGCCGCCGTGGCGCGCAAGCTCTACAGCAGCCACACCGAGCCCGAGGCGCACGACACCATCGAAGGCATTGAAGCCTTCGACAAAGTCATCAACGTCGATCAATCACCCATAGGCCGCACACCGCGCAGCAACCCGGCCACCTACACCGGCATGTTCACGCCCATACGCGAACTGTTTGCCGAAATGAACACCGCCAAAGAACGCGGCTACGGCCCCGGCCGCTTCAGCTTCAACGTGGCGGGCGGGCGCTGCGAAGCCTGTCAGGGCGACGGCGTGCTGAAAGTGGAGATGCACTTTTTACCCGACGTGTATGTGAAGTGCGATGTCTGCCACGGCCGCCGCTACAACCGCGAAACCTTGGAGGTTTTGTACAAAGGCAAAAACATCACCGATGTGCTGGGCATGACGGTGGAAGACGCTTACGCCTACTTCAACGCCGTGCCCAACATCGCGCGCAAATTGCAAACGCTGTTGGACGTTTGCTTGGGCTACATCCGCCTGGGGCAAAGCGCGACCACCTTGAGCGGCGGCGAAGCGCAGCGCGTGAAATTGGCCTTGGAGTTGAGCAAGCGCGACACCGGCCGCACGCTCTACATCCTGGACGAACCCACCACCGGTTTGCACTTTGCCGACATCGCTTTGCTGCTCAAAGTGCTGCACCAGTTGCGTGATGCAGGCAACACCATCGTGGTGATTGAGCACAACCTGGACGTCATCAAAACCGCCGACTGGTTGATCGACATGGGCCCCGAAGGCGGAGCCGGTGGCGGCACCGTGTTGGCCGTGGGCACGCCAGAAACGGTGGCGGCCACGGAAGCCAGCTACACCGGGCGCTATTTGTTGCCGTTGCTCAAAAGGTAAGGGAAGCAGCCAATCAAGCCCCTGCGTATTTCATTTCACGTCGAACCCAAGTAGAAATCCGTTCGGACTGAGGTGGCTTGTCCGACCGTCCTGAGGTATCGAAGGAAGTCCCACACTGATTTGCTTCGAACTTGCGACGAAAGAGCCACGTAGGCTCAGGCCGCTCTGGCCACGGCATCCTCAATCTGCGACTGCACGCGGCGCGTGCCGCGCAGCACCAGCGCCACATCCAACTCGGCTTGCGGCGCAATCACTTCAGCCACTTCGTCCAGCGTGTCGGGGTCGGTCATCAGTGCATGCGCCAACACCGACAGCGCGCAAATCGTGGGGCGATTGATTTGTGGCGGCAGCTCGCGCGAGGCAATCGCCATCACGTGGTGACGCACGCTTTGCGTTGCCGCCGGGGCCAGGCCCCAGGTCTCGCACAAAGCGGCACCCAAGGCGTCGTGACTGACACCAAATTCGGCCAGCTCCATGGCCACCAATTCTTCGTCGTTGGCCGCTGCTGCCAGCATGGGCTGGTAGCGCTCGGCCGAATGGCGGAACAATACGGCCTTGCCGCATTCTTCAAACAAACCGGCCGAGTGCGCAATCCACGGATCCACGCTCAGCGCTTTGCCTATGCGACCCATCAACACACCGCGCACACCCGCACGTTCCCACATGGATTCCAATTCGGCGGCCGGCGGAAACACCGCGCGCAAGCCCATCTCAAACGTCACCGCCGCCACCTCGCGCGTGCCCAAATAGGTGATGGCCTGCTGCACGCTTTGCACCCGACCTGACAGGCCGTACAACGACGAGTTCACTGCCTTCAGCACCGCAGAGGCCAGCGCCATGTCCGACTCAATCAAGCCGCTCACCGCCTGCAACTTCACCTCGTCTTCCGACAACAGCAAAGACAGTTTCACCAACGAATCGGGTTGCGCCGGAATGTCTATGTTCAGCGAGCGAAGTTCAGCGTCAACAGGCATGAGGAAGTCCAAGGAAGGATCGGTGTGTCCTTGGATGCTAGGGAAGGTGGGCGGTGGCGGTGGCTTGAAAAGGCGGGAAAGTGGGGGTCAGTTCGCGCAGCGCAATCCGATGCCTTTACAAACGACGGCGGGGCCCACCTGCGTTCAGACGCGTGAAATTTTCAAGCTCGGATCTGTTTCGTGCAGCTCGACAATTTCGTTGTACTTATCGACAAGTGACTCGACCGTCACGCGCTGACGATCCGAGCGGAAGCCGCCGAGTTCGTACAAGTTGGCCACCAAGAATTGTTCTGCGTCCAGGATGTCGAGCTGATCCGACAGGCCTTGCGCTTCAGCGAACGCGTCTGCAGCTGCCAACATCTCCAAGCGCGTGATGAGGATCGGTTGCCGACCCGCTGCCAAATTCGCGGCGCACTTGCCCATCACCGATTCACCCGGCGTCACCGTAACGTGCAAAGACGAATTGCCAATCTCAAAGTCGCCAGATCGCCCACCCAGCCGTGAGCGAAGGCGCTTTTGGAATCGGACCGCTTCCTTTGGGCCGCTTGACCATTTAAGCCGCCTTGACCATGGTCGAGGCGTGATACCAGCGATTTTGCTCGGCAACCTTGTCAAAAATATGCCGCCCCAAGTGCGACACCACCGGCACCACCACACCGTCGCCAGCGAGATGATAGGCGTCGTTGTAGCGAGCCGGAAGCACGTAGCTGTCAGCCAGCCCCATCAGTCTGGCTGCTTCACGCGGCGACAACAAGCGCGACCGAATGCGGCTGCCGTCAACCACCAAAATGGTCTGTCGGCTCGAACCTCCCGCGGGCGTGCGCAGACATCCAGAAAGCCCATCGAATCTAACCTCAGCGCGCTGAGCGCCTTCGCGTGTGCGGCGGTAAATCGCGCCGACTTTCAAGTGTCCTGCGGCCTGTGCCTGCAACACCTTTTGCCGATGCAGCGGGGCCATCATCTCAAGCAGGGTTTGAGTCTGTGCGTCCGTGTGCCAGTCCACACCTTGCGGTTCTGTCTCAACAATGTCATCAAGCGTTTTCAAGCGTGCGGTGGGCATCGGCGAGCTCCACCAAACCCAGCTCTTTTTCATGTGTGCAGGCAAGCGGTTGTAAGCCCTGATGATGGCCGTTGGGTGCCAAGCCGGGCTGGGTGAATCGGCCGAGCAGCCGGACGGAATCGCCAGCGATTCGTTGATGGCCACAATGAAAAGTCGAGGACGCGATTGAGGCACGAAGTGAACCGCGTCTATCACCATCGCACCCACGCGGTAGCCCAGTTCAGACACCCCCAAAAGCATGGCCTCAAAGTCTTTTCCACCTCGACTGGTCACTGCGCCGCAGACGTTTTCCAGGGCAATCATTTTTGGTTTTCGGGCTTCAGTTTTCAGGTCGGCCATGACGCTCAAAAACGACCAAAAAGTGCCGCTGCGCTTGCCGTCTAAGCCAGCGCCGTTGCCCGCCAAGGACAGGTCTTGGCAAGGGAACGAAGCCCAGGCCAGATCGGCGTGGCCTTGAAGTTGATTCGACTGAATCAGCGAAATGTCGCCGACCCAAAGTGAGTCTGAGCCCCAGTTGGCGGCGTAGGCCTCGGCCTTCTTTTCAGACATGTCATTGGCCAACAAACAGTCCCAACCCGAACCCAGTCCGGCGTGGGCCATGCCACCACCAGCAAAGAACTCGTAATAGGTGTTTTTCATCGCTGTGCCTTGAAGGTGAAGACTGTTTTTAACATCGGTGCGTGCCCCCTGTATCGGACACGAGTTTGAGATTTCCAGAGTCACTGACCTCACCTCAAAAACGCATCAAACCCCGTCTTCAAAATCAGCGCGCTCACCACCGCAATGAACACCCAGCGCACGAAGCCTGCGCCGTGTTTCAGGGCCAGGCGCGTGCCCAGCAGGCTGCCGGCCACGTTGGCCACGGCCATCACGCCGGCAATGTGCCACCACACGTGACCCTTGTAGGCGAAGAGTGCCAGGGCTGAAATGTTGGTGGCGGTGTTGAGCAGTTTGGCGCTGGCGCTGGCGTTCAAGAAGTCGTAGCCGAGCAAGCGCACAAACAAAATGACGAAGAAGCTGCCGGTGCCGGGGCCGAAAAAGCCGTCGTAAAAACCAATCACCACGCCGATGGCGCTGGCGACCCAAGCTTGCGTGCTGCCGCTGTGGCGTGGCGCATGGGTGCGGCCCATGTCTTTGCGCAGCAGTGTGTAGATCAACACCGCAGCCAAAATGAAGGGCAAGGCTTTGCGCAGGCCGTTGGCGTTGACCAGGGTGACCGTCCACGCACCGGCAAAGCTGCCCGCCAACGCGGCGATGGCTGCGGGCAACAAGGCGCTCCATTGCAACTGCACGCGCCGCGCGTATTGCGCCGTGGCCCACGCCGTGCCCCAGACGGCTGCGCCTTTGTTGGTGCCAAAGAGTGTGGCCGGTGGCGCGTTGGGAAACACGCTGAACAGCGCAGGCACCAAGATCAAACCGCCCCCGCCAACAATGGCGTCTATGAGGCCCGCGAAGAGGGAAGCGAGCGTGACGGTGGCGAGTTCAAGCATGGGGAATTTCGCAAGCAGACCCGCAAAGAGAAAAAGGGCGCCGGAATGCCGACGCCCTTTTATTTTGGCCGTTCGATCAGCTCTGGGCTCTGATGCAGCCTTCTGATTTTTTCCTCTTGGCGCCTGCCGCGTGTGGCGGCTGGCCCAGACACGGCGCCGGGAGTTGAGCCCTGGCCGCGATGATGGTGTTGTTGTCTCCTCAGCACCCCGCCATGCAAGGCGACCTGCAAGTCACCCTCTGCGAGTGCGCGAATTTTGGGCGCGCGCACCACGGCGGGGCATCGGTGATTTCCCTGCGCAAATGGCGTTGCCAAAGTGTCGGCCCACCGCAGTTCAAAGACGCTCGCGCCACGCCGCTAACAAGCTGGCTTCGCGCTCAGCTGTCAAGCCGACACCGAGGCGCAGTGGCTCTTGAGCGGCTTGACACCAAGCATGCGTGTCGAGCAAGGTCTCCATCAGCGGGCGGCAAGTCAATCCGGTGGCCTGCGCCTTGGCAGTGGGTGTGCGGTGCATGGCAAATGAACTGCTGGGCAGCCACACCGGCAGGTCGCTCCACGCGGCCACGCTTTGGGCTGCCAAAAAGCTTTCGTCTACCCACAACAAGTTGGCGCTGGGTCGCAGGGCTGCGCGTCCAGCCTGTAAGAACTCGCCCATGGACAGCGGGTCAGTCGGCCCGTTGAGGTTGAAGACACCGGCGGTGCCGCGCTCTGCTTGCAGCAAAGTCCAAGCTGCAATGTCACGCACATCGATGAATTGCACCGGCGAATCGGGCGAACCCGGGGCCAGCACGTCGCCGATTCCGTCTTTGCGCGCCAGCCTTTGCACCCACCAGGTGAAGCGGCCGGTGGGATCAAACGGGCCGACGATCAAGCCGGGTCGTGAGATCAAACAGCGTTCTCCAAAAGCAGCTTGAGCCGCTTGCTCGCACAGCGCTTTCAGGGCGCCGTAGGTGTCGCCGGTGATGGCTTCGGTGCTCGGGTCTGCCAAGACTTGCAGTGCAGCGGCTTCCTGGCTGCCGCCGTTCTCAAAATCGGCGTATGCGCTGATGCTCGACACCAAGTGATAGTGCCCCACGCGGCCTGCCAACTTGGCTTCCACCGCCCGCACTTGGCGCGGCACGTAGGCGCTGGTGTCCACCACGGCGTCCCATTCGCGGTGGTCGAGAACCGTCAGATCACCGTCGCGATCGGCGATCAAGTGTTCCGCTTCAGGAAACAGCTGGGGCGCGCCGCGGCCTCGGTGCATCAGGGTGACGTGGTGACCACGTGTCAGCGCTTGTTCGACCACGTGTCGGCCGAGAAATCGGGTGCCACCGAGGATAAGCAAATTCATGAAATTAGTTTACCGACTCGGCCCACGGCAGCGATTCGTTGGTAAGAGAACAGTTGGCAAGAGAACGGTTGGTAAGAGAACGGTTGGACGGCCCGGCCTCCAAAACTGCCACCCCCTAACTTGAGCCGCCCATTCCCCTGTTCTTGGGAGTGTGACTGCCAACGATTGAGCAGCCAATGAATGCACCGTGATGCGCAGTGCAGGCATTGCGTTGGGTCAGGCACGGCGCCGCAGAAATCTGCGCACCGTGACTGGTTCGCTGACTCGCTGACTCATTTACTCAGTTACTCACTTACTTATCAACTCACTCGCTCATTGACTGAGCCACTCAGGAGACCTTCATGAAATCATCTCGTTTTGCCCGCGCCGCCTTCACTGCTTTGGCATTGGCCACCGCTGCTGCTGCCTCTCACGCGGAGGTGGAGTCTTTCACCAGCGGTGCTGCTTTCTTCAAGCGCGTCATTACCAACACCAGCTTCGAGAGGATCAGCACGGCAACGCCGTCATCGACCACGTTTGCCGATGTGCCCAACACCTTGACCACCATCTTTGTGCCGCCGCAAAGCACCGTGCTCGTCAGCGTGAACTACGACGCCGAAGCGGCGTGCTACGGCGGCAACAAAGCCATTGCTGGCGCCGCACCCAACCCCAACTGGTGCGAACTGATGGTGATGATTGGCGGCGTGGAAGGCAGCCCCCAGGCCAGCACCACCAGCTTGGGAGACACCTACGCGTTCGTGTCTACCGACAACGGCGAGGCCACCGTCGCTTCCTGGGGCGCACGTGCCATGAGCCGCTATCGCTGCGTGCGCAACGCCAGCAACGCGCCGCTGCCCGTCGCGGTGTCGATGAAGTGGAAGATCGTCAACTTCAGCCCCGCGTCGGCACCCACCACTGAATTCTGGCTGGACGACAGCGCCATGGTCATCCAAATGTCGCGCGACTGCTTGGTGCAAGCCGTGCCGGCCGCCGCCACTTTCAGCTCGGAAGTCAACGGCCAAACCCAGTCGAATCGGTAATTCAACCCATCAAGCCGCGCCCGCCGCATCGTGTGGCAGGCCACTTCAACTTTCATTGAGGTCACCATGAACATCACTAAACACTTCGCTGTTGCTGCCTTGGCTGCCGCAGCCACCTTGGGTACGGCCCAGGCCGCCACCGTCTCGCTGTTCGGCACACGCGCCGATTTTTTAACCGGTATCGGTGCCGCGCCCACCCTCACGCAAGATTTCGAAGGCTATGCCGTCGGTGCCAACTTGCTGGGCGTGAACGTACTGCCCGGCGTGACCGTGTCGACCAACCTCAGCTCGCTGGAGGTTTTCAATTCCGCAGGCATCGGAAAAATGGCTTTCGCCACCACGCGCAACCAACCCGAGGCCGTCTACAACATCAACTTCGCCGGCAACACCAAGGCCTTTGGCTTTGACATTGCGGCCTACAACCCGGCAACGCCTGGCCCCGGTTTCTTGAGCTTTTTCTTCGCAGACGGCGACACCACCTACACGCTCATCCCAGTGCTGCCGCTGAATGCGACCGAGCAAGACCCACTGTTCTTCGGCGTCATCAGCGACTCGGCTTTGACACGCATCACCTGGTCTGAAGGGCCTGAAATCAACGGTTTCAGCTGCTGCGAAGAAACCGGCCTCGACAACTTTGTCACCCTCTCACCTGTCCCCGAGCCCAGCTCCTGGGCCCTGATGATTGCAGGCCTGGGCTCACTCGGTTGGTATGTGCGCCGCCGCAACGCGCACTTGGGGTAACGCGTTCCCCTACGTAACGCTCAGCCTGATGCGCGCCGACCCGCGTTGGAGTGACGTGCGGCGCGGCGCGGTGGCCGGTGAATCTGCGGATGGGTAGCGAAGTTCGTCGCTGATGGGGTGTAAGCCACGCCCGAGTAAACGACACAACGCCTGCGGATAATCGGGCTCATGTTTCACGCGGGAGCCGCATTTGTTCCAGTTTTTTGAGCGCAAGGTCTCGGCTTATCCCGACGCCTTGCCGCCGCCACCGCCGCCGTCCTTCTTTGCATTTGTGTGGGAGAACTCGCGCGGCGTGCGCCCTTACTTGCTGATGCTGGTGTTGTTCACCGCCAGCATCGGTGCGTTTGAGGCTTTGCTGTTCAGCATGATGGCCCACGTGTTGGACGTGTTGGCCACGGTGAAACCAGCCGAGCTGTGGCAACGCGAAGGCCGCACTTTGATGTGGATGGCGGCGGTGTTGCTGGCCAGCGTGGTGTTTGCCGCGTCACAGGCGCTGGTCAAATACCAAAGCATCTTCAGCAATTTTCCGATGCGTTTGCGCTGGAACTTTCACCGCCAAATGCTTGAGCAAAGCATGGTGTTTTACCAAGACGAATTTGCTGGGCGCATTGCCACCAAGGTGATGCAAACCTCGCTGGCGGTGCGCGACACCTGGCTCATCGTCAGCGACATCATGGTGTACGTCATCGTGTATTTCGGCACCACGCTGGCGGTGGTGGCGGCGTTTGATGCGTGGCTGATGTTGCCGTTTTTGGGGTGGCTGTTGCTTTACCTTTGCGCGCTGGTTTACTTCGTGCCGCGCTTGGGCAAAGTGGCACAGGCGCAGGCCGATGCACGCAGCCTGATGACGGGCCGCGTGACCGATGCGTACACCAACATCGCCACCGTCAAGCTGTTTTCGCACTCGCAGCGAGAGGCGCAATTTGCGCGCAGCGCCATGCAGGAATTCATGGTGACGGCCTACGGCCAAATGCGTTTGGTCACGGCGTTTGAAGTTGTGAACCAGATTTTGAGCGTGCTGTTGATTGCCGCCATCACCGGCACCGCATTGTGGTTGTGGGTGCCGGGCTTGGTGGGTGTGGGCGCGGTGGCTGCGGCCACTGCCATGGCGTTTCGCTTGAACGGCATTTCGCATTGGGTGATGTGGGAAATGTCCAGCCTGTTCGAGCACATCGGCACGGTGCAAGACGGCATGCTCACCCTGTCTCGCACGCGTGCGGTGGTGGACGCCGCTGACGCGCAAGACTTGACCGTCACGCGCGGTGAAGTGAGGTTTGAAAACGTGGTCTTCTCCTATCGCGCCGCTCTGGCCAGCGACAGAGAGGCCACCGACAAAGCAGGTGCTCACAAAGAAGGTGCCGACAAAGCGGTCATCGACCAATTAAATTTGACCATCCGCCCGGGCGAAAAAATCGGTTTGGTCGGCCGCTCAGGCGCGGGCAAAAGCACGGTGGTCAACTTGCTGCTGCGTTTGTACGACCTGCGCAGCGGGCGCATCTTGATAGACGGCCAAGACATCGCTCACGTCACGCAAACCAGCCTGCGCCGTCAGGTGGGCATGGTCACGCAAGACACGTCGTTGATGCACCGCTCGGTGCGCGACAACATCGGTTACGGCCGACCCGACGCCACCGAGCAACAGATGCTGCACGCCGCCCAGCGTGCCGAGGCCGACGCCTTCATCCAGCACCTGACCGACCCCAAAGGCCGCACCGGTTTTGATGCCCACGTGGGCGAGCGCGGCGTGAAGTTGTCAGGCGGCCAGCGCCAGCGCGTGGCCATTGCGCGCGTGATGTTGAAAGACGCGCCCATCCTGTTGTTGGACGAAGCCACCAGCGCGCTCGACAGCGAAGTGGAAGCCGCCATTCAAACCAGTTTGTACAAGTTGATGGAAGGCAAAACCGTGGTCGCGATTGCGCACCGCTTGTCCACCATCGCCGCCATGGACCGCTTGGTGGTGATGGACCAAGGCCGCGTGGTGGAGGTGGGCGACCACAAAAGCTTGCTCGCAGCAGGCGGCATTTACGCGCGCCTGTGGGCGCATCAGAGTGGCGGGTTTTTGGGTGAGGAAGACGACGAGGAAGTGGGCAAGGCAGAAGCTGTGGCTTGAGGGTCAGTTTCCCCTGCGCGTTTCGGCACAGAAAGTTCAAGCACAGAGCGTGGCGGCACCGCGCGTTGCAACACAAAGGTCTGCCCCAACGCAGGCAACACAAACTCACCGTCCTTCAAGCCCGCGGCCTTGGCAGCTTTCGGAAATTCATCCAGCACTTGGTCGATGGGGTCGTCGCACAAACGGAAGGTGCCCCAGTGCACACCCACGGACAACTTGCTGCCCACGTCGCGGTGAATTTGAATGGCCTCGGGTTCGTTCACGTGCTGGTTGCCCATGAACCAACGCGGCTCGTAGCAGCCCACCGGGATCTGCGCAAAGTCAAACTTGCCAAACTTCGCAGCGATGTCGGCAAAGTCGCGGCTGTAACCGGTGTCGCCGCTGTAGTACATCGAGTAGCCCTGGTGCTGCACCACAAAACCGCCCCAGAGTGACTCATGGCGGTCGGCCACACCGCGTGCCGACCAATGCTGCGCGGGCACCAAGCTCACCTTCACATCCCCCAATTGATGAGCCTGCCACCAGTCCAAACCCTGCACCGTGGTGACGCCTTCACGCTTCATCCAATCGTTGATGCCCAGCGGCACGATGAACAGCGGCGCACCGCCTTTTTGCTGCTGCAAGGCCAACACGGTGGGCCGGTCCAAGTGGTCGTAGTGGTTGTGGCTGACCACGACCGCGTCGATGTGCGGAAGCTGATCCAAGCGCATCGCCACAGGCGTCAAACGCGCCGGGCCCGCAAAGCTCACGGGGCTGGCACGCTCAGAAAAAATCGGGTCGACCAAAATGTTTTTACCGCCGATTTGCCACAGCATGGTGGCGTGCCCGAGCCAGGTGGCCGTGGTGTCGGTGCGGTTGGCTTGCAGATAGGCCACGTCCACCGCTTGCCGAGGCACGCGCTCGGGCCGGTCGGTGGGCAAAGTGCTGGTGAAGCGCGTCCACTGCCAGCGCACGAAGCCCTCGCCAATTTTGCTGTTGTCGAGGTAGTTGTTGACGAAACCCGTGGGGCGGTGATGCGGCTTGCTGGCATCAAAGTGTGGGTTGGAACCGGCGCAGGCCGTCAAGGTGCATGCGGCGGCGAACAGCAGAGAAATTTTCAAACCTGACATGGCGTGTTGGCGCGTTTGAGCCGAAGCAAGGCCCGCGCGATGATATGAGACGAGAAGTACGCCAGCGCGTGCCGGTGAGCGTTGAAGTGCATGCAAAACTGCTGTGCGGGCATAGCTGATTCGCACACGTTGAGGCAGTGCGCCCACCGCAACATGCGCAACATCCGCACCCACAGCGCGCAGCCTGTGCGGCAAGCTTAAAAAACGGCTTGGACGATGCGGGCAGTGGCTTGCACTTCAGCCGTCGGCTGCGGGTATCGGCCAGACACCAAGGTGGCGATCAGCCGACCGCTGGCTGAGACTTTGCGCATGTGCAGCGCGTCATCGTCGTTGCGGTCGATGTGCCAATGGGCATTTTCGGTTGCCGCACCGGATTCCACACCAGGCGCGGCGTCGTTGCCCACGCGCGTCAGCGTGATGGGCAGTTGGCTGGTCTTCACGCGCAGCACCGAAGCCGCAACATCGCCGACTTCGAAGCTTTGGCCCGTGATGGCCGCGGCGATGGCTTGTGCCTGCCGACCGATGGGTTCGATGTAGCGGCTTGCGCAGCCGTCAATCACTGCGCAGTCGCCCAGCGCGTAGATGCCCGCCACGCTGGTCGCGCCGTCTTCAGCACGCACTTGAATGCCGCCCGCGACAGCGTCGAAGGCCAGACCCGCACTGCGCGCAAGGCGATCGGCGGTTCGCAAGCCTGTGGCGGCAATGACCTGATCGGCATCGAAATGTCCAGCGTTCTGACTGTGAACTCGCAGGCCACCGTCGGCCCGACGTTCCACACCGCTGACGCGCATGCCTCCCACAAATTGGATGGGCAAATCAGACCAAGCCTTCAGCAGACGCTGGCTTGCCTCTGTTGGCAGGTGCGCCGACAACGGGTTTGATTGCACGTCCAGCAAGGTAACGCGGTGCCCAGCCAACGCCAGGTCGTTGGCCAGTTCGCAACCCACCAATCCAGCGCCTACCAACACGATGCGCTGGGGCCTACCGAGAAGTGCGGCGCGCAGCGCTCGGTAATTGGCCAGGTCGTTGATACGCCATACCAACGCGGCCGGCAGCGCGGCTGGCAGCGCTGGTTCGGCACCCTGGGCCAGCACCAAATGACCCCATCTCAGCGGACCACGGCCGGTTCGCAGCGCCTGCGTGCGCGTGTCGATGTGAAGCGCAACGGTGGACGTCAGCATTCGCAAGTTCAAGCGCTCCGCTGCATCGGCCGCGCTCTCACGAACCAAGCTGTGCAGGGCAATGCCGCGCGCCACGGCCACGCTGAGTTGCGGCTTGTCGTAGACGTCGCCGTTGCAGGCGCTGACCAAGGTGATGGCCAGCGTGGCATCGCGCTCGCGCAGTGCCTGTGCCACTTGCCAGCCCGCACGTCCCGCGCCGACGATGAGCACGCCGCTGTCTGATGAGCCCCGCGCGCCGCGCCGCGTGACGTGCTTCGGTGCGTGTCTTGCGCTGTTGGCGTCGCGAGGTGGCGGCGGCGTGAAGGGCACGAAGTCGGCCTTGCTGACGCCGCAAATCGGGCAGGCCCAGTCGTCGGGGATGTCCGCAAAGCGCGTGCCCGGTGGCAGGCCGCCGTCAGGGTCGCCTTTGGCTTCGTCGTAGATCAGACCGCAAACATGGCAAATGAATTGCTGCCAAGGCAGAAGCACCGCCAGCGCCGCTTGGCCTGCACTCAAGACGGCATCTCCGCCGTTGAGAGCCGGGCGATCTCCTTGCGCAGGTGCTTGACTGCGGGCGTGACGATGGCCACGAAATGCGATTCGCGAACGCGGCGTTGCACTTCGCTGGAAATCAAATAGCCACGAGCCCCCGCATGCAACAAGGCGCTTTGGGCGGCCCGCAAAGCCAGTTCACTGGCGTGCGCACGTGCGTCCAACACATCGATGAGGTGATCGCGCGCGGCATTGAAAGGGTCTGCGGCCAAGCCATCGATTCGCGCGGTCAACGCGTCCAACTCCGCTTGCAGATCGTCAGGCCGATCTTCGAGATAGCGGTTCACATGGCCCAGTTGCGGCTCGACCTGCCACATGGAGTCGATGGCACCTTGGGCCACGCCCAGGCCGAAGCCGGTTTGCAGCAGCACAAAGGCACCTCGGATGCGGCCAATGAAGGGCCGCGCCGGATCCGCCATGAGCACTTCGCTGCCGATGAAAACGTCCGTGCAGCGTATGGCCCAGGTGTTGGTGCCCTCCATCGCAGAGAACGATGGGCAGGGGCGCAGTGCCACGCCCGGCGCGTCACAGCGCAGCAAAAACATGATTTCGCGAGTCGACTCGCCCGGCGGTTCATCCACCGCAGCCAGCACCCCTGCATAGTGATTCGACCCAATGTGGCTGACCCATGGCAGCGTACCGTTCACCAAGTACCCGCCTTGAACCGGCGTGGCGCGCAGCAACATGGTTTCGATCCCGGCATAGGTCTTCATCGGGTTGCTCATGCCCGTGCCGCCCAAACGCTCACCGCTGGCATGAGCGGCCAAGACCTGCCCGGTGAGTGCAGGGTTGCCTGACTGCTGCAGATACAAACCACAAACTTGCTGGCACCACACCATGAAGCCGCTGGCACCGCAAACACGCGATACCGCTGCCATCGCATGGATCGCGCTGGCATAGTCGCCTGCTTCGGCACCCGGCCCGAGGTGGGCCGAGAAGGCACCGGCAGTGCCCAGTTGTTGCAGCAGGTCGCACGGGTAGATGCCGCGGTCTGTTGCCTCGGCGGCCTCGCGCAATGCGCCGTTGGCGATGTCGCACACAGCACTGAGCATTTTGGCCTCGGCACCGCAGGCAGGGTGTGGCGCTGTTTGCAAGTCGGTCATGTCCATGGCGTGTTGCTTCAAAAATGGAAGTTCAGTCCAGCGCAATGCTGAAAGCAATCGGGTTGCGCATGCTGTTGGCCACCGGCGAATATTGATTGGCGTGCTGCACGATTTCGTCCAGCTGCGCGCGCGTGGCCGCGCCTTCGAGGTTGACTTTCACGCGGATGGCTTGGAAGCCCATCAGCGGCGGCGGCAGCTCGGCCCCGCCAGCCCCCCACGCCGCCGGGTTGCCGATGTCACCTTCCAAAAACAATTCCAGCCGGCTCAGCTTGACCTGCTTCCAGGTGGCCACCGCAGTGATGCCCACGGCCAGGCAACCGCCCAGCGCCGACAACACGATTTCGCCGGGCGCGGGCGCGGTGTTGTCGCCGAACAAGTGCAAGGGTTCGTCCACCACGACCGGCGCGTGGTCGCCCACGTGGCTCAACGAGCGGTACTTTCCTTCCATCACGGTGCGGACTTTGTTGGTGCCGCGGCGTGACGGATCGGCTTGGCCGGCGGCGGCGAATTTAAGCAGGCCGTCGCGGTCAATGGGCTTGAGGTAGGCAGTGACGGTGGTCATGGCGCGTCCTGACCTCAAGCAGCCATGGCCAGTGGTGCGGGCTTGCTGGCCATCACCGGGGGTGCCGTCTCGATGGGCAAAGCGTCATCTCGCGACCATTCGTTCCATGAACCAAAGTACATGCGCACGTCGCTGAAACCGGCCTGCTTCAAAGCCAAAAACGTGTTCGAAGCACGGGCACCTTTGAAGCAGTACAGGTAGATCGTGTCGTCGGTGGCAATGCCCGCGGTGGCGCATTCGGCTTGAACCTCCAGCGCCGATTTGATTTGCGGGCCTTGCGCACTGGGCTTCATGAAGCGGTACCACTCGATCCACTTCGCACCTGGCAAACGGCCTTTGCGCGGCGCGAAGTCCTTGCCGTAAGGCGAGCTGCTCTCGCCCGTCCACTCGTCGATGTCACGCACATCCAAAAGCACGACGTCGGTTCCCAATGCGGCTTGCACCTGCTCCTTGGTGAGCATCACGTCGGTGGTGGCCAACGACGGAAAGACGGCAGGCTGCGGCGTGGCTGGCGCAACAGACACCGGCAGTGCGCAGGCCGTCCAGGCAGAGAACCCGCCGTTGACCACTTTCACCTTGGGGTAGCCCAACCAGGTCAGCAGGTAATAGCCACGGCAGCTTTGCCCGTAGCCACTGTTCAACGCGTCTTCATAAAAAATGGCAGTCTCAGCGCCGGACAAGCCCGCAGCGCCAAAGGCTGCCGCGAAAGTCGCCTTCAGTGCTTGCAAGCCCTCTGCCGTGGACGTCGCGAGATAGGTGAAGATTTCGCGCATGTTGATGGCGCCAGGGATGTGCCCTGCCGCGTAGGCGTCAGCGTCGCGGGTGTCGATGACCACGGTCGGCATGGCGCTCATCAGCGCTTGCAGTTCGGTCGGGGAGATGAGGACGGGTGAGCTGTTCATGGGCGAATCTCCGAAGAGTTTGGTGAAGGATCGAAGGCTGATAGCGCAAGGGCTGTGCCACTCACCCATTCGCAGCAAGCTGTTGCGTGCAAAGGCCCGCAGATCCTGGTGTTGCGCACTTTTGCCGAGGGTTGCTGCTGTTGATCTGGGCTGCCGCAGTTCGAAACATGCAGGCACCGACTGGACAATTTGGCGACAATTTGTCGGCCTTTGTCGAACTTTGGCGGCTTGTGAACCGGGGTCGCTGGCCGAACTACGACGTTGACAGTTTTTTCAAGCGATAGCCCAGCTGCCTGACGGTCAAACCCAGCGCATGCGCAGCGCGTGTCTGGTTGCCACCGGCCAAAGCCAAGGCTTCGTTCAGCATCTGCGGGCTGTGCGAATCGGCGCGCCAATAATCACGAACGTCTTCATGCGCCCGGTCACGCAGCCCGTCTTGCGCCCCAATGCGCTGTCGGCCGCCCAGCGCCGTCGCCGCGACAGGCACTGAGGTTGCAACGGTCTGCGACGCTGAAGGCGGCCCGTCTTGCAAAAGCCGCTGCACCGCCGTTTCATCGAGCAGCGACGTTTCAGCCAACAGCACCATGCGTTCGATCAAATTGTCCAGCTCGCGGATGTTGCCCGGCCAGTCATGGCGCGCCAGCCGCGCCAGCGCGCCAGGCGTCAGGTTGACGTTGCGGTTGTGGGCCTGGTTGGCGCGACTCAAGAAATGCTGGCTCAACAGCGGGATGTCGTCGGGTCGTTCACGCAGGCTCGGCAAGCGAATCGGGATCACATACAAGCGATAAAACAAGTCGCGCCTAAAGTGCCCGCGCAAAGCTTCTTCTTCCAGGTTGCGGTGCGTTGCAGCCACCAAGCGCACGTCGATTTTTTTTTCACGTTTGCCGCCCAGCCGCAGGATGGTGCCCTCCTGCAAGGTGCGCAGCAGTTTGGTTTGCAGTTGGAGCGGCAGCTCGCCTATCTCATCGAGAAAAATAGTGCCTTGATTCGCCAATTCGAACCAGCCTGCGCGTTCTCCGTGGGCACCGGTGAACGCCCCACGCTCGTGGCCAAACAGTTCGCTCTCGAACAGGGCTTCTGGAATCGCCGCGCAGTTGACCTTGATAAAGGGCTGATCACGGCGCGGGCTGGACAGGTGCAGCGCGCGCGCAAACAGCTCTTTGCCTGTGCCCGACTCGCCCAGCAGCAACACGCTCGCGGTGGCACTGGCCACACGTTCGAGCTCGCTGATGGCGCGCAGCAGCGGTGCTGCCGTTCCGACAATGCCATAGCGCGCAGCGGCGCTCTGCAGGGCCACGGTCAGCTGGTCGTTGCGTGCACGCAGCTCCCGC
This sequence comes from Burkholderiales bacterium, assembly GCA_025358485.1. Lineage (GTDB taxonomy): Bacteria > Pseudomonadota > Gammaproteobacteria > Burkholderiales > Burkholderiaceae_C > JANYJJ01. Next base: position 56,759 of record JANYJJ010000137.1, on the reverse strand, counting down.
GTTGTTGCCGCCACCAGACGCTGCAACTGAAGCATTTGCCCGGCGAGCGTGGCCAATATGCGCAAAATGGCCACGTCATCGCCCAACTGCCGGTGGCGGCTGCGGATGCGGTGACAGGCCAGCACCCCGATGGTGCGGCGCTCCACTTCAATCGGCAGCGCAATAAAAGCCACGGTTTGCGGCGGCAGCCGGCTGCGCGGTACGGCTCGGAACAGGAAGGCCGGTTCGGCGTCAACGTCTTGCACGATGGCCGGCTGTCCGGTGCCCAAAACACGGCCCGTCACCCCTTCGCCGGGGCCATAGCGGCCTTTGGCCACCTCGTCTTGGGTCAGTCCATAGGCGTGTTGGATCGCGCTGGGAGCGGGGGTTCGGTAGCCTTCGTCGGCCAGCACGATGCGCCCGCGATTCAGACCCAGCAATTCGCTCATCAGGTGCAGCATTTCGCGCAGCACGACGGCTGGAGCCAAGCTCTGGCCAACGCCTCGCATCACTTGGCTCAGCAACAGCAGTTCTTGCGCACGCCAATCTGTCGCGTCGCTGGGTGGTTCGGGGTGAGTGCGCTCAAGCATGGCGGGACCCGTTGCAAGAAGCCAGCCACGCTGTGAAGAAGGCAGTTTCTGGCGCGCGCCTAGGTTGCGCACGTTTCCTGCTTAAGTCAACCCACTATCGCTGGAGAAAACCGTGACCCACCCGAATTTCCATCTCGCCCCATTGGAGAGCGCCCTCAACGGTTGCGAGGCTTACGACCCTTACGACGCAAACCGGCCTTTGATGCTGCGCTGCGCCTGTGGAGCTGACCACGCGCCCCAAACCCATGCGCAGGTGGCCCCTGACGAGCTGGGGCGTCAGTTCATGGAAGCCAGTTTGGTAAAGGCCTTGTTTCCGCGTGAGCCCGTTCGGCGCGCCTTTATGAAGGCGCTGGGCCGTGGCAGCGCGATGGCGGCCATTGGCAGCGTCTTGCCTTTGGGCACCTTGGCCAGCCTGCAGGCCATGGCCGAAACCAAAAAACCGCTGGAAAAGAAAGACCTGAAGATCGGCTTCATCCCCATCACCTGCGCCAGTCCGCTGATCATGGCCGACCCACTGGGCTTTTATCGCGAGCAAGGCCTGAGCGTGCAGCTCATGAAAACAGCGGGCTGGGCATTGATTCGCGACAAGATCATGAACAAGGAGTACGACGCCACGCATTTCTTGAGCCCCATGCCGTTGGCCATCAGTCTGGGTCTGGGCAGCGCGGCGCAAGCCATGAATGTGGCGACCATCCAAAACATCAACGGCCAAGCCATCGTGCTGGCCAACAAACACAAGGGCAACCGTGAGCCGAAGAATTGGAAAGGCTTCAAGTTCGCCATTCCGTTCGACTACAGCATCCACAACTTTCTGTTGCGCTACTACTTGGCCGAAGCGGGGCTGAACCCCGACACCGACGTGCAATTGCGCGTCACACCACCGGCCGAAATGGTGGCCAATTTGCGAGCCGGCAACATTGACGGCTTCCTCGGCCCCGACCCCTTCAACCAGCGTGCCGTGTTTGAAGAAGCGGGCTTCATCCACATCCTGAGTCGCGAAATTTGGGACGGTCACCCGTGCTGTGCCTTCGGTGTGCCCGAAGCCTTCATTCAGCAGAACCCCAACACCTTTGCCGCGCTTTACCGCAGTGTGCTCACCGCCGCCGCTATGGCGCGCAAGCCTGAGAACCGCGAGCTGATCGCCAAAGTCATCAGTCCGGCGCAGTACCTCAATCAACCCGAGGCCGTGCTGACGCAGGTGCTGACCGGCAAGTTCGCCGACGGCCTGGGCAATGTGCGCGTGGTGCCCGAACGTGCCGACTTCGACCCTGTGCCTTGGCAAAGCATGGCGGTTTGGATGATGACGCAGATGAAGCGCTGGGGGTACCTGAAGGGTGAAGTCAACTACAAGCAAGTGGCAGAGAAAGTTTTCCTGATCACCGACGCGAAGAAGTACATGAAAGAGCTGGGCCAGTCGGTGCCCGACGGGGCCTACAAAAAATTCAAGATCATGGGCAAGGAATTTGATGCGGCCAAGGCCGACGAATACCTGAAGAGCTTTGCGATTTCCAAAGCATGAAGCCAGACCGCGCCGAAACTTTGAAGGCATCGATGCTGTCGCTGCTGATCTTGGGTTTGATCTTGCTGATTTGGCACCTTGCCACGCTGCGTCCCGCAGCGGTGTCAGTGCCCGCCACGGCGCTGACAGCCGAGCAAATCGAGTACGCCAAGCTGATGGGCAAAGACCCGGCCAGCTTGTCGGCCAACGCCGCGACAGGCACCGGCGGCAAAAGCGGCTTCCCCACTTTGAGCCAAATGGGCGCGGCTGTGGTGCGCAATTTGTCGAGCCCTTTCTACGACAACGGCCCCAACGACAAGGGTTTGGGCCTGCAGCTGATGTACTCCTTGGGCCGCGTTGGTTTGGGCTATTTTTTGGCCGCCGCCGTCGCCATCCCGCTCGGCTTTGTGATCGGCATGAACCGGCTGATTTACCGCGCGCTCGACCCTTTCATCCAGGTGCTCAAGCCCATTTCGCCGCTGGCCTGGATGCCACTGGCGCTGTACACCATCAAAGACAGCGCCATCAGCGGCATCTTCGTGATCTTCGTCTGTAGCGTGTGGCCCATGCTGATCAACACCGCCTTCGGCGTGGCCAGTGTGCGCAAGGAGTGGCTCAACGTCGCGCGCACGCTGGAGGTAAGCCCATTTCGCAAAGCCTTTGAGGTGATCTTGCCCGCCGCTGCGCCCACCATCTTGACCGGCATGCGCATCAGCATGGGCATTGCTTGGCTGGTGATCGTCGCCGCAGAAATGCTGGTGGGCGGCACCGGCATCGGCTACTTTGTTTGGAACGAGTGGAACAACTTGAGTTTGCCCAACGTGATCTTCGCGGTGCTGGTGATCGGCGTGGTCGGCATGCTGCTGGACTTGGTATTTGCTCGTTTGCAGAAAGCCGTGACCTATGCCGACTGAACCCATTGAGTTTCTCAAGGTCGAGGGCCTCGGCAAAACCTATGCAGGCTCCGCTGAGAGCGTTTTCGACAGCGTCAATTTCAACATTGCGCAGGGCGAATTCGTCTGCATCATCGGTCACAGCGGCTGCGGCAAGACCACGATCTTGAACGTTCTGGCTGGATTGGAATCGGCCAGCACGGGGCATGTTTTCATGGACGGCCGTGAAGTGGCTGGGCCCAGCCTGGACCGCGGCGTGGTTTTCCAAGGCCATGCGCTGATGCCTTGGTTGAGCGTGCGCAATAACATCGCGTTTGCTGTGCGCAGCAAGTGGCCAAACTGGGGCCGAGCGGAGCTCGACCTGCACGTGCAGAAGTACGTTGAGCTGGTGGGCCTGACCGGTGCCATCGACAAAAAGCCGAGTGCGCTTTCTGGGGGAATGAAACAGCGCGTGGGCATTGCCCGGGCGTTTGCCATTCAGCCGCGCATGCTGCTGTTGGACGAGCCCTTTGGCGCGCTGGACGCATTGACGCGCGGCAGCATTCAAGACGAATTGCTGCGCATTTGCGCCCAGACGCACCAAACGGTTTTCATGATCACGCACGATGTGGACGAAGCCATCTTATTGGCCGACCGCATTTTGTTGATGAGCAACGGACCCCAAGCCCGTGTGGCCGAGGTCGTCAAGAACACGATGACACGCGACCCCGACAAAGGCCGACAACGCGCCACGCTGCACCACGATCCGCAGTACTACCGCATCCGCAACCACTTGGTCGACTTCCTGGTGTCACGCAGCAAAGATCTGTCGCACGGGCGCGCACCAGCGCAGCCGCTGGAGGTCAGCCCCGGGGTGGTGGAGCCCGAGCCAGAGTCGATCCCAGTTCCACTTTCTTCCACCACCGTCACACCGCTAAGGAGAACCGCATGAGTCGCTTGGACGTCACTGAAAAAATCATCACTGCCAAAGTCAGCAAAGGCCTGAAATGGGCCGATGTGGCCAAGGCCGTTGGGCAGAGCAAGGAGTGGGTCACGGCAGCTTGCCTGGGCCAAATGACGCTGACTGCGCAACAAGCCATGACGGTCGGCGAAATATTCGGGCTGACCACCGAAGAGCAGAAATGGCTGCAAGTCGTGCCCTACAAAGGCAGCCTGCCCACCAGCGTGCCCACCGACCCACTGATCTACCGTTTTTACGAGCTGGTCAGCATTTACGGCACGACCTTCAAGGAGCTGATTCACGAAGAATTCGGCGACGGCATCATGTCTGCCATCGACTTCAAAATGGACTTGCAGCGCGAGCCCAATGCCGCCGGTGACCGTGTCAGCATCGTGATGTCAGGGAAATTTCTTTCCTACAAAACCTACTGACAAGAACGAGGCCTGGTAAGCCAGCGCTCAAGCAGGCTTGCTCAGTTGATTCCGCCCGCGCCAAAACACAACCACATTGCCCAGCGCCACCAAAGCCAAACCGGCCAGCGCGGGCAGCGTCCAGTGATAGCCCTCCATCACGGCCGTCACGTTCAACGCCACCACCGGGAACAGCACCGTGCAGTAGGCCGCGCGGTCGGCCCCCATGCGGCCCACCAGCGTGAGGTAGGCGGTGAAGGCCAACACAGAAGGCTGCGCTTCTGCATCGCGCCTGACAACAAGTTGCCGAGCGAAAAGCAGCAGGTACCTGCCAGCGCCAGCCCCAAGCCGCAGAAGTTTTGCGGGCGGCTTAAATCCCTCAGCACCTTGCCGCCACACGCTGTCGTTTTATTTGCAAGGCGGCCACGCTGCGCGCTGCGCCGAAGCACCCGCCGCCCGTGGTGAACTCGGCGCGCTGTGCTGTTTACCAGCGGGTCACCAGTCACGCTGGGCCGTCAACGGCCAACTGGAATTGCTCCACCTGTACCTGCCGCGCATCGCCTGGGCGCAGGGTGCAGAGCGCTGGTTTGACCTGGACTCGCGCAGCGCCACCTTGAATGAGCGCATCTATTTTCGCGACCCGGTTTTAGAGGCGCTATGTGCTCGCATGGCCAGCGTCGATTGGCAAGCGCCCGACGCAAGTTTGCTGTTGCAGCAACTCACATTGGATGTGCAAGCGCGCTTGATTGCGCAGCACACCGTGCATCAGAGAACTCAAGCCGCAGTGCGCGGTGGGCTGTCGGCAGCCGCGCGTCGGCGGGTGTTGGAATGCATAGAAAACGGCTTGATGCGCGAGCCCGGCTCAAGCGCCTTGACGCTGCGTGCCATGGCCGAGGCGGCGTGCTTGTCCGACTACCACTTCGCCCGCATGTTCAAACTCAGCTTTGCCTGCAGCCCGCATGCGTGGGTGATGCGCAGGCGCTTGGAATTGGCGCGGGAGTTGTTGGCTGCGGGGCGTGTTTCAGCCGTTGAGGTGGCAGCGCGATGCGGGTATGCGCATTTGTCGCATTTGAATTCGGCGTTGCGGAGGGCGGGGTTGGGGTCGGCTTCGAGGGTGGCTTTGCGCTGAAGCGCAAGCCAGGGCAAGGGCCTGCTGCTTCTTGAAGCACGCGAAACCACCCACACCCGTTCGGGCTGAGCTTGTCGAAGACCCGCGCTTGCCCTCCCCAACTTCAAAGCAAAGGCTGCGGATCGCGAATTGAATGCCAGAACGCCAAGACATTCAGGTTCTGTTCGTCGGCCCGGTAATAAACAAAGTACCTCACACGGCTCAGAAACAGCCGACGCACGCCAGGCGTTTTCGAACCGATGTACTTGGCACCAATTCCGGGCTGCTCGGCAAGCAGAGCGATGGCTTCGCCAAAGTCAGTAGCAACGGCACCCAACGCAGCCGGTCGGTTCAAGAGCCACCAGTCGGCAGCCTTGCGCACTTCACCGGCTGCACGCGCAGAAATTTTGACCCTGAGGGCCATGCTCAGTCAGAACGTGGAAGTGTTGCCAGCAACTCTTCGAGCGAGATGCAGTCACCGCGCTCAATTTGAGCAAGCGATTCGAGTAGCGCTTCCTCTTGGCCAGCAGAAAGCGAGAACCCCTCGTCTGCGCCCCGAGCAACCACCGTCACTAGGGCTCCCTCCACAAGGGGTAAACCTTCGAGGACGATCTTGCCGTTGACGACAGTACCGGTGGCCAGTTGCATGTGGAGAATTTTAGTCCCCTTGATCAATCAAACACGCTAAGCCGCAAGTGATGGGGCTCAGCGGCGCGAGGGAATCCATAGGCGAGCTCGGTCAAGAGTCGCCTCTGCGGCATCTCACCAGCGAATGAGGAGGATCGAGGCTCATCGACATCCTGATCGCTCGGTCTTTGCAAGTCGAGACGGGAACTCGGCCAAGCATCGCTGGCGGGTCAGTCTGAAAAAATTCAACCTCGCCCTTTTGAGCGAGACATGAATACAGAGCAGAACTTCCTTCGACACCTCAGGACGGTCGGACAAACCACCTCAGCCCGGACGGGGTTTTGTTTGTGTTCGATTTGCCCGCACAGAAGGCAGCCCCGTCGCCACTCGTCTACGCGCCAACCGATCCCCGCAAGCCCATCCCCTCGCGCCACCGCCTCAAATTCACATGCGCGTCCCCCGGCTTCACACGCACCACGCGCGCGAAGTCCACGGCCACCACGGCGGTGATGTCGGCGACGCTGAATTGATTCGCGGCAATGAAATCGCGGCCCTCTAGGCGCGTCTCAAGCATGTTCATGAACTGCTGAATTCGGGCCAAGCCGCGTTGGGCCAATGCAGGAATTTGCGCGTAGTCCACCGGCCCGGGCAACGCCCGGTTGAGCATGGCGGGAGCGCTGTTGCGCAGGGCTTCGGCGATGGCCATGAGGCCTTCAAATTCAACACGCCAGTTCCAGCTGGCGATCTCGGCTTTGTCGAGCGCGCTGACGCCGAGCAAGGGCGGGTTGGGGGTGTGCGCCTCCAAATAGGCGGCGATGGCGGCGTTGTCGGTGAGCACGGTGCCTTCATCTGTTTGCAAGGCGGGCACGGTGCACTGAGGGTTGATGGCGCGGAAGGCGCTGCTCATTTGTTCGGCGTTGCGCAAGTCAATTTGAACGGTGTGGTGCGCGATGCCTTTTTCAGCCAAGAAGATGCGTGCGCGGCGCGGGCTGGGGGCGGTGGCGCAGTCGTACAGGGTCATCATTTTTTCATCACCTGATCGAAATCGATCGCGTCGTGACGCTCGGGCAATTGGCTGGCGGGGTCGCCCCAGATGCGGTTGACCATGCGGCCGCGTTTGACGGCTGGGCGCTGCGCAATTTGCTCAGTCCAGCGCAGCACGTGGGTGTAGCTTTGCACTTGCAAAAACTCTGCGGCCTCGTAGAGCAAGCCTTTGGCCAAGCTGCCGTACCAGGCCCACACGGCGATGTCGGCGATGGTGTAGTCGTCACCTGCCAAATAGGGGCTGATGGCCAAGCGGCGGTCCAGCACGTCCATTTGGCGCTTCACTTCCATGGCGAAGCGGTCGATGGGGTATTCCATTTTGCTGGGTGCATAGGCATAGAAGTGACCGAAGCCGCCGCCGAGGTAGGGCGCGCTGCCCATCTGCCAAAACAGCCATGACAGGCATTCAGCTTGGGCACTGGGATCGGTCGGCAAAAAGGCGCTGAACTTTTGCGCCAAGTAAAGCAAGATGGCACCCGACTCAAACACGCGCACGGGCGTGGCGCCTCTGCGGTCAAGCAGCGCTGGGATTTTTGAATTGGGGTTCACCGCCACAAACCCGCTGCTGAACTGGTCGCCCTCTTGAATGCGGATCAACCACGCGTCGTATTCCGCACCCGCATGGCCCATGGCCAGCAGCTCTTCCAGCATGACAGTGACCTTCACGCCGTTGGGTGTGGCCAGCGAATACAGCTGCATCGGGTGCTTGCCAACGGGCAAGTCTTTGGCGTGTGTGGCACCTGAAATAGGCCGGTTGATGTTGGCGAATTTGCCGCCGTTGGATTTGTCCCAGGTCCAGACGGAGGGTGGGATGTAGGGGGACGGAGTCGGGGTGGGGGTGGTCATGGGCTGGCTGCTTGTTTGATCGGATTTGGGAATGCTTCGCGGCGTACATCGGCGCCGTTCGGGCGGAGCTTGTGGAAGCCTTGGCACTGTTCGGGCGGCACTTCGACAAGCTCAGTGCGACCAGGTTTATTCGGTGTTTTTGGCATTTGAAAAACTCAACACCACCCGCTTGCTCTGACGTTGCTTTGCCGATCATCTGTGGGTGTCTGAGCAAGTGTTCGCTGGGCCCTTCGATACCTCAGGGCGAACGGGATGGGGGAACGGGACGGGGGAACGGCATGGGTGAACGGGACGGGCGAACGGGATGAGCAAGCGCGGTTGGGCTGCGGTCGCGCAGGACTTCGATACCTCAGCCCAAACGGGATTTTTGTGTGTTCGAGTTGGGCAAAAACGCAGCTCATAGGCAGCCCTCACCCCCCTCACCGCCCCTCAAACCGAGGCACACGCTTCTCGACAAACGCCACTGCCGCACCTTTGTGGTCGTCGGTTTCGAAGCATCGAATCATGTGGATGGCTTCTGCGTCCATCACGTCGGCGAGCGAGCTGCGCAGGCCCGCGTTGAGGTTGCGTTTCATGTAGCCCACCGCCACCGTGGGCAGTGCCGCCAGCTCGTGGGCCCACGCGGCGGCGGCCTCAGTCAACTGCGCAGCAGGCACGGCGCGGTTGACCAAACCAATGCGCTGGGCCTCGTCACCGCGCAGCACTTGACCGGTGAAATACATCTCGCGCGCTTTCGCCGCGCCAACCAAGTGGGTCAAAAAATAACTGCCTCCGAAGTCGCCCGACAAACCGACTTTGGAAAACGCGGTGGTGAGTTTGGCGTCATCGGCGGCGATGCGCATGTCGCAGGCCAGCGCCATCGAAAAACCCGCGCCTGCGGCCGGGCCGGGGATCACGGCCAAGGTGGGCTTGGGGATTTCGTGCAACAAGCGCGCCACGTCCATGCGCGCGCGCAGGTCGGTCACGCGTTGGTCGAAGCCCATGGTCATGGGGCCGCCGGTGGCGGTTGCATTCGGGTTTGGGTTTGCGTTTGCAGTTTCGGCGAATGCTTTCACGTCGCCACCAGAGCAAAACGCCTGCCCCGCCCCGGTCAACACAATCAAGCGCACAGACGCGTCAAGCGCCAGGCGTTGCAGCGCTTCAGACAAGGCCGCCAGCATCTCGCGCGTCAGCGCGTTGCGTGAGGCCGGCCGGTTCATGGTCAAGGTGGTGATGCCGCCTTGCGTGGTTTCGATCAGGTCAGTGGTCATGGTGAATGTCATGTTGGGTGGTTTGAAGTGGCGCGCTCAAATTGAACTCAAATTGCCAGGGCCGTCGTGTTTTTCACTTCTTCCATCACCGCATAGGTGCGCGTTTCACGCACGCCGGGCAGGGTCCAAATCACGCTGCCGATGAAGGCGCGGTAGGCGGCCATGTTGGCCACCCGGGTTTTAAGCAGGTAGTCAAAACCACCGGCCACCAAATGGCATTCCAAAATTTCAGTGCGCACTTGGACGGCCGCTTTGAAGGAATCCATCACGTCGTGAACGGTGCGGTCTAGCAAAATTTCCACAAACACCATCATCCCGGCCCCGAGCTTGTCGGGGTTGAGGCGGGCCTCGTAGCCCAAGATGAAACGCTCGCGCGTGAGGCGCTTGACGCGCTCTAAAACGGCGGTGGGCGACAAGTGCACTTCTTCTGCCAATTTCAGGTTGGATATGCGGCCGTCGCGTTGCAAGGCGCGCAGAATTTTGGCGTCGATTTTGTCGATGTCGGGCGGCGGGTTGGAATTGAAGTCGTCGTGGAGCATGGGGTGTGCATTTGATGTGGTGTGGCGTGGTGTGGTGTGAAATCTGCTGCGCAGTGGAACTAAAACGGTGACAAATCCTAGCCAGGTGGCACTAGCCTAGCAAGCGAAACCACAGAAAAGGCGTTTTATGTTTACCCTGCCACCAGCTGCTGCACGCCTTCCGTCGCCTTACACCGCCGCGCCCAGCGACGAGTTGCGCATTTTGCAAACGCTGATGGCTGGCCTGCAAGGCGCGCTGAATTGGCCGCTCGCCATGCAAGCTGCCACGCCTTGGGTGCAGGCCGTGCGCGACAACCCTCCGCCGTTTTGGGCGATGGAAAGTTTGCTGCGCGAGTACCCGATCTCCAGCGCCGAAGGCTTGGCTTTGATGCGCTTGGCCGAGGCGCTGTTGCGTGTGCCGGATTTGGAAACCGCTGTCGCGCTGACGGCCGATCAATTGGGCCATGCGCAGTTCGATGCCAGCTCGGGTGGGCCGCACCAGATGCTGGCGTCGTTGTCGGCCAGTGCGATTGCCATGTCGAAGAAATTCTTGCCTGACAACGACGCGGGTGCAAGTGGTGAAGCAGGCATCTTCAAGCGGCTGGGTGCGCAAACCGTGGTGGCCGCGACCGTGCGCGCCATTCAATTGCTGGGCAAACAGTTTGTGCTGGGCCGCAACATCAAAGAGGCAATGGGCGAGGCCGCGTCGGCCCGCAAGTCGCAGCGCGGCTTGCGCTTCAGCTACGACATGTTGGGCGAAGGCGCGCGCACCGAGGCCGATGCGCAGCGTTATTTGGCGTCGTACTTGAACGCGATTTTCAGCGTGGCGGCCAGCAGCAACTTTGCGGGCGATCCCACCGCGAACGACGGCATTTCCATCAAACTCAGCGCCTTGTTTTCACGCTACGAAGACAGCCAGCGCGACCGCGTTTTTTCCGAACTATTGCCGCGCGTGTGGCAGCTCATCGAACCTGCTGCGAAGGCCAACCTCAACCTGACCATCGACGCCGAAGAGAGCGACCGCTTGGAGCTGTCGCTCGACGTGCTGGACGCTTTGGCCGCGCGCATCGCGGCGCACTTTCCGCAGTGGCGCGGCTTTGGCTTGGCGGTGCAGGCCTACCAACTTCGTGCGCCGGACGTGACGCAAGAAGTGGCGCGCATTGCCAAGCGACACGGCTTGCGTTTCATGGTGCGTTTGGTCAAAGGTGCGTATTGGGACGGTGAAATCAAACGCGCCCAAGAGCTGGGTTTGAGCGGCTACCCGGTGTTCACCCACAAGCACCACACCGACATCGCCTACCTGGCTTGCGCACAGGATTTGTTGGCGCACAGCGACGTGATTTACCCGCAATTTGCGACGCACAACGCCGGCACCATTGCGGCCATCATGCACATGGCGAATGCGGCGGAAGGCGCGCACTTCGAGTTGCAGCGCCTTCACGGCATGGGCGAAGGAATCTACCGGGAGGTGATGCGCAACCCTGCCATTGCGGTGCGTGTGTATGCGCCTGTGGGTGAGCACCGCGACCTGTTGGCTTACTTGGTCAGGCGCTTGTTAGAGAACGGGGCCAACTCTTCGTTTGTGCATCAACTCACCGACAGCACCGTGAATGTGCAGGCGCTGTTGTCGTCACCGCTGACACCCGCCACGCAGGCCGCGTTTGCACAGCCGATGGAGTTGTTTGGATGGAACGGCAGCACGGGCCGCGCCAATTCCAAAGGCGTTGATTTGAGCGTGATCGCGCAGCGCGAGCCATTGCTGGAAGCCGTTGCCGCCACGCGCATTCAGGCAGTCATTGAGGCCACGCCGTCCGATGTGACGGCGGCCATGGCGCGCTTGCATCAAGGCTTCCAAAGCTGGAGCGTCACGCCGCTGAAAGGCCGCGCCAACGTGCTGCGCCGCGCGGCCGACGCGCTGGAGTCACGCATGCCCGAGTTCTGCGGTTTGCTGGTGAACGAAGCTCACAAAACACTCGGCGACTGTGTTTCAGAAGTGCGCGAGGCGGTGGACTTTTGCCGCTACTACGCTGACCAAGCCGAAGTCAAATTGGCCACCCAAACGCTGCCCGGCCCCACTGGCGAAAGCAACGAGTTGCACTTGCACGGGCGCGGCGTGTTCATCTGCATCAGCCCGTGGAATTTCCCTTTGGCCATCTTTGCAGGCCAAGTGGTGGCGGCCTTGGTGGCGGGCAACAGCGTGGCCGCCAAACCGGCTGAGCAAACGCCATTTGTGGCGCAGCGTTTTGTTGATTTGTTGGTGGAGTGCGGCGTGCCGAGCGACGCGCTGATGCTGCTGCATGGCGCGGGTGACGTGGTGGGCGCGGCGTTGGTGGCTGACCCGCGCACGGCGGGTGTGTGCTTCACCGGCTCGACAGCGGTCGCCAAAATCATCAACCGAAGTTTGGCTGCGCGCGACGGCGCCATGGTGCCGCTGATTGCCGAGACAGGTGGCATCAACGCCATGATCGTGGACAGCACGGCGCTGCCTGAACAGGTGGTGGACGCCGTGGTGCAAAGCGCGTTCCGCTCGGCCGGTCAGCGCTGTTCGGCGCTGCGTCTGTTGTGCGTGCACGATGGCATCGCCGACGGCGTGATCGACATGATTCGTGGGGCGCTGAGTGAGCTTCGCGTGGGCGATCCGGCGTTGCTCGCAACAGACGTGGGGCCGGTGATTGATGGGGAGGCGTTTGAGGGCATCAGCGAGCACATTGCTCGTTTGCACCAGACGGCCAAATTGATCGGCACGGCTCCCTCCCCCTTGACGGAGGGGGGTTGGGGAGGAGGTGAGAGCGTTGAACACTTGCGGTCAGTGTCGGGAGCTTTCACCTCTCCCCAACCCTCCCCGTCAAGGGGAGGGGGCCAACCCGCGCACCTCATCTCCCCCATCGCCTTTGAAGTCGCTTCCATCAGTCAAGTCCAACAAGAAATCTTCGGCCCGGTTCTGCACGTCGTGCGTTGGAGCGGCGATGTCGATGCTGTCATGCAGCAAATCAACGCCCTCGGCTACGGCTTGACACTGGGCATCCAAACCCGCATCGACAGCCGTGCTATGCGCCTGGCAGCGCAGGCGCGCATCGGCAACGTTTACATCAACCGCAACATGATTGGCGCGGTGGTCGGCTCGCAACCCTTTGGCGGCGAAGGCCTGAGCGGCACCGGCCCCAAAGCAGGCGGGCCGCACTACCTGTTGCGCTTTTGCGCCGAGCAAACAGTGACCATCAACACAGCGGCTGCGGGTGGCAATGCGGCGCTGTTGGCGGGCCTTCACTGAATACACTGAAGCGATGAACACAATCGCATTCATCGGCGGCGGCAACATGGCCAGCGCCATCATTGGGGGCTTGCTCAAGAACGGCCGACACGCCGCGTCCATCATCGTGGTCGAGCCGTTTGCGGCGCAGCGCAGCAAGCTGTTGGCCGACTTCAACATCAGTGCATTGCCTGCCGCCGATGCCACTTTGGCAAAAGCCGATGGCGTGGTTTGGGCGGTCAAGCCACAACTTTTTTCGAGCGCCGCAGCGCCGTGCGCGGCGCATGTGAGCCACGCGCTGCACTTGAGCGTGATGGCCGGCATACGCAGTGATTCAATTGCGACAGCCGTGGGCTCGCAGCGCGTGGTGCGCGCCATGCCCAACACGCCCGCACTCGTCGGCCAAGGCATTTCGGGTTTGTTTGCGCGGGCTGCGGTCAGCGCGGCTGAGAAGCTGCAAATTGAAGCGCTCTTGGCACCCACCGGGCAGACGCTGTGGGTCGAGCACGAAGCCGATTTAGACGCCGTCACCGCGCTGTCGGGCTCGGGCCCGGCTTACGTGTTCTATTTCATCGAAGCCATGATGCAGGCCGCCGACGACATGGGCCTAAGCGCTGCACAAGGCAGGCAACTGGCGCTAGCGACTTTTGCCGGTTCGACCGCCTTGGCACAAGCTTCCGTCGAGCCACCACATGTGCTGCGCGACCGAGTCACCTCGAAGGGCGGCACCACATTTGCGGCGCTGTCGGCGATGCAGGCAGCAGGCGTCAAAGCAGCCGTTGTCAGCGCGATTCAAGCGGCGCAAAACCGCGCCCGTGAACTTGGCGACGAGTTTGGCGCTTAACCTCGACGAGTTTCTATCAACCCCGACGCGCACACCTTATGCAAAGCAAACATAAGCCGAAGTGACACAAAACCCGCGCCCGCGCCTACAGTTCCGGCCCATGCAAACCCCCATCTGTTCTCCAACTCAACACCACCGGAGCCGCGCATGAGTTTTCTGTCCTACGTCACCCCCACCTCCACCAGTCCGTGGAACACCTACCTCTCGCAGGTTGACCGCGTGCTGCCCTACTTGGGGCATTTGGCGCATTGGTCTGAAACGCTGAAGCGACCCAAGCGCGCGTTGATTGTTGACGTGCCCATTGAGATGGACGACGGCAGCGTGGCGCACTTTGAGGGCTACCGCGTGCAGCACAACTTGTCGCGCGGCCCCGGCAAAGGGGGAGTGCGCTACCACCCCGACGTGACGCTGGAAGAAGTGATGGCGCTCAGCGCGTGGATGACCGTGAAATGCGCGGCGGTGAACCTGCCGTATGGTGGAGCCAAGGGCGGTATCCGAGTCGACCCGAAGAAGTTGTCGCTGAAGGAACTGGAGCGCATGACGCGCCGCTACACCAGTGAAATCGGCATCATCATTGGCCCGCAGCGCGACATACCTGCGCCTGACGTGAACACCAACGGCCAAATCATGGCCTGGATGATGGACACCTATTCCATGAACACCGGCACCACCGCCACCGGCGTGGTCACCGGCAAACCGCTGCACCTGGGCGGCTCACTGGGCCGCGTGAAGGCCACCGGCCGAGGCGTGTTTGTGACCGGCCGTGAAGCCGCACGGCGCATCGGTTTGAACCTGAACGGCGCGCGCATTGCGGTGCAAGGCATGGGCAATGTGGGCAGCGCGGCGGCCGAGTTGTTTGTGCAAGCCGGTGCCACGCTGGTGGCGGTGCAAGACCACACCGGCACCTTGGTGAACCCCAAGGGATTCGACATGAACATCACCATGGAAGTTTTGAAGCGCGACGGCGGCATTGGCCACTACAAAGACGCCGAGCGCATCGACAACGAGAGTTTTTGGGACGTTGACTGCGACATCTTGATTCCTGCCGCACTGGAAGGTCAGATCACCGAGGCGCGCGCCAACCGCATCAAAGCAAAGCTGGTGCTCGAAGGTGCCAATGGCCCGACCTTGCCCAAGGCCGACGACGTGCTCGGCTCACGCGGCATCCTGGTGGTGCCTGATGTGATTTGCAACGCCGGTGGCGTGACCGTGAGCTACTTCGAGTGGGTGCAAGACTTCAGCAGCTTTTTTTGGTCTGAGGACGAGATCAATCTGCGCCTGGACAAGATCATGGTGGACGCCCTGAAGAAAATCTGGGACACCGCCGACCAACACAAAATTTCCCTGCGCACCGCAACGTTTGCGGTGGCCTGCGAGCGGATATTGACGGCCCGCGAAGAGCGCGGTTTGTACCCTTGACGGTGTGTGCTTGACCTCAGGGCGCTGAAGCCGCTGGCGGTGACTGCTTCACCGTCACGCCGGGCGTCAACGAGATGTCACTCGTCTCGGTTGCCTTGGTCACAAAGTAGCGCGTGTCGCCAAAGCACGAACCCGGCAAGCCCACCTTTTCTTCGTAGTGCAAGGTCACGCGCTTGCCCATCAGCGCCGACAGATCTTTGGCGACCTTGTCATCGCGCACGGTGAACAAAAACTTTTCCACCACCGAGCTGCCCGGCGTGGAAACCTGCGCCATCTCGCCTTCCCAGGTTTTGCAGACCCAGCCTTTTTCCGACAGCTTTTGAATCCATCCAGCGCGGTCGCCGTTGGAGTAGCTCCACTGCAGCGCGACGTAAAAGTAGCCTGCGATCAACAGGCCAAGGACGATGAGAGGAAGGATGACGCGTTTGAAAATCATGATGAAGCGGTGTTGATTTAGGTGGGCCATTATCTTGACAAGAACGCTGATACGAAATCAGCGCGTCACAGATTCAACGACAACGCCTGCAAACACTGCAAACCCCAACCAGTGGTTCAAGCGAAACGCGCGAAAGCAACCCTCGCGCGAGCGGCTTCGTATCAGCGTGAAGTGCCAAAGCGCAATCAACCCAGCCACCACCAAACCAACAAAGTAAGGCCAGCCCATCTTTAAGTGCACCCCGATGCCCGCCCACACGACCAAGAACGCCGCGTAAAACGCCATCACACCCACCACATCAAAACGCCCCAAAGTGATGGCCGATGTTTTGATGCCCACCTTCAAGTCATCGTCGCGGTCGACCATGGCGTACTCGGTGTCGTAAGCCAGCACCCAAAACCCGTTGCCCAGCAACAGCCACCACGCCAACATCGGAACGCTGCCCTGCACCGCTGCGAATGCCATCGGGATGCCAAAGCTGAAGGCCACGCCCAACACCGCCTGCGGCATGGAAAAAAACCGTTTGGTAAACGGATAAAAAATCGTCACCGCCAGCGCCGCAAAGCTCCACCGCACTGCGGCGGTGTTGGTGGTCAGCACCAATCCAAAGGCACACAGCGCCAACACCGCACCCAAAAGCAAAGCCGCTTTGGAAGCGATGGCACCGCTGGTGACGGGTCGGTTGGCAGTGCGCTTCACGTGCTTGTCCACATCGCGGTCGGCCACGTCGTTCACAACGCAACCCGCGCTGCGCATCAGGAACGTACCTGCCGTAAAGACCAGCAACAAATGCCAGCCCGGGAAACCGTTGGCGGCGATCCACAGCGCAGACAAAGTGGGCCACAGCAGCAAGCAGCTGCCCGCAGGCCTGTCCCAGCGGATCAAGTCAAGGTAGAGCGACAGCCGAGACCGCACGGCTGGGGTTGGCTTGGTCGGCCCGGTGGGCAGGGTGGTCATGATGCAAATTGTCGCTGCGTGGATTGACGCGGTTTGGGCAACTTGAAAGTTGCAGCGGCGACGAGAGCTTGGCAAGCTTGGCAGCGTTCACACAGCGCCATCGGCGACCAGCCACCCAAATTTCGATTTCCGAAATCGAGAAAGAAGCTGTTGAAAGTTCAGATGCAGTGAAACAGACAGCAGCGGCTTTGCGAATTCTCGCGATGCGTGGCAGCTCACCGCACCGCGCCGCGCATTGCCGCTGTCTGTTTCTTGAATCACGTGAGCCGTGCGAATGCGTTACCGGGCTTTGGCACGAACGGAAAAAGAGAGGCCGGATAGGAGCGTTCGTCACAATGCAGCTTGTCTTCTTTTCACGCCCCCACCATGACTCAAGCTGCCATCACTTTCGGAACTCCGCTCAGCCGCCAAGCCACCAAAGTCATGCTGCTGGGCAGCGGTGAATTGGGCAAAGAGGTGCTGATTGCTTTGCAGCGCTTGGGGGTGGAAACCATCGCCGTAGACCGCTACGACAACGCGCCCGGCCACCAAGTGGCCCACCACGCGCGCACCATCACCATGAGTGATGCGGCGCAATTGAAAGCGCTGATCGAGGCCGAGCGGCCTATGCTGGTGGTGCCCGAAATTGAAGCCATCGCCACCGGCATGTTGGAGGAATTGGAAGCCGCCGGCGTGGTGCGCGTCATCCCCACGGCGCGCGCTGCACGCTTGACCATGGACCGCGAAGGCATACGCGTACTCGCCGCAGAAACCTTGGGCTTGCCGACCAGCCCCTACAAGTTTTGCAATTCGCAGGCCGAGCTGCAAGCCGCGATTGACGGGGCCAATGGCGGGCCGGGAATCGGCTACCCCTGCATCGTCAAACCCGTGATGAGCAGCTCGGGCAAAGGCCAAAGCAAGCTCAGCGGCCCGCTTGACGTGAAAACCGCGTGGGACTTCGCCATGGCCGGTGGCCGCGTCAGCCACGGCCGCGTCATCGTTGAAGGCTTCATCGATTTCGACTACGAAATCACTTTGCTCACGGTGCGCGCTGCGGGTTCTAGTGGCCAAATTGAAACCCACTTTTGCGACCCCATCGGCCACATCCAAGTGAACGGTGACTACGTCGAAAGTTGGCAGCCTCACCCCATGCGTCCCGCCGCTTTGCAACGCGCCCAGCACATCGCCAAAACCGTCACCGACAACCTCGGCGGTCAGGGCTTGTTTGGCGTTGAGCTGTTTGTGAAGGGAGACGACGTGTGGTTCAGCGAAGTCAGCCCGCGTCCGCACGACACCGGCATGGTGACGATGGCCACCCAGTGGCAAAACGAGTTCGAGCTGCACGCCCGCGCCATCCTGGGTTTGCCGGTCAACACCGCGCTGAAAAGCCCGGGGGCAAGCGCCGTGATTTACGGCGGCGTTGATGCGCACGGCATCGTCTTCGACGGCGTGAATGACGCGCTGCGCGTGCCGCAAACCGACATCCGTTTGTTTGGCAAACCCGAAAGTTTCAAAAAGCGCCGCATGGGCGTGGCGCTGGCGTTTGACGCCGACGTGGAAGTGGCGCGCGTGAACGCGAAAGAAGCCGCGAGCCGCGTCAAACCTCGCGTGGCTTGAGCGCGCGGAAATTCACGCTGCGTCAAAGCTTGGGGTCAATCCAAACTGAGCGGCCCGTACCAAGCGCGTGTTTTTGATTTGGTGTTGTCGCTGTCCGTCATCACCGCAATCGCCAGCAGCGGCCCAGGCTCTTCGCCAAACGCAAGTCGAAAGTCGGCTGCTACATCGCGCTGGTGATCGCGCCAGCGCTTCAGACCTTCCGGCCCTGAGTCGACCACGATCTTGCGGATGCGGTCGGTGCGCGGGTTGACGATCACGCTGCCCACGGGTGCAACGCGGTCCCACACATACATCAAGGTGGCGTAGGGCGGCTCCTCGCCACCCACAGCATGCGCCAACTCGAACAACATGCGCGTGCGCATAGGCAACTTCGACACGTCGCCCCCAAAGGCCAACAGCACGCGCGCCGAGGCGTCTTCGGTGTCGGTGCCGCTCACATCAGCGCGGTTCATCAGCTCGGGCACTTGCCAACTGAAGTTCAAGGTGCCCAACGGCGATGGCGACACCAGCAATTTGCGCCGCATCATGCTGGCCGAAGACTCCGCACGCGCCGCCAGCGCACGGCGGCCGTCGAACTGCTCCCAAGTGTAGGAAGTGGCGCGTTTGCCAGGCAAGCGCACTTCTTGCCAATCGGCTTCGCTGATGTTCGGTGGGGCTGACGCGGCTGATGGGATTGATGTGACTGACGGCGACAGCTGCTCAGTGGTGCTGCAAGCACCCAGCAAAGCCGCTGCGCTCAAGCCAACAAACAGCGCCCGAACGGTCTGGGCGACGTGTCGCAAAGTTAGAGTTTTCATGGTGCGAAATTGTCCGTCCGCGAAGCACCAAAAGTGACAAACGGTAACCCTGAGCTTGGCGTCTTTCCGAGCAAGGCGATGCCAGTTCGCGAGCCGAAGCGCTGAGCACGGCGCGCGAGGCGGTGATGATTTATGAGGGGTTGCACGAGCAGATGCCTGAGGCGTTTGAGCGCAACTTTGGGGTTGCCAGTCGCAACTTGATTCGCATTGCGAATGCGCAAGGCATTAACGGTGATGCCGAACTGAAGCGGGTGACTGACGGGCTGAATGGTCAGGCAGCGGGTGCTTGAATTCGATTTGACGAACGCTGAAGGGGTTAGGGAGGAATGCGCGGCTTGACGCTGTTTTGCCGCTTTCGGACGGCAACGAAGCATCCTTTCGGATATTGAGAAAGGGTTGTGGGTGAAGTGGGCTTTTGAGGCGCATGCGCCGCGCCAGCTGGACGGCATCGGCTTGCGGGCCGCAGCGCGGTGCGCAACTGACTGTGAGTGAGTCAACAGTGGGGCGAGTGTTCGACGATTTCACCCCTTCCCCAACCCTTCCCCGTCGAGGGGAAGGGGGTTGAGAATTTGCGCCGCCTGTCTAAGGGGAAGGGAGTTGTGCGGCGACCCGCTGCATCAACCCTGACCGCGCCGCGAGGCCAGCGGCTTTTCGCAAAGCACGTGCTTGCCTGCTTGCGCTGCTTTGATGGCCCATTCGGCATGCAGGCTGTTGGGCCGGGGGATGTAGACGGCGTTGATGCGTGCGTCACTCAGCAAGGCGTCGCAGCTGCGGTGATGTTTTTCAACGCCGCAGCTCGCTGCAAACGCACCCGCTCAGTCGGCTTGGCGACTGGCCACCGCAGTGACTTTGACCAGACTGCTCAGCGTGGTTTTGCGAGCTTGCGAGAACGCGCCCACAGTGCCGTGATGCCCAGCAGCATCAGCGCGTAAGTGGACGGCTCGGGCACGGCGCTGACGACGTTGGCGGCCCTCACCGCCGCCACTTCTTCAAGCCAGTAGCCGGGCAGGCTGTCCCACGGGTTGGTGGCGGTTGGGTCGCCGGGAACGTAGCGGTCGTCGGTGATGTAGATGTAGCCAGCGCGGCGCGCCACCGCTTCTGTCAGCAGGGTTTGCATCTGGGCAGCGGTGCTGACGTTGTAGTGCAAATGCGCTTGTTGTGACGGGTTGGCCGTGGCCATCCAGGGTTGTGTGGCCGCGCCGGTGTAGCTGGCGCTGCCGCGCTCAAACGTGACCAAGGTGTCGGCTGTGGTCAGGTATTCCGCGGGTGTGGATGTGCCGGGGTTGCCGACCAATTGCCATGCCGGGTGGGCTGTTCTCAGCTGCGCAGCCAGCGTCGTGTAGTAAGGCAAATCGCTGAGCTGGTTCGACATTTCGTCCATGAACAAACCGTCAACGCCGTACCAATTGGCGTATTGAGCCGCCTCAGCCACCACGTCGGCAGCGGTCTTGGTGGACGGCAAGCCCGGCGAGCACAGCGCGCCGCCGTAGCAGGTGTAGGCGTAGCCCAACACCTTGCCGCCAGCCGCGCGGAAGGTGTTCACGGCGGCCACGTAGTCGGAATTGGAGGCAGCGCCCACTCCGTTGTTGGGGTTGATGATGGCGGTGATCTTCACGCCCGTGGCCGCCGCCGCAGTCAACTCGTCCCAGTAGCTGAGGGACGGATTGGAGGACGGATAAAAGTAGGCGGGCACCAGCAATTCCAAGGCCGATGACGCGGTGTGTGCGGCCAGGAGCGCGGCGGCTGCCAGGAGTTTGCGAGGTGGCATGTTGTTTGAGCGAGATTGGAAAAGTTGGAAGATAAACGCAAACTTTGCGGCCGTCGCGGTGCGGACATGGCCCTTTACCAAAGTCCCCCTGAATGCAGGGTGCCATCTACCCGAGCACACCGAAGCCAAGCCCCGAAGCCGAACCACATGGCAAGGGCACTGTTCAGGCCGAAAGTGGGTGATTCAACAAGCTAGTCAAACACCGGCAACACTTTGTCTTTCAAGGTGCCGCGCGCAGCTTCATAGTCGGGCACCACCGAGCGCACCACGTCCCAAAACTTGGGGCTGTGGTTCATCTCGCGCAGGTGCGCCAGCTCGTGTGCCACAACGTAGTCGATGGTCGACATCGCAAAGTGAATCAAACGCCAATTCAAGCGGATGGTTCCGTCGGCCGTGGCGCTGCCCCAGCGGGTTTGCGCCGAAGACAAGCTGAGGCGCGTGTAGCGCACGCCCAATTGCTGCGTGTAGTGTTGGCAGCGTTCTTCAAACACGCGCTTGGCTTGGCGCTGCAACCAGCTTTGCACCGCATCGCGAATTTGCTCGGCTGTGGCGGTGTGCGGCAAGCCGATGTGCAGGGTGAGTTGCGGCACGCCGTCCAACTGGGCCTGCGCCTGCGGTTTCAAAAGTGCATTGGCGGCAGACGTGTTCAGCACGGCACCGGTGGTGCGCGGGTCCAACACCACGATCACGGTTTCGCCCAAGAAGGGAATGCTGGTGCCGTCGCGCCAATCGACCTTGGCGGCTTGCAGGCGCTGTTGGCGCTCTTGCTGTTCGCCTAGCTTGCGCAAAATCCAAGCGGCTTTTTCGCGCAGTGCGGTTTCTATGTCGCCGACGCCCACCCACTTCGGCGCGTTCACGCTCAGGCCTTCGGCACCAACGATGAAACCGATGCTGCGACGCCGCGCGCGCTTCAGCGCATAGCCCACCACGTGGTCTTGCAGGCGAATTTCGCGGTCAGCGTTCGGATGACGAAACACCGCCGGGCGCAGCACGCTGGCAATCGACACCGAAGGGGTTTCAGCGGGCGCAGGTGAAACAGGTGAAGCAGGTGAAGCATGCAGCAGTGCCGTCACGGGGCTTGTCGCCTGCGCATCGGGGGCGGCGTCCGACGCCGCCAGCGCTTGTTCCGCCAGCACTTGTTCCACCGACACTTGTTCCACCAATACCGGCGCATCAAACAGCGAAAGCTGTTGAGCGTCAGGGGCGTGAAGCTTACGTGTCATGAAACGTGAGTTTAAGCGGCGAAGGAAAGACCTAAGCGTCAGGTGCGTGCGGCTGCAACGCTGTTTTTTTCGGCGTGAGCGTCTGCGTAGGCCGTCGGATCCAGCCTGTGCATTTCGCCCTCTATCCACGCTTGAACTTCACGCATCATCTCCGTTGGCTCGCGGCCCACCGGCGATATCAGCGGGCCTATCGACAAGTCCACCACACCGGGGCGCAGCATCAACGACTTGCGCGGCCAACACACCGCCGAGTTCACGGCAATGGGCATCACCGGCGTGCCGGTGTCCACGGCCAACCGCGTGCCGCCTGGCTTGTAGGTGCCGGCTTCGCCGCGGGCAATGCGCGTGCCTTCAGGAAACATGATCACCCACGTACCGCGGGCCATGTGTTTGCGGCCTTGCTCGGCCACCCGCTTCCAGGCGTCTGCGCGCTTGCTGCGGTCGATGTGAATCATGTCCATGCGCGCCATGGCCCACCCAAAAAACGGCACGTAAAGCAGCTCGCGTTTGAACACGTAGGCCAAAGGGTGGGGCATCAAGCAAGGGAAGGCGAAGGTCTCCCAGGTGGACTGGTGTTTGGGCAGCACGATGACAGCCCCAGCGCGATGCGCGGCGTCTAAGTTTTCCAAACCGCTCATGCGGTGATGCACGCCGCAAATCACCCGCGCACCCCAAATGGCGGTGCGCAACCAGCCCACACACATCCAATAAACCGGGTCGCCTTTTTTGAAAATGGAGAACACCAACACCGCCAGCGCCCACGGCACCACCGTCACCGCCATCCACAAAATGAAGACGATGGAGCGCAAACGCCACCACAGCGTTTGCAGGGCCGTTGGCTTGGCGTTGAAGGCTGAAGCGGCCATCAATTCAGCCGGCCAAAACCAGAATCGGTTTCACCCGTGACGCCGCGCGCGCGGCGCTCGCGCAGGATGGTGGCCTCAGCAAACGCCGCCAAATCAGCATGCACTTGCGTGCCCGGTGCGCGTGACAGCACCTGCTCCATTTGCGCCTCGCTGTAGGCGGCGGCCTTGCCGGTGCGAACCAAATGGGTGGGACAACCGGCGGTGGCACCGGCTTGCAGGTCACGCATCGAATCGCCCACCACGGCCACGTCTTTCAAGTTCAAACCGTAACGCTCGCCGACTTGCAGCATCAAGCCCGGCAAAGGTTTGCGGCAGTCGCAGCCTTCTTCTGGTGTGTGCGGGCAAAAGAAAACCGCGTCAATCCGACCGCCCACCTTGGCCAACATTTGATTCATCTTCAAGTGCATGGCGTTCAACGTGGCCATGTCAAACAAACCGCGCCCCAAGCCCGATTGGTTGGTCACCACCACCGTGTGCCAACCCGCGTGGTTGAGGCGCGCAATGGCTTCCAGCGCACCCGGTATGGGGATCCATTCGTCAGGCGTTTTGACAAAGTCATCACGGTCTTCGTTGATGGTGCCGTCGCGGTCGAGGATGATGAGCTTGAAGGGGGTCATGTATGTGCTTCCAGCGCGCGGCGGTTGGCCCAAGCCAGAACGCTGGCAACGGGATATTGTGCCGAGTCCAGCATGTTGATGCGCTCACGCAGTGTGCCGATCTCGATCATTTTCTCTCGCAGCAAAACGCGCACATAGTCCGCGTCTTTGTCTCGCGCAGCCACCGCTTTTGAGACGGCCAAATCATGCATGTCCGGGCAAATGGCCGTCAGCTCGCCGATGTAGGTGAAGCGTGCTCTGTTGATCCGGTCAGCGGGCATCACGGCGGTCTCAGGTCCGACGCCATCGGCGTGATGTCCAAAGGTCTCGTCAAAGCGCGACCACGCGCCTATTGCACCGTCGATCAAGTCGGCTCTTTCAGGGTGCATCGATGGGTACAAGTCCACCTCTCTTGAAGCACAAAGCTCAGGGTGAGCGTTTGCAAAGTGCAGCAATACGGCTTGGCTGCCAACGACCACCAACGTGGTTTCGTTGGCAATCACTGCCGCCGCGCGCAGCACGTGAACCAATTCAGCGAAGGTCATACGGAACGTGCCTCAGCCAAAAGCTGCAAGCGTTCGGTTTGCGAAATCAGGCTTGACATCGGCGACACGCTGCGAAGCACGGCACCGCGTTCGTCGTCTGCACAGACCACGCGCTCAATCTCTTGCACATCGGCCTGAAGCAAACGCTGCCACTCGTCCCAATAAACATCAGATCGCGTGGCACCCGCTTGCTGACGCCAACGCTCAAGCTGCGCGCGAACGGGTGCGATGCGCTCAGGTTGCGCCTTCAGTCGCTGAAGGGCCAGACGATGCGCTGCCATCAAAAACCGCTCGATCTGGAGTTGGCGGTTCATTGCGTTTTTGTCAAGTCACGCTGCCAACTTCGCCAAGTCCGCCACGCGGTTCATGGCAACGTGCAGGCGTGACAACAGCGCCAGGCGGTTGTTGCGCAGCGCCGTGTCTTCCGCGTTGACCATCACTGATTCAAAGAAGGCATCGACAGTCAAACGCAATGCGGCCAAGGCTTTGAGGGAATCGGCAAAGTGGCCTGCGGTGAATGCCGCGTTGGCTTGCGGTTCGACCTCGTTCAAGGCCTTGAACAGCGCAGCCTCGGCGGGCTCTTTCAGCAAGGCGGCGTCCACTTGAACGGGCAAGGTGCCTTCCACCTTTTTCAAAATGTTGCCCACGCGCTTGTTGGCCGCCGCCAGTGCCGCAGCTTCAGGCAAGGCCGCAAAAGCGCGCACCGCAGCCAGGCGCTCGGTCACGTCTGCCAAGCGGTCAGGTTTCAGCGACAGCACGGCATCGACCCCTTGCGCGCTGTAGCCTTGGTCGCGCAAAGCACCGGCCAAACGCTCGTGCATGAACGCCGTCAACGGTCTTGTCGGGTCGGTAATCCCGGCAGCAAACGGTGTCACCGCCAAGGCAATCAATTGCGTTAAGCCGACAGGTACTTTGCGTTCGGTCAGCATGCGAATCACGCCGAGCGCGTGCCTGCGCAGTGCGAACGGGTCTTTGTCGCCGGTGGGCAACTGACCGACGCCAAACAGGCCGACCAAGGTTTCCAATTTGTCGGCCAAGGCCACGACCAATCCGACGTTGCTGCGTGGCAAGTCGTCGCCCGCAAAGCGCGGTTTGTAGTGGTCTTCGATGGCCTGCGCCACCTGTGTGCTCAAGCCGTCGTGGAGGGCGTAGTAGCTGCCCATGGTGCCTTGCAGTTCGGGAAATTCGCCCACCATGTCGGTGAGCAAATCGGCCTTGGCAAGCATCGCCGCTTGGTCGCATGGCTCGGCCATGTTTTCCGATTGAAACGCAGTGGCGGCGATGCTTTTTGCAATTGCGCGAACCCGCGCAACGCGCTCGCCCTGCGTGCCCAACTTGCCATGATAAACCACTTTGTCGAGCCCACTCGCGCGCGAGGCCAGCGTCTTCTTGCGGTCTTGATCGAAGAAGAACTTCGCGTCGGCCAAACGCGGGCGTACCACGCGTTCGTTGCCTTCGATCACGCGGCTGGGGTCAGCGGGGGTGATGTTGCTGACGATCAAAAATTGATTCGTCAACTTGCCTGCGGCATCGAGCAGCGGAAAGTATTTTTGATTCGCCTTCATGGTCAGGATCAAGCACTCTTGCGGCACGTCCAGGAACTCGGCTTCAAACTGGCACAGCAGCACGTTGGGGCGTTCGACCAAGGCGGTGACTTCGTCCAACAACGCAGCGTCTTCGATTGGCACCAAGCCTTGCGGCGCGCGGCTAGCCAGTTGTTTGGCTATCTCGGCACGCCGCCCAGCAAAGCTGGCAATCACCGCGCCTTCATCACGAAGTTGCTCGGCATAACTGTCAGCGTGGCGAAGCTCAATCGACGGTGTTGAAGCTTCAAACCGGTGCCCGTGCGTGACGCGGCCCGAGGTCAAACCGAGCACTTCCACCGCCACCACATCGGCTCCGTGCAGCGCCATCAAACCATGGGCAGGGCGCACAAAATTCACACTGCTCCAGCCGTCCGCCAGTTGGTACTGCATGAGCTTGGGGATTGGCAAGCTGCTCAGCGCATGGAGCAAAGCTTTTTGCAAGCCGTCTTGCAAGCTCACCCCGGCCACCAAGCTGTCAAAAAACAGCGCCTCGGCTTTGCCGTCCATCTGGCGCAGCAGCTTGGGCACCACAGACGCGTCGGCTCCCAACACAGCCAGCTTCTTCAGCAGTGCAGGCGTTGCGATGCCGTCGGTTGTCAAGCCCACCGCAGTTGGCATCAGCTTTTGCGACACGGCTTTGTCGTCGGCTTTGCCGCTGACAAAGCTGATGTGCGCGGCCAAGCGGCGCGGTGAAGCGAAGGCCGTTGTGATGGACGCGGCGGTGGTCAGACCTTGCGCTTTCAGGCTGTCAGTCAAGGCGGCCGCAAAGGCATCGCCGAGCTTGTTCAGCGCTTTGGGCGGCAGCTCTTCGACGAAGAGTTCTACGAGCAAATTCTTCGCGGTGTGAGGGCTCGTCATCACGCTGCCTTCTTCTCATTCGCCGCAGCAGCGTTGGCGGCGGCTTTGGTGATGGCAGCCAGCACTTCTTCCGCCCGATCACGCGCCGCCAGCGGAAAGCCCAAGCGCGCGCGGCTGTCGAAATAGCTCTGCGCCACGCTGCGCGAAATGTTGCGGATGCGGCCCATGTAGGCGGCACGCTCGGTCACGCTGATGGCACCGCGCGCGTCCAACAAGTTGAAGCTGTGTGCGGCCTTGAGCACTTGCTCGTAAGCGGGGAGGGCAAGTGACTTTGCCATCAAATGTTTGGCTTGCCCTTCGTGCGCCGCAAATGCGCTGAGCAAAAACTCGACATCGCTGTGCTCAAAGTTGTAGGTGCTTTGCTCCACTTCGTTTTGATGAAACACGTCGCCGTATTTCAAGTCGGGCGCGCCGTTGGCACCGGCGGCATAGACCAAGTCATACACGCTTTCCACGCCCTGTAAGTACATGGCCAAGCGCTCCAAGCCGTAAGTGATTTCGCCGGTCACGGGCTTGCAGTCGATGCCGCCCACTTGCTGGAAGTAAGTGAACTGCGTGACTTCCATGCCGTTCATCCACACCTCCCAGCCCAGGCCCCAAGCGCCCAGCGTGGGGTTCTCCCAATCGTCTTCGACGAAGCGGACGTCATTGGCTTTCAGGTCAAAACCCAAGGCTTCGAGCGAGCCCAAATACAGCTCCAAGATGTTGGCCGGTGCGGGCTTGAGCACCACCTGGTATTGGTAGTAGTGCTGCAAGCGGTTGGGGTTGTTGCCGTAGCGACCGTCTTTGGGGCGACGGCTGGGCTGCACATAAGCCGCCTTCCAAGGCTCAGGGCCGAGGGCGCGCAAGAAAGTGGCGGTGTGGCTGGTGCCTGCGCCAACTTCCATGTCATAAGGCTGCAACAGCGCGCAGCCCTGCTGGTCCCAATACTGCTGAAGGCGAAGAATGATTTGCTGGAAGGTCAGCATGGTGGGTTTCTTTGGAAGCAAGCGGCGGCTCACATGAGCCGTACCAGAGGCGCGATTTTAGAGGCGCGGTGGATATTCAACGGCGCTTGAATACCCGCCACAACAGCACCAGCGCGCCCAAGCCCAGCAGAGGCCACAAGTAAAACCTGCCGGCCCACCAAGCAAACGGTGTCACGCCGCTGCGGCCCTGCACCGATGCCTCCAACACGCCGCGCTGGTGCGGCGGCAGGCTGTGGGTCACCACGCCGCGGTGGTCGATGACGGCGGTGGCCCCGGTGTTGGTGGCGCGCAGCATGGGCACTTGAAATTCCAAGGCCCGCATGCGTGACAGGTTCAGGTGCTGGGGGATGGCAATGCTTTTGCCGAACCAGCCGATGTTGCTGATGTTGGCCAGCATGGTCGGCGCGCTGCGCTCGTCCACAAAGCGCGCGGCCAGGTCTTCGCCGAACAAGTCTTCGTAGCAAATGTTGGGTGCCACGCGTTCGGCCTTCACGGGGAAAGACGGCGCGGTGACGGGGCCGCGGTTGAAGTCACCCAAGGGAATGTTCATCATCCGCGTGAACCACTTGAAGCCGGTTGGAATGAATTCACCGAAAGGCACGAGGTGGTGTTTGTCGTAGCGGTAGTCCGACGATCCGGGGCCCAACCCGACCGCTGAATTGGTGTAGCCCACGTCGTCATTGCCCATGGGCACGCCGACCAAGGCGTGGGTTTTTTGGTCTTTGAAGTGCTGGCCGACGTCTTTCCACAAGCTCGGTGGAAGTTGTTCGGGCAGCACGGGAATGGCGGTCTCAGGTGCGATGACGAGATCACTTTTGGACGCCAGCAGCGTGTCCAGGTGCCAAGTCAAGGCCGCGCCTTGGCGTTCGGCGGCAAACTTCTCTTCTTGAGGAATGTTGCCTTGAATGAGGGTGAGGCTGAGGGTGGTGGTGGGCTTGGTGAAGTTGAACGGCGTCAGCAAACTGAAGGCCCACACCATCGCCGTGACGCCCACCGGCCACGCGATGCCCAGGGGCTGGCTGCGGTAATTCAGCAAGGCAAATGCCGCCCACGATGTCAGCCCCGCCAAGACGAACCCGATTCCGTAGACGCCTGCCCACGGTGCCAAGGCCGCCAGCGGCGCGTCGACTTGCGAGTAGCCCGTGGCCACCCACGGGAAGCCGGTGAAGATGATGGCGCGCGCCAGCTCGGCCAGCATCCACAACGAAGCGAACAGCAATGCATCAGCGCCAGCGCGCTGCGAACGAAACCGCGCAAACGCAGCCATCGCCAACGCAAGGTAAACCGACAGCAGGGCGCACAAAGCAAACACCGCCACCACCGCCATCCACGCCGGCAGTTCGCCGTAGCGGTGCAAGCTGATGAACAGCCACCAAGTGCCTGCCAGCAACCATCCGGTGCCGAACGCCCAGCCCAGGCAGGCGGCGCGTTTGGCCGACGCGTTTGCCACGCGCCATGACAGCATCGCAATGCACAAGCACGGCAAAGGCCACAGCTGCGTGTGCACAAACGCCAAGGTTTGCAAGGTGCCCAGGCCTGCCATCAACAGCATGTCGATCAGCAGCGGCAGGCTAGGGCCAGGGCGCGATCTTGTCAGCGCCTCTTCACGCAACGCGGGCACGGGCTGGTCAACCGCCGTCGGTGCTCAGCGCGTCCTCGGGTGCGCGGGTCACCTTGTACCAACGCACCGCGCCGCCGCGCGTCAGCATCACGGTGAAGACCAAGCCGCCGAGGGTGACGGCTTCGCCGCGGCGCGGCACGCGTCCCAACTCGTGAGCCACCAAGCCGCCGATGGAATCAAAACTCTCAGTTGACAACTGCGCCGCAAATGCGGTGTTGACCTCGGTGATGTCGGTGTCGCCGGCCACGCGCTGGCCGCCGTCGGCCAAGGTGTAGATGTTGGATTCGCCGTCTTTGTCGTCGAACTCATCTTCAATTTCACCGACGATTTCTTCCAGCACGTCTTCAATCGTCAGCAGCCCGGCGGTGGTGCCAAATTCGTCGATGACGATGGCCAGGTGGTTGCGGTTGGAGCGAAAGTCGCGCAGCAATTCATTCAAGCCTTTGGACTCGGGCACAAACACCGCGGGGCGCAGCAAGGTGCGCAAACTCAGCTCGGGTGAACGTTGCAGCTTGAGCAAGTCTTTGGCCATCAAGGTGCCAATGATGTTGTCGCGCTGGCCTTCAAACACCGGAAACCGCGAGTGGCCGGTGTCGATTACCACGTGCAACAAGTCGTCGTAGTCGGCGTCGATGTCCAAAAAGTCCATGTGCGGCGCGGCCACCATCACGTCGCCGGCCGTCATGTCGGCCATGCGCAGCACGCCTTCCAACATCATTCGGGATTCGGGCTCGATCAGGTCGCGGTGCTCGGCGTCGGCCAGCGTTTCCATCAGCTCGTCGCGTGAGTCTGGGCCGGGCGAAATCATTTCAACCAAACGCTTGAAAAAGCTGCGTTTATCGACCCGCTTGTCCACTTGCAAATCGCCGCGCTGATCTACACGCAGCGCCAATTTGTCGGCAGACTTGTCGGCTGGTTTGTCGTTGGGTTTGGCGTTGCTTTTGGCGCTGCTTTTACCGCTGCTTTTACCGCTTGGGGCACTGGGGGGTTGTGGATCAGCCATCGCGCCGGGGCGAAGAGTCAAAGTGAAGCGAGCTTAACGCGCCGGTGCGTACAAATCGAACCGTCCCTTGACAACTGTGCTAGCTTGCCGGGTTGCGCACCGCTGCTCGACCTTTCACCAGATTCACTCAGGAAACCCCATGGCCCTCATTCCCGCGACCATCCTCACCGGCTTTCTTGGCTCGGGCAAAACCACGCTGCTCAAGCGGGTGCTGACCGAAGCCCACGGTCAAAAAATTGCCGTGATTGAAAACGAGTTCGGCACCGAAAACATCGACAACGAAATCTTGGTGCAAGACAGCAAAGAGCAAATCATCCAGCTCAACAACGGCTGCGTGTGCTGCTCCATTCGCGAAGACCTGCGCACCACGCTGGCCGATTTGGCCGAGAAAAAGCGCAAAGGCGAGTTGCAGTTTGACCGCGTCGTGATCGAGACCACCGGCCTGGCCGACCCCGGCCCGGTGGCGCAAACTTTCTTCATGGACGACGAAATCGCCGAGAGTTATTTGCTTGACAGCATCCTCACCTTGGTCGATTCGGTGCACGGCCAAAAGCAGCTAGACGACCGCCAAGAGGCGCGCATGCAAGTGGGTTTTGCCGACCAAATTTTCTTCAGCAAGGCCGATTTGGTGGAGCCCGCCGCGTTGGAGGCTCTGAAACACCGCGTTAAGCACATGAATCCGCGCGCCCCGCAAACGGCAGTGAACTTTGGCGAGGTGCCGCTGGCCAAGGTGTTTGACTTGAAGGGCTTCAACCTGAATGCCAAGCTGGACATCGACCCCGACTTTTTGAAACCCGATGCGCATGACCACCACAGTCACGACCACAGTCACAAGAACGGCCCGGCGCACGGTGAGGAGGGCCACGTTCACGACGAACACTGCGATCACCCCAGTCACCACGCCCACGACGACGACGTCAAGTCCTTCGTCTTTCGCGCCGAAAAGCCCCTCAATCCGGCCAAGTTGGAAGATTTTCTGGGTGCGATTGTTCAGGTCTACGGCCCCAAGATGCTGCGTTACAAAGGGGTTTTGCACATGAAAGGCAGCGACCGCAAGGTCATTTTTCAAGGTGTGCACCAGCTCATGGGCAGCGACATGGGCCCGCGTTGGATGCCCGGCGAAAAGAAGATCAGCAAAATGGTGTTCATTGGCATTGACCTGCCGCAAGACATCTTTTTGCAAGGCCTGGAGCAGTGCGTGGCATGACCGGGTTTTGTGCTCGCGCTGACAGCGGCCATTGGGCGACAACGCCGTGGCTACAATCCGCGACGCGCGAAAACGGCCCTGCGGAGCCTCCGCCACAAGCCGAACGGACATAACCAGCGCTCCGAGGAGACCCCAGTGAGCAAAATTCCGGTCAAGAAGGCAGCTGCAAAAAAAGTGGCAGCTGGCAAATCTGTCGCATCTGCGACCAAGACAAAAGCCGCTGTCAAAGCGGCGGTCAAAGCATCACCCAAGCCGACAGCGAAGCCAGCGGCCAAAGTGCCCGCAAAAACTGCACCTAAAACTGCACCCAAGGCCGCACAAAAAATCGGCGCGAAGGTTGCTCACAAAGCTGCTGCCAAATCGCATCCGAAAACTGCGCCGAAATCGGCCCCGAAATCGGCCCCGAAACCGACCCCAAAGCCGACCCCAAAGCCCGCAAGCAAAGGCACGGCCAAACCTCTTGCCAAAACTGCAAACAAAGCTGCAAACAAAACTGCCGCTAAACCTGCGGCCAAATCTGCCGTAAAACCACTGCCAGCGCCGGTCGTCAAACTGAGCGCCCAACCGATTTCAAAATCCTCACCCAAGTCGGCTGTCAAGCCGCCTGTTAAGACTGCGCCCCCATTGAAAGTATCCAGTTCTCCAAAAATTGCCGCTGAAGTTGCGGCTCCCGCTGTTGTTGCAGCTGCTTTCGTAGCGGCCCCCGTGGTCACGCCTGCCAAAGTGGCCGCACCCGCCAAAGCGCCTCGCGCTGGCGGCCGCGGTCGGGCGTCGCAAATTGTTCAGGCGGTGGTGCCTTTGCCGCCCCCAACGTCACGTTTTGCCGACCGCTTCGCTCCGCCTCGGCCGCCCACCCGCGTCATGAACCAAGTCATGACCGATGCGCCCAAGCCGGTGCAAAAGATGGATCCCAAGCTCGCAAACGCCTGGAAAACCAAGGCTGGCAAAGACTTGTCCGACGCCGAGCTGTTCGCCATGCCCGAAGCCGAGTACATGAACGACAAGCAGCTCGAGTTCTTCCGGGTGCGCTTGCAAACGCTGAAAGACGACTTGCTCAGCAATGCCGGTCAAACGACCGAAAACCTGCGCGAAGACACTTCCATCGTGCCCGACCCGGCTGACCGCGCCACCATCGAAGAAGAGCACGCGCTGGAGTTGCGCACGCGCGACCGCGAACGCAAGCTGCTGAAGAAAATATCGCAGTCCATTGTTCGCATCGATGCCGGTGATTACGGTTTCTGTGACGAAACCGGTGAGCCGATAGGCTTGGGCCGACTCATCGCGCGGCCCACGGCGACCTTGTCGCTGGAGGCGCAACAAAGGCGTGAGCTGAAGCAAAAAATGTTCGGCGATTGAGCACCGAGCGACAGCGTCGAATCAGCCGCCCACGCAAGTAAGCCATGACCACGGAACCGAAAGACGCGACGAGTTTTTTCCGCAAGGTCGTCAAGTTCGTCGCCAATCCGTCCACCGAATGGCATGACTTGGGTGCGTCGGCACCCGAGGTTCGCGAAACCGAATTCGCCAAGGCCGAGCTCAAGGCCATGATCGAGCGCAAACGGCGCAACGACTTTGTTCGCAAACGCGAATTCGATGTGCTGCGCAAAGTGCGGCGCGAAGGTTTGTCGCCCGAACAACTGGCCGCGTTGGGTGGAGCCTCGTCGCGGATGGGCGATACCGAAGGTCGCCTGCCCGACAGCAATTTGCGCCAAGACAGCGGCGTGAAGGCCAAGATCGACGAGATCGAACAGCAAATGGCGGGCGAAACTTTGCCCAGCGAAGGCCGCCGCGGGGCCGAGTTTTTCAACGCCCGCACGCAGCCGGCCAGCTTGGAGCAGCGCGCGTACCGATCTACGGTTGCGGGTGCGTCCAGTCGCGGCGGCTTGGTGATGGATTCGGAAGAGCTGTCGCTGAGCGCGCCTTTGGGCACACCCAATGTGGCGGTGATGGGCGCGGGCGTGTCGCCGCTGTCGCGAATTCCCACGCTGGCGGCGTCCTCGGCGGTTTCAATGACAGCGAGCGGCGACAAGCCGCGCAGCGTTCACCCGCCCGTCTTCGGCGGGGTGCCCGCAGCGGTTGAAACGGAAGTTCGACACGACCCTGATTTGGACGAAGCCGTCATCGCTTTTGCCAACGCCGACTTCGATCTGTGCGAGCACTCGCTCACCACCTTGACCGCAGCCGGCGGTGGTCGCGCCCAACATGCCGAAACTTGGCTGGTATTGTTTGATTTGTACCGCGCCATAGGCCAGCACCATCGGTTCGAGAGTTTGGCGCTGGACTACGCGCAGCAGTTTGGCTGGTCGGCACCGCAGTGGTATTCCATGCCGAAGTTGGTCGCCGAAGCTGCGACTGAAGAACGCGCAACCAGCGGGCGCATCGATGCGCAAATTGGCTGGGTCTGTCCGCCTTACGTAGACGCCGAAGCGGTGGCCAGCCTGCGAGCGCAAACCTTGCAAATGCCGTTGCCGTGGGTGTTTGACTGGAGTGCACTGCGCGCCGTCGATCCTGAAGCCTGTGCTGGTCTGAGTGCTTTGTTTCGCAATTGGATGACGCAGCCCTTGGACATGCGTTGGCTGGCCGGCGATCGCTTGTTTGCCGCGCTGACTGACGCGTCGCCCACGGGCCTGCGCGACGTGGATCCGCTTTATTGGCATCTGCGCATGGAAGCCTTGCGAATGACCAACCGGCCCGACCAGTTTGATGAAACCGCCATCGACTACTGCGTGACCTACGAAGTGTCGCCACCGTCTTGGGAAAGCGCGCGCTGCAAAGTGCGCGTCAGCGCCGTCGGTCAAAGCACCAACGCCCCCACCGGCTCGGTCACGAGTGAAATCAGCGCCCATTTTGTCGAGTCACATTTGATCGATGAAAGCGGCCACAGCCAAACGGCGGGGGTCGAGCTGTCGGGCCAATTGGTGGGTGACATCAGCGAGGTGCTGAAGCGCATGGACACGCAATTGGGCGCTGCCGCTTTCGTCAACGTGTCGTGCACGCGCTTGATCCGCGTGGACTTCATCGCCGCCGGTGATTTGCTGAATTGGGTGCTGGCGCGGCGCAGCGAAAACCGCAGCGTCAGCTTCACCGACGCGCACCGCTTGGTGGCCCTGTTCTTCGGTGCCATGGGCATCCACGAGCACGCCAAGGTCAAAGTCAAAACCGTTTGATCTTGCGAACCAGGCCACAGGATGGAGTCGCCTTCACAACCCGAGCCCGCAGCAGCTGTCGATTCCAAGGCTTTCAAAGCGGC
Source organism: Burkholderiales bacterium (assembly GCA_025358485.1). Classification (GTDB taxonomy): domain Bacteria; phylum Pseudomonadota; class Gammaproteobacteria; order Burkholderiales; family Burkholderiaceae_C; genus JANYJJ01. The sequence goes on along the minus strand of JANYJJ010000137.1, from coordinate 22,266 downwards.
CAAAAACGCAAAGCATGCTTGGGTCACGCACGACGATTTGAATGTCGCGCCTGGTTTGTTGGGCGCCCCGCTGGCCAGTCCTTGGCGGCGTTTGCTGGCCATCGGGGTCGATTTGGCGGTGATCGGTGTGCTGTCCCAACACGCCAACTTTTTGTTGCTGGGCGGCGTGGCGCTGGCCAATTGGCTGCTTGTGCGACAGCGTCCGGCTGAATTTGCAAAACAAAAAACATGGCTCCTGGTTACGGCCTGGACGGGCGCGGCGGTGATGTTGGTGTCGGGCGCGCTGCAGCTCTACAGCACGCGCGGCAGCATCGAGTTTGATCTGGAAGACGCAAAGGGCATTTCAGTCTCGATCAACGGCGACGGCGTCAAAAGTGTTGCAACTCCCAACACAGCGCCTGCCAACGCAGCGTCCAGCCCCGAAGCCTTAGCAGCCAAGATCGCGGAATTGGAAGACGCGCTTGAGAAAGCCAAGCAGCCCAAAAAACTGAGTGTCAAAAGCGCCGTGGCCAGTTGGTCTGACGACTTGGGTTTGGGCTTGGGCTGGACGGTGCTGTATTTCTCGGCCTTGCCGGTGTGGTGGAAAGGCCAGACCTTGGGCAAGCGTTTGTTCAAGCTGCGCGTGGTCGAATTGACTGGCAAGCCCATGACCCTGATGCTTTCGTTCAAGCGCTACGGCGGCTACGCAGCAGGTGTGTCCACCGGCATGTTTGGCTTTTTGCAGCTGCTGTGGGACAGCAACCGCCAAGCCCTGCACGACAAAGCCGCACACACCGTCGTGCTCGATTTGAACGGCACGCACCAATCCTTGCTTCCTGCAACTGAGAACCCCTCGCGCAGAGTGAAAACCTGAATCGACGCGGCCCAGCAAGCCGCCTACTCTGGGTTGGCCATCGTCTGTTCATCAGCCAGTCAACGCCACGGAGAGTCCTTCATGCCCACAGCCTCAAAAAAGTTGACTTCCCGCGTCAAGCCCGTTGCGCGCAAGGCGACCCCGTCCAAAGTAGCGACAAAGGTGTCGGGTTCTTTGGTGCCAGGACTGAGTTTGGACAAAGGCATTCAAGCCCTCGCCCGCGACTTGCGGTCGTGGACTGGTTTTGTCTTGGGTTTGACGGGCAGTGCCGCCAGCAGCGCGGCCAGCAGCGCAGCCGACCTGTCCTTCAAATTGGTGAAGTCGCGCTTGCCCGTGGCGCAGCAAGTGGCGGTTGAAAAGGCGGGCGGCCTGTTCCGCGAGCTGCGCGACGCGGCCGGTTTGACGCTCGGCGAATTGGGTCAAGCCATCAACCTCAAAGACACATCGTTGTTGGAGGCGGTGGAGGGCGGCAAGGTCGGTCTGCCGTTTGAAGTGATCTTGCGTTTGGCCGCCGTCCTGGGCCGCAAAGACCCGATCCCAGTGGTCATGAAACTCACCCGCGCTTACAACCCCAAGCTTTGGAAAACGCTGGAAGACCTGGGCGTGGGCCGCTTGGCCGTGCAGGCCGGGCGCGAGCGCGAGCTGGCCAATGTGTACCGCTCGCGTGACGCCGCACGCCAGCTCAGCGATGAAGAATTTGCCGCCGTGCTCGGCTTTGTGAGCTCAGCCTTTGACACCGCCATGGCCTTTCGAGGCGAGCGGCTGGCAGTGAAAGCGGCCAAGGCATAGATCGGTTGGGGGCTCTTGGAAGATTCCGGTCATCCCGGAAGCAGCAACCACGCACCGGCCAAGCCCATCAGCAACACCGACGTCATTGTGCACAACATGCCCACACGACGCGCCAGGCCCGGCGTCGGCTGCAAGAGGCCTATTGCATGCAACAGGCGCCCGCCGATCAGCAACGCGGCGCACCCGGTCAACAGCGCAGAATTCCAACTCGCCAGCTCCAACAGCAGCATCAGCAACAAGGCGATTGGCACCGTCTCAGTGAAGTTGGCGTGAGCCCGTATGCGCCGCGTCAAAAGCGCATCACCACCGTCCAACAGGCTGATGCGCAAGCGCATGCGCCTCCGAATGACCAAAGTCGTCAAAACGAGTTGAAAGATCGCGCTGAATACCGCCGTGCTCAGTGTGACGGGCAACAGCAAAGGCAACTGCACCAATGCAGAAGTGGCAGGCAACGCGGCGGCGAGAGTGGTCATGGACAGCATGCTCGGCAAGTGGCTTGACGTGAGCGTCAACATGGCCTGCACTGTAAGCAGCGCCACGCCAGAGTTCAATCGCCAGCGGCATTCAAACTCTGCAAACATCGGGTTCGCAATGCGGCTTGAGAGGTCATGAGGCCCATGGCTTGCTCAACAAACGTTGATGCGCACGTTTCAACCTCTCTCTTTAACTCCTTTTCACCGATCCCAGGTGCCATGCAGAAACTTAAATAGACGGCCATAGGTGCGCAACTCAGCGTCACTCACCCAAAACTCTGCCCCGCCGCCAACGCGCCCAGCCTCTGCGTGATGGCAAAGAATTCCGCCACCGTTTGCTCGATGATTTCTTGCGCAGTTTTGACTTCGGTGATGAGTCCGGCCGACTGCCCGGCCAAGGCCGGTGCGGCTTCCATGTCACCGCCAAAGTAGACACCCAAAATGCCGCTCAGCGCGTCGGCTGGCATCAGTCCAGCATCGTGAATGGCGAGTGTGCGCTGCGACTTCAAGGCGCGTATGCCGGGCGATGCTTTTTTGTTCAGCACGTAGGTGCCAGTCTCTTTCGCGTCGATGATGGCTTGCTTGTAGTTGGCGTGCACGGGGCTCTCGGCGCAGCTCACAAAGCGCGTGCCCATTTGGATGGCTTCGGCGCCCAACGCGAACGCGGCGGCCATGCCGCGACCGTCGCAAATGCCACCCGCGGCAATCATGGGCACGTTGACTTTGGCGCGTATGGCTTGCAACAACACCAGGGTCGAAACCTCTTCCGGATTTTTGAAGCCGCCGCCTTCCGCGCCTTCCACCACCAAGCCGTCGATGCCTGCGTCGACGCACTTCATGGCGGTGGCTACCGTGGGCACGGCGTGATAGACGGTGATGCCCGCATCTTTCAACGGTGCGATGAATTTGGCGGGGCTGCCGGCCGAGGTGGTGACGAACTTGACGCCGCTGGCACACACAAACTTCAGCATCGCGTCGTCTTGCAAAAAGCGGATGGGCAGGTTCACGCCGAAGGGCAGACCGCAGGCGCTCATGATGGCGATTTCGCGCTGGCAGTTTTCCGTTTCACCGGAAGACGTTTCGATGACGCCCAAGCCGCCTGCGCGTGACACGGCCAAGGCCAAGGGTGAGCGTGCGATCCAGCCCATGGGCGCTTGCACGATGGGGAATTTCGCGCCGGTGTGGGCCAAGACTCTGTTCATGCTTCTGTTTATTCCTTGGTTCATTGCGCCGTTCATTCCGCTGTTCATTTTTTTCGATCTCGAATGGTTTCAGCGGGCCAACCAAGCCGTGGCGAAGGCCGCCAAGTCTTGGTGGGTCGAATGCGCCAAGCGCATGTCTTCGCCGGTATTGGGGCTGCCGTGGGGTGCGCGCAGCACCAAGGCGGTATGCACCTGCGGCGGCAGGCCGCGCAAATAGGGCAGGTAATCGTCCACGAAAGCAGTGGGTCGCAGACGTGCGATGGCGTCGGCCTTGGGGCTGCGCGGGCCTTCTGCATTGCCAGTGGCAATCACGCGTTGAATCGGGAATCCGTGGTCTTGCAAATTGCGCAGGCGCGCAGCTTCAAATTCCGAGTCAAGGGCAGACACGCAGACCAAATCGAAGCCTGCATTCACCAAGCGATGACAAGCGTCCAGAGCGCCCGGCTCGGGGTGCAAGGTAGACCAAAAAAGCTCGTCGAAATGGGCACGGAAATGGTCGCGGCCAACGTCGTCGAGGCGTTCCACGTCCCAGCGGTCCATGGGCCAATAGGCCATGGGGTCGCGCTCGCGCGGGTGCGCACCGAAAGCGCGCTGCCATGCGCTGCCGTAGGCGCGGTTGAAGTCAAGCAGCACGCCGTCTGCGTCCAGGGCAATGAGCGGTTTGGTCATGAAAGAACTTTAGCGGGCGCAGATCACGAGGGTCTGCCACCTTGGGGACGCACTGAACTGAAGGCTTGAAGTGAGACGGGGTGGGGCCCATATGCCTTTATTGTGGGCAAGCTGATCGCGCAGATCTGTGCTGGTCATGTCAGACCGGCTATCGAGCACGGATGTTTGCGCCCAGTGACATCACACATTTGCGATGGGTGCGCGCGGCGTGACAGCGCACCTGCACCGTCGCACTTCACCTGGATAATCACCTCAGAATTTTCAACGCTTGACTTCACTCATCCTTTCTCTAAGCACCCCATGGAAAAGCAAACACGTTCCTTTCAAGCCGAAGTGCAACAAATCCTGCACCTCGTCACGCACTCGCTGTACTCAAATAAAGAGATCTTTTTGCGCGAGCTGGTGAGCAATGCCTCTGACGCCTGCGACAAGCTGCGCTTCGAGGCGTTGAACAACGCAGGCCTTTACGAAGACGCGCCCAATTTAGACGTGCGCGTGAGCTTCGATGCCGAGGCCAAAACCATCACCATCACCGACAACGGCATTGGCATGTCGCTGGACGAGGCAGTGGCCAACTTGGGCACCATCGCCAAAAGCGGCACGCGCGAATTCATGGCCACGCTGGAAGGCGATCAGAAAAAAGACGCGCAGCTCATCGGCCAGTTCGGTGTGGGTTTTTACAGCGGCTTCATCGTCGCCGACCGCATCACCGTCGAGTCGCGCCGTGCGGGCGTGGCCGCTGAAGAAGGCGTGCGTTGGAGCTCGGCTGGCACGGGTGACTTTGAAGTTGAAAACATCAGCCGCGCCACCCGCGGCACCACCATCGTGCTGCAACTGCGCGACGGCGAAGACGAGTTTCTGAACGGCTGGAAGTTGAAGTCGGTGATTGGCAAATACTCCGACCACATCTCGCTGCCCATCCTGATGCAGAAAGAGGAGTGGGACGCTGAAGCTCAAAAACAGGTGATGCGCGACGAATGGACGCCGGTCAACAAGGCCGCAGCCTTGTGGACGCGCAGCAAGAGCGACATCACCGCCGAGCAGTACACCGAGTTCTACAAACAAATCAGCCACGACAGCGAAGCGCCGCTGGCCTACACCCACAACCGCGTGGAAGGCCGCAGCGAGTACACGCAACTTCTGTACGTGCCTGCCAAAGCGCCGTTTGATTTGTGGAACCGCGACAAGCGCGGCGGCGTGAAGTTGTACGTGAAGCGCGTCTTCATCATGGACGACGCCGAAGCCTTGCTGCCGGTGTACCTGCGCTTTGTCAAAGGCGTGATCGACAGCGCCGATTTGCCACTGAACGTGAGCCGCGAATTGCTGCAAGAAAGCCGCGATGTCAAAGCCATCCGCGAAGGCTCGACCAAGCGCGTGCTCGGCATGTTGGAAACGCTGGCCGACAGTGAAGACGAAGCCGAACGCGCCAAGTACGCGGCTTTCTGGAAAGACTTTGGCGCGGTGCTGAAGGAAGGCATAGGCGACGATCACGCCAACGCCGAGCGCCTGACCAAGCTGCTGCGCTTCGCCAGCACGCATGCCGATGAAGGCGTGTCGCTCACCGACTACGTCAGCCGCATGAAGGAAGGCCAAGACACGATTTACGTCATCACCGCCGACAACTTGGCCGCCGCCAAGAGCAGCCCGCAGTTGGAAATTTTCCGAAAAAAAGGCATCGAGGTTTTGCTGTTAATCGACCGTGTGGACGAGTGGATGCTCAGCCACTTGTATGAGTTTGAAGGCAAGAATTTGCAAAGCGTGGCCAAGGGCGCAGTCGATTTGGGTGCGCTGCAAGACGAGACTGAGAAGAAGGAAGCCGAGGAAGCCGCCACCGCTTTCAAGCCGATGTTGGACAAGCTGAAAGAGGCCTTGAAGTCGCGCGCCAAAGACGTGCGCATCACCACCCGTTTGGTCGATTCGCCGGCCTGCTTGGTGGTGGAAGAAGGCGACATGAGTGGCCACTTGGCGCGCATGCTGAAGCAAGCCGGCCAAACCGCGCCCATGGTGTTGCCCACCCTGGAAGTCAACGCCGAGCATGCGCTGGTCAAGCGCTTGGAAGGCAGCCCGCACTTCGACGACTTGGCCAACATCTTGTTCGACCAAGCGGTGCTGGCAGAGGGCGGGCATTTGGAAGACCCCGCCGCGTATGTGAGCCGAGTCAACAGCCTGTTGACTGCTTGAGCTGGCCCAAGCTCGGCCCCTGAAATTGGGTGAGAAGGGGCGGATCAGCCTGTGCTTTTCTCATGCGCTGTGGGCGACTCACCCCGAACCTCGGGGTGGTCAACACCGGCGTACTTCGCTGCCGTTGCGACAGGAGAATTTGGACTGGCGGTTTGGACTGGCGTGTCAAAGGTGTGTTGCAGGGTTTGCTGTCAAAGATTCCCGCGGGCACAGGCTGGCTGCCGGTGCTGCCCTTGCGTTTTGCCCTGAGCGGTGCACGGCGCGTTCACACTTTCGATTTGAACCGTCACTTGAATCGAGGCGCGGTGCCTGGCTTGTTGCAGCGCCTGGGCGGCTACCTCGGCGCGTTGGCGCTGGCCAGTGGGCAAAGCGAAGCGAATGTGCGCGAACGCCACGCGCACCGGCTTGGCCGATCAGTCGGTGTCGTTGGTCTACTCCAACAGCGTGCTAGAACACGTCGGCACATCGGTGTTGGGCTGATGGGTGAGACCAAGCGCCTGTTGACACCGCATGGCTTGGCACTGCACAGCGTGAATTACGGCGACCATTACGCCTACTTCGACCGCAGCATCACGCCGCTGAATTACCTGCGGTTCACAGATCGCCAGTGGCAGCGTTGGAACAACAACTTGCTCTATCAAAACCGCTTGCGTCCGAGCGATTTCACAGCCGCAGCGAGAAACCAAGGCCTGACCGTGGTGCACCAAATTCAAACCGAACGGCGCGAGCTGCTGGCTCGGATTCCGCAGGATCAAATTGCGCCCGAGTTTCGTCATTGCGACGCGCAGGATCTGTGCCCCACCTCGGTCACCTTTGCGGCGCGGCCTCCCACCTATGCCTGAATGAGCGACCCATCGCGGGTCAACGCATGAGGAGGCAAAAGTGGCCCCAAAATCCAGCGTTCCCTAGAAGTGTGACCCGCGCGAATGCCTACCCACTACACCGTTGAAGCTGCCAAGCTGGCGCAAGACACTTCAGACGTTTTGACCCTGTGGGTCAACAACCTGCCTGGCTTCGACGCTCAAAATGCCAAGGCCAAACTTCAGCTCGCCTACGTCGCCAACCCGGCCGGCGCCAGCACAGTGTTGTTGCTGCGTGCGCACGATGATGCGTCTGCCACGCCCACCACCCAGGGCACCCAAGGCCTGCATGCCAGGCGCTTTGTGCAAGGCGCGCAAACACTGAAGGTGATCGCGCTGGCCGACTTGGTGGTCAATGCCGACCACCGCTCACTGGGCCCGGCCTTGATGCTCATGCGCAGCAGTGTCGAGCTGGCGCAAGCAGGTCACGACATCACCTACGGCCTGCCAAATGAGCGCGCCGCCGCCGTTTGCACGCGTGCAGGCATGCAGCCGCTGGGCAGCTTGCAGCGTTACGCCAAGCCCTTGGCCAGTCGCGAAAAACTTGACCAGCGCGTGCCCGCGTGGCTGGCCGTGTTTGTGGCTCCTTTGGTAGACCGCGGCCTCACGCTGCGCGACAGGTGGCGCGGCAGCAAATTGGGGTTGCGCCTGACGTGTCGCAGTTGCAGTTGGAATGACCCCGCCTTGGACGAGGTGTGGGCGCGGCGTCGGCCCGAGCTGCTTCTGTCTGACCGAAGTGCGGCCATGTTGCGCTGGCGCTTTGACGGATCGCGCCTGCCGCAAAGCACACCGCGCTGGGAGGTTTGTGTGGCGCATGACGCCAGCAGTGCGGTGCAGGGCTATGTGGTGTGGCGACAAACCAATGGCTTCATTGAAGTGGGCGACTTCTTCGTGAAAGACGTTGCGCATCACCTCGCGCCCACGATGCTGGGTTTTGCGCGCTTTGCCAAACGGCATCACGCCGTGAGCATTTCGGTGGAGTTTTTTGGTGACCCGCGCGTGGTTCACGGCCTGCTTGTGGCGGGCCTGCGTGTTCGAGCTGATCAAACGCCTGTGTTCATCGGCGCCGCCACGCCGCCTGCGCTGTCCGACCCGTCGCTTTGGTACTTCACTGCCTTCGACAACGACGCAGACTGAAATGTTGAAATGTTGAGATGTTGAAAGGCTGACCCTGATGTGCGGCATTGCAGGTCTGTACGCATTCCCGTCTGGCGCCCCTGTCCAAGCGGGTGAGTTAAGTGCCATGGTCGCCGCCTTGCACCACCGCGGCCCGGACGGCCGCAACACCCTCATTGACGGCCCAGTGGGCTTGGCGCACGCCCGCTTGGCCATCATTGACGTGGCCGGAGGTGCGCAGCCTTTGGCCAATGAAGACGAGTCGGTGTGGGTGGTGCTGAACGGCGAGATCTTCAACTTCGTTGAGCTCAGGCGTGAGTTGGAGCAACGCGGTCACCGCTTCAAAACCCGCAGCGACACCGAAGTCATCGTGCACTTGTACGAAGACTTTGGCGACCGCTTTGTCGATCACCTGAACGGCCAATTTGCGCTGGCGCTGTGGGATAAAAAACAGCAGCGCTTGGTGCTGGCGCGCGACCGCAGCGGCATCCGGCCTTTGTTCTACACGCAGCACAACGGACGCTTGGCGTTTGCGTCTGAAGTGAAGGCTTTGTTCATGTTGCCCGAGGTGCCCCGGCGCATCGATGTGAGCGGCTTGGCGTCCATCTTCAGCCTGTGGGCTGTGATGCCGCCGAGCAGCGTCTTTGAGGGCGTGCACAGCCTGCCGCCCGCGCACCTGATGATCGTGACGCCCCAAGGCACGCGCACCGAACGCTATTGGGATTGGCAGTTTGACGAGGCCACCGTCACCCGCAGCAGCGAGGCCGAGTGCGCTGAAGAACTGCACGCCCTGATGATCGACGCCGTGCGTTTGCAGCTGCGCTCTGACGTGCCGGTGGGCGCGTATTTGAGCGGCGGTTTGGACTCGGCGGTGGTCACCAGCATCATCAAAAACTACAGCCACACGGATCTGAAAACTCACTCGCTCACGTTTGAAGACGCCGAGTTTGATGAGAGTGCGCAGCAGCGTGAGGTGGCTCGGCATTTGGGCACCGCACACCAGTCGCTCGTTTGCACGCGAAGCGACATCGCCGCCGGTTTTGCGCGCGCCGTGTGGCATGCCGAATCGCCCTTGGTGCGCACGGCCCCTGTGCCCATGATGCTGTTGGCCGACAGCGTGCGCGCAGCCGGTCAACGTGTGGTGCTGACCGGCGAAGGGGCCGACGAAGTGTTTGCGGGTTATGACATTTTCAAAGAAGCCCGGCTGCGCCGCTTCATCGCGAGCGAGCCAAATTCAAAGTGGCGCGGCCGTTTGTTGGAGCGCCTGTATCCCTACTTGAAACACTCGCCAGGTGCGGCGGGTGCGTTGGCCAGTCGCTATTTTGCGCAAGGTGCAATGGACGTGAACGCCACCGACTTTGCGCACCAACCGCGCATCAGCACCAGCCGCCGCGCGCTGCAATTTTTGAATCCAGATTTACTGACTCGCGCTGACGCTTGGCACGTGAAAACAGCGCTGCAATCCGCCACGCCGCTGGGTTTTGCGCGCTGGCCTGCCCTGCTGCGCGACCAATACCTGGAAGCCAGCACCTTGATGTCGGGCTACCTGCTGTCGTCACAAGGCGACCGCATGGCGATGGCCGCATCCATTGAGGCGCGCTTCCCTTTCTTGGATCACCGCGTCATCGCGTTTGCCAACCGCTTGCCGCCCAGCTACAAATTGCGGGGACTGCGTGAGAAGCGCATCTTGAAGGCGGCCTTCGCTGCCGATTTGCCCGCATCCATCACGCAGCGCAGCAAGCAGCCTTACCGCGCCCCCGACGCCTCAAGTTTTTTTGCGGGTCAGAAAGCGCTGCCTTGGGTGGCCGAATTGCTCAGCGCCAACAGCCTGAACAGCGCGGGTTTGTTTGATGCTGTGGCGGTCAGCAAGCTGCTGGAAAAATGCCGCAGCGGTCGGGCTGTGGGCTTTGGCGACAACATGGCGTTTGTGGGTGTGGTGTCCACCATGTTGTTGCATCAGCAGTTTGTCGCACCGCCTTCTTTTCATTCGACCTTGGGCTGAGCATGCTGTTGCGTCACCTGTTGCATCACCTGTTAGAGCGCACCGCCGCGCGCACGCCGAAAGCCGACGCGTTGGTGTTTGAAGGCCAGCGCTTGACCTGGGCCGACATCAACCAGCAAGCCGACTGTTTGGCCGCTGCACTTCAAGCGCGCGGCGTGCAAGCGGGTGACCGCGTGGCCACCTTGCTCGACAACAGCGTGCAGGCGGTGGTGAGCCTGTGGGCAACGTTGAAATGCGGTGCGGTGGTCATGCCCATCAACCCATTGACCAAGCACGACAAGCTCGCCTATTTGCTGAACGACGCGCGTGCCAGCGTGTTGATTGCGCATGCGGTGTTGATGCCCGAGGTGAGCCCGGCTTTGAGGCAAAACAGCAGCTTGCACACGGTGTGGGTGGTGGGGACATCGCGAGATTCGCAGCCGTTGGATGCTCGCTGCGCAGCGCTGCCTGCACTTGACGTTGAGGCTGCCATCACATTAGCGGTGACGTTGAAGACAAAGTCTGCGGTACAGCTCACAGACCAAGACCTCGCCGCCATCATCTACACCTCGGGCTCGACCGGCCAACCCAAGGGCGTGATGCTCACCCACCTCAACATGCGCAGCGCCGCGCGCTCGGTCAGCAGTTATTTGGAGCTGCAACCGACCGACCGCATTTCCTGCGCCTTGCCGTTGGCGTTTGACTACGGCCTGTACCAAGTGTTGATGGCTGCGCGCGTTGGCGCTTGCGTGGTGCTGGAACGCTCTTTTGCCTTCCCGGCCAAGGTGTTGGAAGGCTTGGCACGCGAGCGCGTCACGGTGTTTCCCGGTGTGCCCACCATGTTCTCTTTGTTGATGAACTTGAAGTTGACGGCACTCAGGCACTTGCCCGATTTGCGCCTCATCACCAACACCGCCGCAGCCTTGTCTGAGCACCATATTCAGCAACTGCGCGCGCTGTTTCCGCAGGCCCAGCTTTACTCGATGTACGGCCTGACCGAATGCAAGCGCGTCACCTACTTACCGCCTGATCAATTGGGCATTCGCCCCACAAGCGTTGGGCGTGGCATGCCGAATGAAGAGGTCTGGTTGATTGATGAGGCAGGTCAACGATTGCCGAACGGCTCAACCGGCGAGTTGGTGATACGCGGCAGCCATGTCATGCGCGGCTACTGGGACAAGCCCGCCGCAACAGCCGAGCGCTTGCACCTGGATCCCACCACGGGTCAGACGGTGTTGCATTCGGGCGATATTTTTCGCACCGACAGCGAGGGCTATTTGTACTTCGTGGCGCGCAAAGACGACATCATCAAAAGCCGTGGCGAGAAGGTCAGCCCGCGCGAAGTCGAGAACGTTTTGTACAGCCTAGACGGTGTGTTGGAAGCTGCTGTGATTGGTGTGTCGGACGACCTGCTGGGTGAGGCAGTGAAAGCCTTTGTGACACTCAAAACTGGGGTGTTGCTGACCGATCGCGATGTCATCCGCCACTGCATGGCGCAGCTTGAGAGCTTCATGGTTCCGAAAACCGTGATCTTTGTGGACGAACTCCCTAAAACCGACACCGGGAAGATCAAAAAGACTTGCCTGCGCTGAGCAGAATAACGCCTCACCTTTTGGGTTTTCGCCCACTCAATCATGCAAGCCACGCAACCTCACTCCGCGCACGACAGCAAGGCGCAAGTTCGCGCCTACATCACCGACAACTTTCTGATGGGCAGCCAAGAGGCGCGCCTGCTCGACACCGATTCGTTTTTGGAAACTCATGTGGTCGATTCGACCGGTTTCTTGGAACTGGTGACCTTTTTGGAAGAGCGCTACGGCTTCGCGGTGCACGACGAAGAGATGGTTCCCGAGAACCTGGACAGCTTGAACAACATTGCCGCCTACGTGGCGCGCAAGCTGGCCAGCCGTTTGACGGCCTGAGCTTCAAAAGTCTCAACATGGCAAACGCGGTGAATCCGGCCGGCCCCGTCAGTGCGCGCGCGGCCAGCGCCAGCCGCTTGAACACCACCACCATGCACCTCGACTGCGCCGCCGAGGTGGACAGAATTTGCACTTGGATGGTCAATGCCGTGGGCTTGACGCTTCACAAACGCGGCGTGGTGGTCGGCCTGTCGGGCGGTGTGGACAGCTCCGTGTGCGCCGCGCTGGCAACGCGTGCCTTGGGCGCATCCAAAGTGTTTGCGGTGCTGATGCCTGAGCGAGATTCGTCCAGCAGCAGCTTGGTGTTGGGCCAACAAGTGGCGCAGCAGTTGGGAGTGAAGTTTCAGATAGAACCCATCGCCGCCACCTTGGAAAGCATAGGTTGCTACCGCCAGCGCGACGACGCCATGCGCGCTGTGTTCCCCGACTACGCGGCTGGCTGGAAAAGCAAGATCACCATTGCCGGTGGTTTGAATGGTGCCAAGACGGGCGGCTTGAATTTTTTCAAACTGGTGGTGCAGTCGCCAGAGGGCGAAGTGTTCAAAAAACGCCTGCCGCTGCGCGAGTATTTGCAAATCGTCTCCGCCACCAACTTCAAGCAACGCATCCGCAAGACGTTGGAGTACTTTCACGCCGACCGCTTGAACTTTGCGGTGCTCGGCACACCCAACCGCTTGGAACACGATCAAGGTTTTTTTGTCAAAAACGGCGATGGTGCGGCCGACCTGAAGCCTATCGCGCATTTGTACAAAACACAGGTTTACGCCGTGGCGCGGCACTTGGGTTTGCCCGAAGCCGTGTGCACGGCAACGCCCACCGCCGACACCTACAGCCTCAATCAGGGCCAAGACGAGTTCTATTTCGGCTTGCCTTACGCGCAAATGGACACCGCCTTGTGGGCACACAACCACGGCGTTCCAGTGGCCGAGCTGGCGGCGGCCCTGCACTTGCGGGTGGAGCAAGCCGATTTGATTTACGCCGACATCGAAGCCAAGCGCAGTGCCACGCAGTACCTGCACGCGCGCGCCTTGATGGTCGAGCCGATCACGGAGCTGATCGAGTTAACGGGCCATGCGCCGGGCTGATCCCATGCAGATGCGGAGCGAACTTGACCTTGCCGTCGCCTCCGCGTTCGCGCAGCGCTTGGGCAAGCTGCAACGCGATCTGCCGCTTCACGCGGACAAGCCTGACGAGACAGCCGAGGCCACCTTGCGCGTGTTGTGGCATGTGGCGGCGGGCCAGGCGCTGTCGGTGGTCAGTGCCGCAAGCACCGCCTTGCCATTGTTGAATGAGGCCGCATTGCAGCGCTTGGACTCACTAATGTCTCAGCGCTTGTCGGGGCAGCCTTTGGCCCACCTCAGTCGCCGGCAGCACTTCATGGACTTGGACATGTTGGTCGGCCCTGAGGCGCTGATCCCGCGCGTCGAGACTGAACAGCTGGGTCGGGTTGCGCTGGCTTTGTTGCAAGGCATGCAAAACCCCGCCGTGCTCGACCTGTGCACAGGCTGCGGCAACCTCGCCTTGGGCATCGCGCACTACGCGCCACAGGCGCAGGTGTGGGGCGGCGACCTGTGCAGCGCGGCCATTGCCTTGGCGCAGCGCAATGCGCAGCACCTCGGCCTGAGCCACCGCGTTGAATTTCACACGGGCGATTTGTTCGCGCCATTCCAAGACCTTGGCCTGCGTGGCCGGCTTGACCTCATCGTTTGCAACCCGCCTTACATTTCCAGCGGAAAAATCGACAGCCTGCCCGCTGAGATTCACGCTCACGAACCGCGCATGGCGTTGGACGGCGGGCCGCTGGGCGTCAACGTGTTGCATCGTTTGTTGCGCGAAGCAGCGTTGTTTTTGCGCGTTGGCGGTTGGCTGGCTTTGGAGGTCGGGCGTGGGCAGGGACAATCGGTGATGAGACGGTTGGGCGCGCAAACCGACCCGACTGCTGCCGGAACCTGCCTCTTTGAAAGCCCACTCAGCGCCAGCGATGCCGCCGGGGACATCCGAGTCGTGATGGCCCGCCGTGCCGCTTTGAAAAATACTGTTGAACCCACGCCGCTGACCCACTCCGATGAATGCCAAAGCCAGCCCCCAAAATTTTGAGCAAACCGCCCTGCGCGGGTCGCTGAGCACGGTCATCACCAGCGAGTTCAGCGTGGCCGAATTGCAGGCCGAGTGGTGCGAGTTGCAAGGCCGCGCCGAGCACTCGTTCTTTTTGTCCTGGACGTGGATCGGCACTTGGTTGAAAAGTCTGTCCGCCACCGATCTTCCCCGTTTGATGCGCTGCCGCAGCGGTGATCGCACCGTTGGTTTGGCGCTGCTCGGCAGCCGCCAAGTTCGGCGCCACAGCATCATCAGCAGCAACGGCCTGCACCTGAACACCACCGGCGACGCGCGGCTTGACGACATCACCATCGAGTACAACGCGCTGTTGATAGACGCGCAGTTTCATGACGCCGTCCAAAGCGCCATGCTCATTCACCTGATCGACGAAGTGCCTGCTTGGGACGAATGCCATTTGCCGGGCATGACCCATGTTGCTGCTGAGTTGACAGCCGCCCCCGGCACGCGACTGCGCCAACGCGTCAGCACCACGTTTCAAGTTGACCTTCACCGCTTGGGGAGCGAGTCGCAGGCCGTCGCCAGAGCCACTGGTGCCCTCGACACCAGCCTGCCTCACACCAACCTGCCTCACACCAGCCTGCCTCACACCAGCCCGCCCGACACCACAGAAGCCCACGCGTCGAAGACCACCAGCAACGACATCGAAGACTATTTGGAGCTGTTGGGCCAAAAGCCGCGCTATCACATACGGCGCAGCCTGCGCCAGTACGCCTTGCTGGGGCCGCTCAAGCTGGAAGCCGCGCAAACGGTAGAACAAGCCCACGCATTCATGACTGAACTGCAAAGCCTGCATTCGGCCTATTGGGCGTCCAAAGGCCAAGGCGGCGCGTTTTTAAACACCTATGTGGTCAGCTTCCATCAGCAATTGATCGCAGCGGCTTTCTCGCGCGGCGAGGTGCAACTGCTGCGTTTGTCGGCTGGCGACAAAGTCATCAGTTGCATGTACAACTTTGTTTATCAAGGCAAGATTTACCACTACCAGTCAGGCATCAACTACACCTTGTTCGACGGACAAGACAGCCCCGGTTTGGTGTCGCACGCCATGGCGGTGAGCTTCAACGCCGCCGCCGGTCACCGTCTTTACGACTTCATGGCCGGCGACCAACAGTACAAGCGCTCGCTTAGTACCGACACCGGTGAGCTGCATTGGTTGGTGTTGCAGCGCGACCGCTTGAAGTTCAACCTCGAAGATTTTTTGCGCCGCTTGAAGCGCAAGTTTGTGCCGCGCGGTTTGGCCTGACGCGTTCACCGACAGCCCCGCTGCCGTTTTTGATGCTCGATGCTTTGAACACCTTGAACGCGAACATGTCACGCGTCAGTGAAGCGCGCCTCAGCGCGCGTCTGATCACGACCATCGACGAAATGAGGCCCTACGTTCAGCGGTGGGAGACGCTGGCTGGCATGGCGCTTGAGCCCAATGTGTTTTACGAGCCTTGGCAGGTCTTGCCGGCGCTTCAATATTTGGAAGATTGCCCCCGTTTGGAGCTGCTGTTGGTGCTGAATGAAGCCACCGAGCCGCCCAGTTTGTGCGGTGTTTTTCCGCTGGAGCGCAGCACCGCCTATCGCGGCTTGCCCGTCACTTCATTGCGCATGTGGCAGCACAAATACCTGTTCTTGTGCACGCCGTTGATCAGCCGAGCCCATGCGAACGCAACGCTGCACTGCTTCTTGATCTGGCTGGCCTCGGCGCAGGCGCGTTGCGAGGTGATGAGCCTGCAATCAGTGCGAGCCGATGGCCCGTTTGCCGACGCGTTGAAGCACGCCCTGCAAGACCTCAAGCGTCCCCATTTTGAGGAACAGCATCACGCGCGCGCCATGTTGGAAGTCGATGCCTCTCTAGACAGCCGCGCTTACATGGACGCCGCGATCAGCAAGAAAAAAACCAAAGAGTACCGACGACTCGCGCAACGCCTGAGCGAGCAAGGCGAGATGACATTTGACCGCTTGCAAGTGGGTGCCAACGCGCAGAGCTGGATCGACGAGTTTTTGGGCTTGGAAGCCAGCGGCTGGAAGGGCCGTGAACGGTCGGCCTTCGCTTCAACCGAGTCAGACCGCAGCTACTTCACCGACATCGTCACGCAAGCCCATGCGCGCGGCCGCTTGGCCCTTTTGGCGCTGCGTTTGGACGGTGTGGCCGTCGCGATGAAATGCAACTTCGTGGGCAGCGACGGCGCATGGTCATTCAAAATTGGTTTTGAAGAAAGCTTCGCCAAGTATTCGCCCGGCGTGCTGCTTGAGTTGGAAAACATCCGGGTGGCGTTTGACGAGCGCAGCGAAGGCCATGCGACAAGCGCAAGCTTTCCGTGGATGGACTCTTGCGCGAAGCCGGGCCATCCCATGATCGACCACCTGTGGCGCGGCGCTCGTGTGATTGAAACCCGTGTGCTTGCGGCCGGTGGTTGGCGTGGCAGGCGTGTGGTGAGCTGGTTGCCCACACTGCTCAAACTCAAGCGTCAACTGCAAGGCCGTCGCACCAAAAAAACCGAGGAAACGCCGTCATGACGCTCGCTTCGCCCACACCACAAAGCCCGTCCACACGCCTGCAATTCAATGAGGTGCAGTTCAAAACCGCCTTCCCGCGTCAGCCGTTTTTGATGCAGCACGCGCTCTGTGGCAACCCGCTTTTTTCCCTGGAAAGCCTGATTGAGCTGTCCAAGCGCTTGCCCCCGAGCAAGGTCGAGTACAACGCCGGAACCATAGACATCGACATGCACGACAAGCTCACGCCGCAAACCGGTTTGAGCGTGGAAGAAACCATGCGTCGCATCGAAACTTGCCGCTCGTGGATGGTGCTGAAAAACGTCGAAGCCGACCCGACTTACCGCGCGTTGTTAGACGCTTGTTTGGGCGATGTAGCCCATTTGTCAGAGCCGCTCACGCCGGGCATGCGCCGTCACGAGGGCTACATTTTCATCAGCTCGCCGGGCTCGCGCACGCCGTATCACATGGACGGCGAGCACAACTTTTTGCTGCAACTCACCGGCAGCAAAAAAGTGAGCCTGTGGGACAGCATGGACCGCAGTTTGCTGAGCGAAAAAGAGATCGAAGCGCATTACGGTGGCGCGCATCGCAACCTCAGCTACCAAGACGCCTACGCGGCCAAGGCGCAGGTGTTTGATTTGACGCCGGGCCTCGGCTTGCACTTCCCTGTGAACGCACCGCATTGGGTGCAAAACGGGCCCGAAGTGTCGGTGTCATTCAGCGTGACCTTTCGCACCCCGGCCATCGACAAACGCGCCATGTTGTATGCCGCGAATGGCCGTTTGCGCGGCTGGGGTTTGAATCCGAAACCGGTGGGGCTGTCCCCCCTTCGCGATGCGCTGCTGCACAACACGGTGCGGGGTTTGCGCAAGCTGGGCAGCTTGACTGGTCGCTAGCTTCCTTTTCTAGTTCACGCTCTGAATGGTCACGATCAAAGGGCTCACGACCTGAAGGTCCGCAGCGCGTCCAGGTTCAAGACGCGCAAACCGCCGTACTCAATGCGTATGACCCCTGCCGCCTGCAGCGTGCGCAGCGCCTCATTCACGCGCTGGCGCGACAAGCCCACCAAGTAAGCCAGCTCTTGCTGCGTGATGCGCAAAATCTCTCCCACCCCGGGATACAGCACAGGGTGAAACAGCGCACCCAGACTGCGTGCCACGCGCGCGTCGGGGTCGTTCATGCGGTCAATTTCGCGCGCCCCGATGAACTGGCCCAAGCGCTCATTCAGTTGCTGCGTGATGAAGCGGTTGAAGGGAATGCTGTGTTCGCACAGCCAGTCAAACATGCCCACCGTGATGCCCGCCACCGTGCTGCGGCGCAGCGCTTCAATGTTGTAGCGATAGGCCTCGCGCTTGAGCACCGTGCCCTCGCCAAACCAACCACCAGGCGGCACGCCGGTGAAGGTGATGGGCAGACCCACGGCAGAGGTGCTGCTCATTTTCAGCAGGCCGTCAATCACGCCAAACCAAAACGTGGCCGGGCGGCCCACGCGGCACAGCAGCTCGCCGGGGGCAACCTGCACCACACGCAAATCGGCGATGGCTTTGGCGCGCTCGTCTTCGGCCAGCACCTGCAACCAAGGAATGCCGCCGAGTTCTTGCGGGCTGGCCGAGCGCGCACGCTGCAGCAAGGCGGTGGCGCTGCGGGCCTGCGAACTGGACGAGCTGGTCTGCATGCGCTTGAGAGGGAAACACCCGAGAGGACTGACCCTTGAATTGTCGTCATAACGACAACCTAACGTCAAACTTGTTCTTACAGTCGGATTTAAATGTTTGTCTGCATTCTTTGATGTGCAGTGCGGGCACATGATGGAGACACGCTTGCAAACCACTTTCCCGCGCTTGATGCTCAGCCACGCCGCCCAGCGTCCCGGGGCAGCTGCGCTGCGTGAAAAAGACCAAGGCATTTGGCAAACTTTGAGCTGGTCAGCGCTGGCGCTGCTGGTGCGCGAGTTGGCCTGCGGCTTGGCGCAGGCGGGTTTGAATCGCGGCGACCACATCGTGGTGATTGGTGAAAACCGGCCGCGTTTGTACGCCAGCATGCTGGCAGCGCAGTCGCTCGGGGCCATTCCCGTGCCTCTGTACCAAGACGCCGTGCCTGCAGAATTTGTCTTCCCTATCAACAACGCCGAGGTGGCGTTTGCGATTGTTGAAGACCAAGAGCAAGTCGACAAAATGATCGAGTTGCGTGGTCAGTGCCCGCAACTCAAAACCGTGTGGTTTGACGACCCGCGCGGCCTGCGCAAATACGCCGACAGCGGCCTGAGCAGCCTGGACAGCTTGATCGAATCGGGCCGTGCCTTCAACAAAACGCACCTCAGTTTTTTCGACACTGAAGTGCAGACGGGCCAACCCAATGACGTGGCCGCCATGTTTTTCACCTCGGGCACCACCGGCAACCCCAAGGGCGTGGTGCACACGCACAGCACCTTGATCGACCGCGCGCAGGCCGGTGCCAGCTTTGACAAGATCACCTGCAATGAAGAAGTGTTGGCCTATTTGCCACCCGCGTGGGTAGGCCAAAACATCTTCTCGTATGCGATGTGGTTGCAGTGCGGTTTTGTGGTGAATTGCCCCGAGCGCGCCAGCACCGTCACCATCGACTTGAAAGAAATCGGGCCGACTTATTACTTCGCGCCGCCGCGCGTGTTTGAAGGTTTGCTCACCACAGTGATGATCCGCATGGAAGACGCGGGCCGCATCAAGAAAGCGCTGTTCCATCACTTCATGGCCTTGGCCAAACGCGTGGGCCCCGCCCGCATGGACGGCAAGTCGCTCGGGCTGTTGGACAGCATTCATTACGCCGTTGGCAACTGGGTGATTTACGCGCCGCTGCGCAACACCTTGGGCTTGAACCGTGTGCGCGTGGCCTACACCGCAGGCGAGGCCATTGGTCCCGATTTGTTTACTTTCTACCGCTCCATCGGCATCAACCTGAAGCAGCTTTACGGCTCGACCGAAACCGCCGTGTTCGTCTGCCTGCAACCCGACAACGAAGCGCACGCCGACACCGTGGGCGTGCCGATTGACGGCGTGGAAATCAAGCTGACCGAAAGCGGCGAAATTTTGGTCAAGTCGCCCGGCTTGTTGAAGGAGTACTACAAGAACCCCGCCGCCACCGCCGAGGTGCTCAGCGCTGACGGCTGGTACCACACCGGTGACGCGGGCTTCTTGAATGCGGGTGGGCACTTGAAGATCATCGACCGCGCCAAAGACGTCGGGCGCATTGTGGGCGGCCTGCACGACGGTGCCATGTTTGCACCCAAGTACGTCGAGAACAAACTCAAGTTCTTCCCCTTCATCAAAGAAGCCGTGGCCTTTGGGGACAAGCGCGAGCGGGTTTGTGCCTTCATCAACATCGACATGGAAGCGGTGGGCAACTGGGCCGAAAAGCGCAACTTGCCTTACGGCGGCTATGCCGACCTGGCGCAAAAACCCGAGGTGGCTGAACTGCTGCGCGAGTGCGTTGAAAAGGTCAACGCCGACTTGGCCGCCGACCAGATGTTGACCGGCAGCCAGGTCAGTCGCTTCTTGGTGTTGCACAAGGAACTGGACGCAGACGACGGTGAGCTCACGCGCACCCGCAAGGTCAAGCGCGGCACCATCGCCGAGCGTTACGAGGTGTTGGTGAATGCCTTGTACGGCGGCCTGACTCACCAGTATGTCGAGACGGCCGTGAAGTTTGAAGACGGCCGCACCGGCATGGTCTCGGCCGACTTGAAGATCATCGACACCAAGGTGTTTGCAACCGTGCAGAAGGCAGCCTGATGTTCACCGAAATCAGCGCCGAAGCAGTCAACGACGCCAGCACACACCGCAAGGTTGGCAAGGTGATTTTGGAAGTCAAAAACATCAGCCTCGCCTTTGGCGGTGTGAAGGCGCTCACCGACATCAGCTTCGATGTTCGCGAGCACGAGATACGCGCCATCATTGGCCCGAATGGTGCGGGCAAAAGCTCCATGCTGAACTGCATCAACGGCGTCTATCAACCACAGCAAGGCGAGATTGCGCTGCGTGGCAAAACCTTCAAGCACATGAACTCGCGCCAAGTGGCCGAGATGGGCGTGGCGCGCACCTTTCAAAACTTGGCGTTGTTCAAGGGCATGAGCGTGATCGACAACATCATGACCGGCCGCAACCTCAAGATGAAGACCAACATCTTCCAACAGGCGCTGCACCTCGGCGCGGCACAGCGCGAAGAAGTGGAGCAGCGCGCCGTGGTGGAACGCATCATCGACTTTCTTGAGATTCAGCCCTACAGAAAAACACCGGTCGGCCGCTTGCCCTACGGTTTGCAAAAACGCGTCGATTTGGGCCGTGCCTTGGCGATGGAGCCACAGGTGCTGTTGCTCGACGAACCGATGGCCGGCATGAACGTGGAAGAGAAGCAGGACATGAGCCGCTTCATCTTGGACGTGAACGATGAATACGGCACCACCATCGTGTTGATCGAGCACGACATGGGCGTGGTGATGGACATTTCAGACCGTGTGGTGGTGTTGGACTACGGTAAAAAGATAGGCGACGGCACGCCGACTGAAGTGCGCGCCAACCCGGATGTCATCAGTGCTTACCTTGGCACATCGACGTGAAGCGGCGTGAATCGAAGTAACGCGACGCCTCCCAACCCCGCACCAAAGCGTCTCATTCGACGAACCGTTTGATCCGACAACCGAACCGCACACCGACTTCACATGGCTTTTTTCCTTGAAACCCTGATCGGCGGCTTGATGGCCGGCATGCTGTATTCACTGATCGCGCTGGGCTTCGTGCTGATCTACAAAGCGTCCGGCGTATTCAATTTTGCGCAAGGTGCCATGGTGCTTTTTGCTGCACTCGCCATGGCACGTTTCGCGGAATGGATACCTCAGATCACCGGCATCACCAACCGTATTGCCGCCAACACGCTGGCCTTCATCGGCGCAACCGCGGTGATGGTGGTGGTGGCTTGGATGATCGAAAAATTGGTGCTGGGCAAGCTGGTCAATCAAGAAGGCATCACGCTGTTGATGGCCACCTTGGGAGTCGCTTATTTCTTGGAGGGCTCAGGGCAAATGCTGTTTGGAAACGACATCTACAAGATCGACGTCGGCCTGCCCAAAGATCCGACCATGCTTCTGGAGAGCGTATTTCAGGGCGGTGTTTTGGTGAGCCAGGAAGACTTGTCGGCGGCATTGATTGCGGCGGTGTTGGTGGCACTGCTGGCGCTGTTCTTCCAAAAAACCGCCACCGGCCGCGCACTTCGCGCGGTGGCCGATGACCACCAGGCTGCGCAGTCCATCGGCATACCGCTGTCGCGCATTTGGGTCATCGTGTGGTCGGTGGCCGGCGTGGTCGCCTTGGTGGCCGGCATCATTTGGGGCAGCAAGTTGGGCGTGCAGTTTTCTTTGACGCTGGTGGCGCTCAAGGCCTTGCCAGTGGTGATTTTGGGTGGCCTCACGTCCATACCGGGTGCCATCATTGGCGGCTTGATCATTGGTGTGGGCGAGAAATTGTCTGAGATTTACCTCGGCCCGATGATGGGCGGTGGCATAGAAATTTGGTTTGCCTACGTGTTGGCCTTGTTCTTCTTGTTGGTGCGGCCGCAAGGGCTGTTCGGCGAGAAAATTATCGACCGGGTCT
>JANYJJ010000120.1 GCA_025358485.1 Burkholderiales bacterium | reverse complement strand
ACGCGCACTTGGTAGTGCAGCGACGCCGTGAGCTGCCCCACCACCAATCCCACTGTCATCATCACCGCAAAGGTGATGAGGTACTGAACGTCAACGACGGCAAAGCTGAAGCGCGGTGGCACAAAGAAAAAGACAAACGCCGCCACATTGAGCACGGTGGCGACCAAGGCCGGGAGCCGCCCATACTTCATTGCCACTGCCACCACCGCCAGCAAAAACAGCATGACGATGTTGGCCAAGTCCAGATAAGGCAACAGCGGCGTGACCAGCAGGGCCACAGCGCCGCTGGACGCTGCGGCCCAGGCGATGCCCGGCCACGGTTGGCGTCGCGTCGCGCGGTCGCCTTGACGGCCTGCGGGTGTGGTGGCAAGTGCGGGCGCGGTGGTGTCGCGCGGCACCACCATCAATTCAATTTCGGGTGCCAGCTCTGCGACTTGCTCGGCAAAGTGGCGGCCGCGATGGAACCACCGCATGTGCCACCACGCTCTGGCCTGTGTGCCGCGGCCTGCCACCACCGTACCGAGGTTGTGTTCACGCGCGTACGCCACCACGGCTTGGGGCGCGGCTTGCGCCGTCAAGGTGGCGGTGGTGGCACCCAGCGCTTCGGCCAATTTCAGGCTGCGCAAAATATCGCGCCGCTTGCCTTCAGACAAGCGCTGCAAGGCGGGCGTTTCAACGTACACCGCGTGCCATGGCGCGTTGCTGCGCGCGGCCCTACGGCTGGCGGCGCGCAGCAGTTTGTCAACGCCGGGCTCGCTGCCCACGCACACCAACAGCGCGTCGGTCACTTGCCACACCTCGCGCTGGTCACGGCCCACCTGCTCGCGACGGTAGCTGCGCACGTCATCGTCCACGCGGTCGGCGGTGCGGCGCAGCGCCAGTTCGCGCAGCGCCATCAGGTTGCCTTTGCGAAAGAAATTTTGTACCGCAGACGCCGCTTGGTCGGGCATATAAACGCGGCCTTCTTTCAAGCGGCGCAGCAGGTCGTCGGTGGGCAAATCAACCAGCACCACCTCGTCGGCGGTGTCGAACACATGGTCGGGCACTGTCTCCCACACCCGTATTCCGGTGATGCCGCCCACCACGTTGTTCAGGCTTTCGATGTGCTGCACGTTCACGGTGGTCAACACGTTGATGCCGGCGTCGCGCAGCTCTTCAATGTCTTGCCAGCGCTTGGGGTGGCGGCTGCCTGTGGCGTTGCTGTGCGCCAATTCGTCAACCAGCAACACACCCGGCTTGCGTGCCAACGCGGCGTCCAAATCGAACTCTTGGATCTGCTTGCCCTTGATATCAAACAGGCGCAGCGGCAGCACTTCCAACCCACTTAATTGGTCAGTGGTTTCCGACCGGCCATGCGTCTCAACGATGCCCGCCACCACATCGATCTGTTGCTCGCGCAGGCGCTGCGCGGCCTTCAGCATCGCGTAGGTTTTTCCGACGCCAGCTGAGGCGCCAAAGAAAATTTTCAGCGTGCCGCGCGCCGCTTTGGCTTGAGCCGCTTGGCCTCTGGCCAGCAGCTCGTCGGGGTCGGGGCGTTCGGGCTCGGCTGACATCGAGTCAGTCTATCGAAGCGCGGGTGTGGTCTGCTTGCCGTCAAGCGCCAAGTTCAATGCCAGCACGTTCACACGCGGCTCGCCCAAAACGCCCAACCAAGGTTTTTTTCCGTGACTGGTGATCATGGCTTGCACGGCTTGCACCTCCAGCCCCCGTGTTCGCGCCACGCGCGCGGCCTGGTAGTTCGCGGCGGCCAAACTGATGTCGGGATCGAGCCCGCTGCCTGATGCGGTCACCAAGTCGATGGGCACAGCAGCCGTGTTGCCCGGGTCGGCCGCGCGCAGGGCGGCAATGCGGCCTTTCACGCTGTCAATCAGAACCGGGTTGTTGGCTGTCAAGTTAGACCCGCCCGAGGCCAAACCGTTGTAGGGCATGGTTCCAGTGGCAGAAGGCCGCGACCAAAAATAGCGTGGGCTGCTGAACGATTGCCCAATCAGCGACGAGCCCACCGCCTGGCCGTTCACGGTGACGAGCGAGCCGTTGGCGGTGTGCGCAAACGCGGTCTGCGAGATGGCAGTGACCAGCAGTGGGTAGGCGATGCCCGTGATCGCGCTGAGCAGCACGAACACCGACACGGCGGGGCGAACGGCTTGGAGAAGGGTGTTCATGTTGTTGTGCTTTCGACTAAATCAAACCACGTCAAATCAAACCAAGCCATGTCAAACAAAGTCATGTCAAACCCAGCAGCGTCAACACCAAGTCAATCAGCTTGATGCCAATGAAAGGCACCACCAACCCGCCCAGCCCATACACCAAGGCGTTGCGCCGCAGCAGCGCGGCAGCGCCCAGCGCCCGGTACTTGACGCCCTTCAGCGCCAGCGGAATCAGCACCACGATGATGAGTGCATTGAAAATCACGGCCGACAAAATGGCCGAGTTGGGTGACGCCAGCTGCATCACATTCAACGCGCCGAGTTGCGGGTAAGTCACCGCAAAAGCCGCCGGGATGATGGCGAAGTATTTGGCCACGTCGTTGGCAATGCTGAAGGTGGTGAGCGAGCCGCGCGTCATCAGCATTTGCTTGCCGATTTCCACCACCTCGATCAGCTTGGTGGGGTTGCTGTCCAGGTCGACCATGTTGCCGGCTTCTTTGGCCGCTTGGGTGCCGCTGTTCATCGCCACGGCCACGTCGGCTTGCGCCAGTGCGGGCGCGTCGTTGGTGCCGTCGCCGGTCATGGCCACCATGTAGCCGTCGGCTTGGTACTTGCGAATCAGAGCCAGCTTGGCCTCGGGTGTGGCCTCGGCCAGCACGTCGTCCACACCTGCTTCAGCACCGATGGCCGCCGCTGTCAGCTTGTTGTCGCCGGTGATCATCACCGTCTTGATACCCATGCGGCGCAGCTCGCCAAAGCGCTCTTTGATGCCGCCCTTGACGATGTCTTTCAGCTCCACCGCACCCAACACCAGCGCACCGTCGCACACCACCAAGGGCGTGCTGCCGCGGCGCGCAATGTCTTCCACGGCGCGCGTGAGTTCGGGCGCAAAGCGACCACCCAAAGCTTCGACGTGTTTGCGTATCGCGTCGCTGGCACCTTTGCGGATGTTGCGGCCGTTCCAGTTGATGCCGCTCATGCGCGTTTGCGCGGTGAAGGGCACAAAGCTGGCTTGACTCATGTCGGCCCCTGCAGCGGTTCCCAAATGACTCTCACCAAATTTTTGCTTGGCCAGAGAGACGATGCTGCGGCCCTCCGGCGTCTCGTCGGCGTGTGATGAGAGCGCCGCTGCCTCACTCAATTGAAGTTCAGTAAAACCCGGCGCGGCGAAGAAGTTCGATGCCTGCCGATTCCCCAGCGTGATGGTGCCGGTTTTGTCGAGCAAGAGCACG
This sequence comes from Burkholderiales bacterium, assembly GCA_025358485.1. Lineage (GTDB taxonomy): Bacteria > Pseudomonadota > Gammaproteobacteria > Burkholderiales > Burkholderiaceae_C > JANYJJ01. The sequence goes on along the minus strand of JANYJJ010000120.1, from coordinate 10,387 downwards.
TCCACATCGCCTGCGGCTTCCACCGCGCGGCCCGACGTGGCAATCACGTTGGCGCCCAACATGCGGCTCATGCCCGCCACTCCGATGGCCGATAACAAGCCGCCGATGGTGGTGGGTATCAAGCACACCAACAAGGCCACCAACACCGTGATCGACACGGCAGAGCCGCTTTTCGCCAAGTCCACCGCGAAGATGGAAAACGGCAGCAGCGTGACGGTGGCCATCAAAAACACCAGCGTGAGCGCCACCAACAAAATCGTCAGCGCCACTTCGTTGGGCGTCTTGCGGCGCTTGGCCCCTTCCACCATCGAAATCATGCGGTCTAAAAATGACGCGCCGGGGTTCACTGTGCAGCGCACCACGATCCAATCAGACAACACCCGGGTGCCGCCGGTGACGGACGAGAAGTCGCCGCCCGACTCGCGAATCACTGGGGCCGATTCGCCTGTGATGGCACTTTCATCCACCGATGCCACCCCCTCGATCACCTCGCCGTCGCAGGGCATGGTGTCACCGGCTTCCACCAACAACACCGCGCCTATGCGCAGCTCGTCTGTTTCTACCGGCAACCATGATTGATCTCGGTAACTGAACGCGGCGAGCGACACGAGCGCCGGGCCGCCCCAAGCCGGGCCGCGTCCCCCCGGGGGACCGCTCGACGTACCCGCCGAGCGAGGGGTCAACTTCTTCGCGATGCCGCTTTTCTTTAGGCCGCGCAGGCTGGCGGCTTGGGCCTTGCTGCGACCTTCGGCCAATGCCTCGGCGAAGTTGGCAAACAGCAGCGTGAACCACAGCCACAAGGCGTTGGCACCGATGAACCACGTGGGTGAATTGGCGCGCGAATTTGTTGAATCGGCGTCCGGCGCAAACAGCGCCTGCAGCCACAAGCCACTGATCAAAATGGCCGCGACGTAGACGATGAACATCACCGGGTTGCGCCACTGCACGGCAGGGCTGAGCTTGCTGAACGCATCGCGCAAGGCAGGCACCATCAAGGCGCTGTCAAACAAGCCTGACGCCTTGGGCTTGTCTGTCAAAGCGAATGACGCTGTTGGGTTGGGCATTTGGGCAGGCATCTGGTTTCTCACTTGATGAGGTTCAGGTGTTCAACGACCGGGCCCAGCGCCAACGCGGGGATGTAGGTCAGTGCACCAATGAGCAGCACGGTGGCCACCAGCAGCACGATGAACAGCGGGCCGTGTGTTGGCATGGCGGCGTTTGTTGTGTCTGAGGTTGCGCCTGAGGTTGCGTCTGACGCCCCATCAGCCGTGACCCGTTGCACGCGCTTCTTCGCAGCCAACGCACCGGCCAACGCCAGCACCGGAATGATCACGCCGAAGCGGCCTGCCCACATCGCTGCGCCCAGCATCGCGTTGTAGAAAGGCGTGTTGGCGGACAAGCCTGCAAACGCGCTGCCGTTGTTGTTGGCCGCCGAAGAAAACGCGTACAGCACTTCCGAAAAACCCGCGGCACCTGGGTTGAGCAGACCGGCCCGACCGGCATCGACGCTGGTCGCCACAGCAGTGCCCATCAGCACCAAAAACGGCGTGATGAGGATGGCGACAGACACCAGCTTGATCTCGGCAGGCTCGATCTTTTTGCCGAGGTATTCGGGTGTGCGGCCAATCATCAAACCCGCCAAAAAGACCGCCATCACCGCGAAGATCAGCATGCCGTACAGACCTGATCCCACGCCCCCAAACACCACCTCGCCCAGTTGCATCAGCAGCATGGTCACGCCGCCGCCCAAAGGCGTGAGCGAGGCATGCATGCCGTTCACCGCGCCGCACGAGGCGGCAGTGGTGACAGCTGCAAACAAGGCGGTTGCGGCAATGCCAAAGCGCGATTCCTTGCCTTCCATGTTGCCGCCGCTTTGCAGCGCGCCGGCGACTTGGTCGGCCCCCAAGGCACTCAGCTTGGGGTTGCCCGCTTGTTCGGCCCACATGATGCCGACCACGGCCGCCACAAAGATCACTGTCATCGCGATCAGCAAGGCCCAACCTTGGCGCTTGTCGCCCACCATCTGGCCGAACGCCAAGCACATGCCGGCCGGGATCAAAAAGATCGCCAGCATTTGCAAGATGTTGATGAACGGCGTCGGGTTCTCAAACGGGTGTGCCGAGTTAGCGTTCAAGAAGCCGCCGCCGTTGGTGCCGATCATCTTGATGGCCTCTTGCGACGCCATAGGCCCCATCGGCAAGGTTTGCGTGGTGGCGGTTGTCGCGACCTCGGTGGGCTTGCCGTCCAAGCCTGCCGGGCCGGACACCGAATAATTCAAGGCTTCAGTCAAAGTGACGGTCGCGTCGGGCTTGAAGTTTTGAACCACGCCCTGGCTCGCCAGCAACAGCGCAAACACCACGCACAGCGGCAGCAACACGTACAAAGTGATGCGCGTCACGTCCACCCAAAAGTTGCCTATCGCCTGCGCGCCGTGTCGCGCAAAGCCGCGAATCAGCGCAAACGCCACCGCGATTCCGGTGGCCGCTGACAGAAAGTTTTGCACCGCCAAGCCCAGCATTTGGGTCAAATGGCTCATCGTCGATTCGCCCGCGTAGCCTTGCCAATTGGTGTTGGTGACAAAGCTGATGGCAGTGTTGAACGCCGAGTCGGGCAGCACGCCTGCCATGCCTTGCGGGTTGAGCGGCAGCGCGCCTTGCAAGCGTTGCAACGCGTACACGGCGACAACGCCCACTATGTTGAATGCCAGCACGGCGACGGCATATTCACGCCAGCCTTGTTCGCGTTCGGGCTGGGCACCGCAGGCTCTGAGCACTGCGTTGGGAATGCGCGCCAGTGACGATCCCGAGTTGGCTCCATCAGAAGCCACCGCCGCCATCCATCGACCCATGGGCAGCGCGAGCAACAGCACGCAGGCGACAAAAGCCACCAGAAGGATCAGCATCTGGGGCGTCATTAAAACTCCTCAGCGCGCACCAACGCGAACAGGAGATAGACGAAGAGTGCTGCGCTGAGCAGCCCGCCCAACCAGTAAATGGTTTGCATGGTGGGCAACCGATCAGCGCAGGGCTTTGGAACGCGGCGCAAGCCAGCGTTCACAGGCAATCACCAGCCCGCCAGTGGCAGCGCACAAGGCGGCGAATAAAGCTGTCCAAACCACGTCCATGAAGCACTCCTTAGCCAAAGGTGCAGCTTAGGACGGTGTGCAAAAAGACGGGCTAAAAAAGAGAAGTGGCGGCATAAACGCCATGTAAATGCGGGCTTGCCGCCGCAGAAAAACAATCTAGTTTGTGTGTGTGCGCGGTCGCACGGACGGGTCAGATGAGTCGCTGTTTTCCCCGCCGCATTTATGCAGCCAGCTCTTGCACTTTCGCGTGCCGCGTGTACAAAAAGTCCAGCACCTGCTTGCGATGCTTCACGTAGCGCGCGTCATCAGCCAGAGCGACGCGATTGCGTGGCCGCTCCAGGGTTACCGTCAAAATTTCACCGATGGTGGCCGCAGGGCCGTTGGTCATCATGACGATGCGGTCTGACAGCAGCACGGCCTCGTCCACGTCATGCGTCACCATCACCACGGTGCTGTGGGTGCGGGCCACTATCTTGAGCAGCTCGTCTTGCAAATGAGCGCGGGTCAGCGCATCGAGAGCACCAAAAGGCTCGTCCAACAACAGCACCTTGGGCTCCATGGCCAAAGCCCGTGCGATACCCACGCGCTGCTTCATGCCGCCCGAAATTTCATGCGGCCGTTTGGCCAAGGCATGGCCCATGCCGACCAACTCCAGCGCCGCTTCGGTGCGTGCCTTAAGCTGGGCTTTTGACTCTTTCGCACCGAAAACTCGCTCTACCGCGAGGTGTACGTTCTCAGAGCAAGTCAGCCATGGCAACAGCGAATGGTTTTGAAACACCACCGCGCGTTCGGGACCAGGTGCTGCGATCTCACGGTTGTCGCACAGCAGGGTGCCGCTGGTGGGCAAAGTCAGCCCAGCTATCAAATTCAGCAGCGTCGATTTCCCGCACCCTGAGTGCCCGATGAGGGTGACGAACTCCCCACGTTCGACATTGAGGTTGATGTCGCGCAGGGCGTGAAAGTTGCCCTTGCGCGTTGCGAAAACCATCTCGGCGTGCTCGACTTGGATAAAGCTGTTCATGGTGTGTTTCCCAGATTAGACGTCGTCATAACTGAAGCGCTTGGCAATGCTGATGAGCAGCCACTCCAGCAACAAACCCACCACGCCGATCACGAAGATGGCAATCAAGATGTGCTTAACGTTCAGGTTGTTCCACTCGTCCCACACCCAAAAGCCGATGCCTACGCCGCCGGTCAACATCTCGGCCGCAACGATCACCAACCATGCCGTGCCCACGCTCAGCCGCACGCCAGTCAGCATGTAAGGCAACACCGCAGGAAACAGGATGCGCGTCATCACCTTCCACTCACTGAGGTTCAGCACGCGCGCCACGTTGAGGTAGTCGGCCGGCACGCGCTGCACGCCCACGGCGGTGTTGATGATCATGGGCCAGATCGAACAGATAAAGATGGTCCAAATGGCAGCCGGATTGGCCGCTTTGAACACCAGCAAACCAATCGGCAGCCAAGCCAAAGGCGACACAGGGCGCAGCAAACTGATAAGCGGAGACACCATGCTGTTCAACACCTTGAAGCGGCCAATCATGAAACCCACCGGGATGCCGACGACTGCCGCCAAACCAAAGCCCACGGCCACACGCTCCAGCGAAAACAAGATGTTCCAACCTATGCCTTGGTCGTTGGGACCCTTGTTGTAAAACGGATCGGAGAACACGATCACGGCCTCTTTGAAGGTGGCCCAAGGCGTGGGGAAGCTGGTGCCTTTCATGGTCAACAGCGCCCAAATTCCGACCAAGACAGCGATGCCGAAAATCGGTGGCAAAACTTTCAGCGCCATCCCGTTCCAGTCGTGAGGAACACGACCTGGTTTGGCTTTCGCAGGAGTTGCAGTCGTCGCTGTTGCGGCAATCGCGGGCACGGCCCGAGCCGCCGCACTGGCCTCAGAGGGTGAATGAAAAACAGCACTGACCATGGTGATCTCCGGTGACTTTGAAAATAACGAAATGCGAGGCTCAGATCAGGCTTTGACAGCAAAACCGTCGGCGTATTTCTTCGGGTCTTTACCGTCCCACACCACGCCGTCAATCATCTTGCTGGTGCGCATCACGTCTTTGGGCACGCTTACTTTCAGTGCGCCTGCGGCCTGCCTGTAAAGATCAACCTGGTTGATCTGTTTGGCCACGGCCAAGTAATCGGGGTGATCTTTCAACAGACCCCAACGCTTGTGCTGCGTCAAGAACCACATGCCGTCAGACAGGTAAGGGAAATTGACTGCGCCGTCGTTGAAAAACTTCATGTGATTCGGGTCGTCCCAAGTCCTGCCCATGCCGTTTTGGTAGCGGCCCAAGATGCGCTGGTTGATCACGTCCACACTGGTGTTCACGTAGCTCTTGTCGGCGATGGTCTCGGCCATTTTGTTTTTGTTGGCCAAGCTGGCATCTATCCATTTGCCTGCTTCCAAAATCGCCATCATCACGGCGCGCGCGGTGTTGGGGTTCTGCTTGACGAAGTCGGCTGTGGTGCCCAACACCTTCTCGGGGTGATCTTTCCAAATGTCTTGAGTGGTCACGCCAGTAATGCCGATACCGTCGGCAATGGCGCGGTGGTTCCAGGGCTCACCCACGCAGTAGCCGTCCATGTTGCCCACGCGCATGTTGGCCACCATTTGCGGGGGAGGCACCGTGATCACCTTGGCGTCTTTGATGGGATTGATGCCGTAACTGGCCATCCAGTAGTACAGCCACATCGCGTGCGTGCCGGTGGGGAAGGTTTGCGCGAAGGTGTATTCCCGTTTTTCGCTGGCCATCAGTTTGGCCAAACCGGGGCCGTCCACCGCGCCTTTGTCGGCCAGCTTTTTCGACAGCGTGATCGCTTGCCCGTTGTTGTTCAGAGTCATCAACACGGCCATGTCTTTTTTGGGGCCGCTGACTCCTAAATGGACACCGTAAATCAGCCCGTACAAAACATGCGCCATGTCGAGCTCGCCATTCACCAGCTTGTCGCGCACACCGGCCCAAGACGCCTCTTTGGTGGGGATGATTTTCACGCCGTACTTTTTGTCAAAGCCCAGCACCGAGGCCATCACCACCGAGGCGCAGTCGGTCAGCGGGATGAAGCCGATGCGTACCTCTTCCTTCTCGGGCTTGTCTGACCCTTGTGCATAAACCACGCTTTGCAGGCCAGGAATCATCCCCGCGGCAGTTGCCGTGGTGGCGGCGGCGGCGGCGGCTTTGATGACGGTGCGGCGGCTCAGGGCTGGCGTTTGAAAAAGAGGGCCGGTCATAACGATTCCAGTAAGGCTTGTGGCGTAGAAAAACAAAAAAGCGTCCACACATATTCAGGAGTGCCTGAATTTGTGGGGACGCCGTCGTCCTGTGGGCCAACACCATTCACGGTGCGAACCCAAATTGTCAGAGATCGCCGTTGACCCCTTGCAGTCACAGGAGCAAGGCGCGTGCCAGGGTGCTCCGCGACATCGCGCACAAGTTTTGTGCGCAGATGACTCCGATGCCGTTCGGTAAATAGAAAACACGGGCCATGGCCCGTTTGATTTGATGTGCGCAGGGTTGCACTGGCCTTCCTTCTTTGGATACCTCAGGACGGTCGGAAAACTACCTCAGGACAGTCGGAAGAAATACCCCCCCCAGTCCGAACGGCCGTGTGCGTGAATTTTTTTCCGCAACCAGCGTCAGCCCAACAAATCCGCCACGTCCAAAATTCGCTGCGCCACGTCAGCCAACTTCAAGCCTTTGTCCATGGCAGTTTTGCGCAGCCGCGCGTAAGCCTCTTCTTCGCTCAGTGATTGACGGCTCATCAAGATGCCTTTGGCACGGTCTATGGTTTTGCGGTCTGACAACTGGCTGCGTGCGTCGGTCAGCTCGCGGCGCAAGGCTTCCTCGTGTTGGAAGCGTGCCAGCGCCACGTCCAGCACCGGCTTGACGCGATCAGCTGCCAAGCCCGCGACTACGTAGGCCGTCACGCCCGCAGCGATGGCGTCGCGCACATGCGTGGTGTCGTCGTCGTTGGTGAACAGGACGATGGGTCGGCGTGCATCGCGGGTGGCCATGACCACATGCTCCAGCGTGTCCCGCGCTTCGCTTTCGACGTCCACGATGATCATGTCTGGGCCAATTTGCGCCAGTCTGTCCGGCAAAAAAACATCGGCCGGCAGCACCGCCACGATGTTGTAGCCGTTTTGCAGCAGACCGATGCGCAGGCTGCGTGATCTTTCAGCGACTCGTTCGGCTTCGCGTTCTGCGTCGGCGTCAGATTGCACGTCGCCCAATTCGGGTGCGACGATGACGATGCGAAGCGCGGCCTTGAGGGTCATGGGTTCACACCATGCAACTTTCGCGCCATCATCTTCAACGCAGCCTTACCCCGACTGCTTCGCCGTGATGCCGAACTTCGCAACGGCAGGTTGGCGCTCCGCTCGATCAGCAGCCACCGCCTGAGCACACCTACACTTTGCGCATGCTCATCCTCGGTATCGAATCTTCATGCGACGAAACCGGCGTCGCGCTTGTTCGCTGTGACATCGCATCCACCGCCACGCCCATGCTGTTGGCGCACGCTTTGCACAGCCAAGTCGCGATGCACGAGGCTTATGGCGGCGTGGTGCCTGAGCTGGCATCGCGAGATCACATTCGCCGCGTGCTGCCGCTCACAACGCAAGTTTTGCGCGAAGCCCAATTGGCGCTCGCCGACATCGACATGGTGGCTTTCACCCAAGGCCCGGGCTTGGCGGGCGCGCTGCTGGTGGGCGCGGGAGTGGCTTGCAGTTTGGCGGCGGCGCTGAACAAACCAGTGGTCGGCATTCATCACTTGGAAGGCCATTTGCTGTCTCCTTTTTTAAGCGCCGATCCGCCTGAATTTCCCTTCTTGGCTTTGTTGGTGTCAGGCGGCCACACGCAGTTGATGCAGGTGAATGAAGTCGCTTCCTACGAGCTGCTGGGCGAGACGATTGACGACGCTGCGGGTGAGGCTTTCGACAAGTCGGCCAAGATGCTGGGCTTGGGCTATCCCGGCGGGCCCGCGTTGGCGAACTTGGCAGAGCAGGGCGACGCGTCGGCCTTTCGCTTGCCGCGACCGCTGCTGCACAGCGGCACGCTTGATTTTTCATTTGCCGGTTTGAAAACCGCAGTGCGCACCCAGGTTTTGAAGCTCGGCGACGATCCGAGTCCGCAAAGCAAAGCCGACTTGGCGGCAGCCACGCAGCAAGCCATCGTTGACGTGCTGGTTCGCAAAACCTTGGCGGCCTTGCGCAGCACACGTCTGAAACATGTGGTGGTGGCGGGCGGCGTGGGTGCCAACCGCGAGCTGCGCCGCCTGCTGAACATGGAGTGCGGGCAGCGCCAGATCAAGGTTCACTACCCAGAGCTGGCGCTGTGCACCGACAACGGCGCGATGATTGCGCTGGCTGGGGCCATGCGCGCGCAGCGTGGTGTGGCCACACCGCTTGCGCACCATGCGTTCAGCGTGCTGCCACGCTGGCCGCTGGCTGATTTCGACTCGGCGGCGGCTTGATGTCTGGTCGGGCTATACTTGACAGGCTTTGCTGAGCACACATCTGCCAGGCATAGCAAGCAGCACGGCGCTGGTCGGTTTCACCGGTGTCCGCAAGTCCAACATGAAACCGCGACCACCGAAAAGTGGCGTGGTGACATTCCACAGGAAACATCATGACCGCTACCGTCGCTGAAAAAGCACTCATCGTCAAAGACAACGCGCGCAGCGCCAACGACACCGGGTCTCCCGAAGTCCAGGTTGCGCTGCTCACCGCACGCATCAATGAGCTGACCCCTCACTTCAAAACCCACATGAAAGACCACCACGGTCGCCGTGGTTTGTTGAAGATGGTCAACACCCGCAAGAGCCTGTTGAAGTACCTGAAAGACCGCGACGCACCGCGTTACACCGCATTGATCCAGAAACTGGGCTTGCGCAAGTAATCACGGCGAAAAAATGAGAGCCTGTCTGGCCACACCAGCACAGGCTTTTTGCGTTTCTGTATTCGAAGATTTTTTGGAGCTGAGCATCCACTGATGACGATGTGTCATTCCACCAGCGCTTTTCGCCGAGCCCTGAAGGAATGGCATCGCGCCAGGATGCGGCAGTTCCGGGGCCTTAAAGCGCTGCCCAAACGTGTGGTGCAAATGCGCTGAACAAGTTGTCGATTCATTCGGCAACCAACACAACCGGAGTTTCATATGAGCATGTTCAACAAAGTCACCAAGACCTTCCAATGGGGCCCACACACTGTTGTGATGGAAACCGGCGAAATCGCCCGCCAAGCTGGCGGCGCTGTGCTGGTCAACATTCATGACACCGTCGTGCTGGCCACCGTGGTCGGTGCCAAAAACGCCAAGCCGGGCCAAGACTTTTTCCCGCTGACGGTTGACTACCTTGAGAAAACCTACGCCGCCGGCAAAATTCCGGGCAGCTTTTTCAAGCGCGAAGGCCGCCCCAGTGAGTTGGAAACCCTTACCTCGCGATTGATCGATCGCCCACTGCGCCCGCTGTTCCCCGAAGGCTTCTACAACGAAGTGCAAGTCGTGGTTCACGTCATGTCGCTGAACCCCGAAGTCTCGGCCGACATCGCCGCGCTCATCGGTTCCAGCGCTGCTTTGGCCATTTCTGGCATTCCTTTCAACGGCCCCATCGGCGCTGCGCGCGTGGGCTACGTGAACGGCGCTTATGTGCTGAACCCCGGCAAAACGCAACTGCTCGAATCGCACATGGATTTGATCGTTGCGGGCACCGAAACAGGCGTGCTGATGGTCGAGTCTGAAGCCCAACAACTGAGCGAAGAAGTCATGCTCGGCGGCATCGCTTACGGCCATGATCAGTGCAAGATCGCCATCGCCGCCATCAACGACTTGGTGCGTGACGCAGGCAAACCAGCTTGGGATTGGGTGGCCCCGGCCAAAGACGAAACCTTTATCGCCAAGGTCAAAGCCTTGGCCGACGGCCCGCTTCGTGCGGCTTACCAAATTCGCTCGAAACAAGCCCGCACGCAGGCCACGCGTGAAGTCACAGCCGCTACCGGCGTGTCGCTGAAGTCTGAAGGCGTGGAGTTCGACAAAGTCAAACTCGACAACGTGCTGTTCGACATCGAAGCCAGCATCGTGCGCGCGCAAATTTTGGCGGGCGAACCGCGCATTGACGGCCGCGACACGCGCACCGTGCGTCAAATTGAAATTCGCAACAGCGTGCTGCCCCGCGTTCACGGCTCGTCGCTGTTCACGCGCGGCGAAACGCAGGCGCTGGTGGCTGCCACCTTGGGCACCGACCGCGACTCGCAAAAGATCGACGCGCTGGCCGGTGAGTTCACCGAGCACT
>JANYJJ010000104.1 GCA_025358485.1 Burkholderiales bacterium | reverse complement strand
TTGTGCAGCAGCGGCAGCGCAAAAGCCGTGGGTTTGTTGGTCAGACAAGCCAATTTCCAACCGCGAGCCTGAAGCTTTTGCAAGCCTTCGATCACGCCCGGATAAACCGCCGAGTGGTCGCCGTTGATGCGCAGATAGTGAGCTTGATAGAGCGCCCGCGCCGAGTCGTAAAGCGAGGCATCTGCGTTCACGTGCGCCAAGGTGCCGCGTATCAGATGCTCTGAGCCTTTGCCCACGGTGTGCGACACAAAATGGGCGTCAACTTGCGACAAATTCAAGGCGTCCATCGTCGCATTCAAGGCGACGACGAAGTCGGCTTGGGTGTCGATCATGGTGCCGTCCAGGTCAACGATGGCGGCTTGGATGCCTTGCAAGTTCATGCGCTGCATTTACTGCGCAAGCTTCGCGCGCATGGCATCAATCACCGCCTTGTAATCGGGCGTGTTGAAGATGGCGCTGCCCGCCACAAAGGTGTCGGCACCGGCATTGGCCACATCGCGGATGTTGTCGATCTTGATGCCGCCGTCCACCTCCAAGCGAATGTCGCGCCCGCTGGCGTCAATGATGCGGCGCGCTTGCTCAATTTTTTTCAACGCGCTGGGGATGAAGCTTTGGCCGCCGAAGCCGGGGTTGACGCTCATGATGAGCACCAAATCGACCTTGTCGATCACCCACTCCAGCACGTCCAGCGGCACCGCCGGGTTGAACACCAAACCCGCTTGGCAGCCTTCGGCTTGGATGAGCTGCAAAGTGCGGTCGACGTGGCCAGAGGCGTCGGGGTGAAAGCTCACCAAGTCGGCACCGGCCTTGCAAAACGCCTGCGCCAGCGCGTCAACCGGCTGCACCATCAAGTGAACATCGATGGGCACTTTCGCACCGCTTGAATTCACGGCATGCTTGCGCAGCGCCTGGCACACCATGGGGCCGAAAGTGAGGTTGGGGACGTAGTGGTTGTCCATCACGTCAAAGTGAATCCAGTCGGCACCGCCAGCGATGACGTTTTTAACCTCGTCACCCAAGCGGGCAAAGTCGGCGGACAAGATGCTGGGGGCGATGCGGTAGGTGCGTGATGTCATGTTTTGATTTTAGGAGGCTGCCTAGAATCGGTTGATGACCCATCCTGAATTCACGTGCTCGGTGGCTGTGCGTCACCTGGCCGAACAGTCTGACCCAGCCGCAAACCAGCATGCATTCGCCTACACCGTGACGGTGCGCAATACCGGCCCCGTCACGGCGCAATTGATTGCCCGGCATTGGACGGTGACCGACGCCCACGGTCACGTTGACGAAGTGCGCGGCTTGGCGGTGGTGGGCCATCAGCCAGTGCTCAAACCTGGCGAGCAGTTTGAGTACACCAGTTGGACGCGAATTGCCACGCCGCAAGGCACGATGCGCGGCACGTTTTTTTGCATGACAGACGAGGCCCAGCCTTTCGAGGCGCATGTTGCAGAGTTTGGATTGACGCTTGCCTCAGCCTTGCATTGACCGGCATGCCTGACCGCGCGGCGCCTTGGGACCTGACCGCGCTGCTCAACGCTGCAGCGCCGACCGCTGACGCATCGGCCACTGCACAACACACCCTGGCCGAGCGCCATTTGTGGCTGATTCGTGCCATGGAGTGGTTGCGTCATGCGCCGGTTCCGGGCGAACCCCAAACGCCCACGCCGGTCTTGCGCTTGAAGCATTTGCTCAACGTGCTGGACCGCAATCCCGAGCACCACCAAAACGTGGCCATGCTGTTGCATCAGTTTTGGCAAGGTGTGGATGTGGCCGCGCTGTTTGCCGATTTCGGCTTCGCGCCGCGCACGCACTTCGCTGGCGAGCTGTTGCAGAGGCTGCGCTTGAAGCTGCTGCCCCAAACGCCGGTGACCACCGACTTGGGCGAGTTGTTCGCCCTGCTGTTTCCCGATGCCGACGACGCGTTGTGGCTGGAGGCGATTGACGACCTCACGCTGCAAAGTTTGATGGCTTTGAACGTGGTTCAAACGCCGCAGCCGCAAGCCCAGCAGCAGTTCCAGTCGCACCTCCAGTGGCAAACCCCGCTGCTCGACGCCATCATGTTTTTGGGCAGCTCTGTGCGTGCCTCGGGGTTTTCCAGTTCGCTGCGCCAACGCATGAGCGAAAACTTGCTGCTGGACGCGCCCTTCAACCAACTGGCCCGCGTGGCCGAGGCGGTCTGCGACCAAATCCGCGCGCAGTCTGACAGCGCCGAGCTGCTGCGCAGCGCGCAATACCTTCGCGCTTTGCTGGACACCTGTCGGCAATGCGCCGACTCGGTGCACGAGCATTTGGAAGAAAACGGCGTGTCCATCAACGTGGTGTTCGAGGTGGATCAGCTGCGCGAACGCACCCACCGCATTGAGCAACTGCTGACCTGTGTGCTCAGCGCCCAACCGTCTCGCGACATGAGCCTGCTGCTGGCAGATTTGGTGCGCACTGCCAATGAGCGGCGCAGTGTGCGGGCGCTGTTCTCGCGTCACTATTCGTTGCTGGCTCGCAAGGTGGCCGAGCGCAGCGCCGAACGGGGCGAGCACTACATCACCCGCGACCGCTCAGAGTATGGGCACATGCTGCGCACAGCAGCCGGTGGCGGTGCGGTGATCGCAGGCACCACGCTGATGAAGTTTGCGCTGGGTGCACTCAGCGTGTCGGCTTTTTGGGCCGGCTTTTTGGCGGGCGCAAATTACGCCGGCAGTTTTGTGTTGGTGCATGTTTTGCACTGGACTGTGGCCACCAAACAACCGGCCATGACAGCGCCCGCCATGGCCAACAAGCTAGGCAACCTGGCCGATGAAGCGGCGGTGGAAGGCTTTGTGGACGAGGTGGCGCATTTGATCCGCTCGCAGGTGGCGGGCATCATTGGCAACCTGAGCGCGGTGATCCCCATCGTGCTGGCAGTGCAATGGCTCAGCCGCGCTGTTTTCGGCGCGCCCGTGGTGGGCGCGAAAGACGCGCAGCACGTGCTGGAGTCGCTGACTTTCCTCGGACCCACCGCGTTGTTTGCGGGCTTCACCGGCGTGCTGCTGTTCACCAGCTCACTGATTGCCGGCTGGGTGGAAAACTGGTTTGTCTGGAACCGTCTGGACAGCGCCATCGCCTGGAACCCACACATCGTGGCGCGTTTGGGCGCGGCGCGCGCTCAGCGTTGGGCAAGCTATTGGCGCGCCAATGTGTCGGGCTACGCATCGAACATTTCGCTTGGATTTTTGCTGGGCCTGGTGCCCGCGGTGGCCGCGTTTTTTGGCCTGCCGCTGGAAGTGCGTCACGTCACCTTATCAACCGGTCAGTTGGCTGCAGCGGTGGGCGCGCAAGGCTGGGCGGTGGTGCACACCAGTGCGTTCTGGTGGTGCGTGGCCAGCATCCCGGCCATCGCGGTGTTGAATTTGGGTGTGAGCTTTTGGCTGGCCTTCAAAGTGGCCTTGCGCTCACGCGGCATACGCCTGGCCGATCGCAGCCGAATTTACAGCGCCATTCGCCGCCGCGTGATCAGCACGCCAAGCAGTTTCCTCGTGCCACCTCGGGGTTGAGGCACACAGCGCAGATTCACAACTTCTCGGTCTCGCCCGACTTCGGCTGCCACTTCATCAGCCGTTTTTCGGCCTTGCCGACGGCTGCGTCCAGCATCAATGCAAAGACGGTGAGTACCAAGATGCCGGCCATCACGGTGTTGATATCAAACGCGCCTTCGGCTTGCAAAATCAAATAACCCACACCGCGCGAAGAGCCCAAATACTCGCCCACCACCGCACCCACAAACGCCAAGCCCACGCTGGTGTGGAGCGAGCTGAACACCCAACTGGTGGCGCTGGGCAAATACACGTGGCGCAGCAGTTGTTTTTGTGACGCGCCCAACATGCGCGCGTTGGCCAACACCACGGGGCTGACCTCTTTCACGCCTTGATAGACGTTGAAGAAAACAATGAAGAACACCAGCGTGACGCCCAGCGCCACTTTGCTGGCAATGCCCAACCCAAACCAAACCGCAAAGATGGGCGCCAAAATGACGCGCGGCATACTGTTCAGCGCCTTGATGTAGGGGTCGGCGATGGCCGCCGCCATGGGGCTGAGCGCCAGCCACAGACCGCAGCCCAAGCCCAACAAGGTGCCGATGCCAAAGGCCAGCACGGTTTCCAGCAGCGTGACCCAGAGGTGCTGATAGATGTCGGCGTTGGTGAAAAACCAGGCCCAAATGCGGCCAAAAATCTTCAGCGGCTCGCCGAAGAAAAACGCGGCTTGTTGGTCGTTTTCAAACACCAGCGGTGGGATCAAACCCGGCTTGGTCGCCACATGCCAAAACACGAAGATGGCCACCAGCAAACCGAGCTGCCATGCGCGCAAATTGCCTTGTCGGGGTTTGATGAAATTCCACATACACAGGTCGTCTGGTTGGCAGCTCAGGCGGCCAGTTGTTGTTGGTAGCCCTTGAGCACTTCTTCGCGTAGCACGGCCCAAATGGCGGCGTGCAATTCCACAAAACGCGGCACCACTTTCACCTCGGCCACGTCGCGTGGGCGCGGCAGGTCAATCACAAATTCGCCGATGGGGTGTGAGCCTGGGCCTGCGCTCATCACCAGCACGCGGTCGCTCAGCGCGATGGCTTCGTCGAGGTCGTGGGTGATGAAGAGCACCGCCTTTTTCTTGGCCGCCCACAGCGCCAGCACTTCGTTTTCCATGAGCTGACGGGTTTGAATGTCGAGCGCAGAAAAAGGCTCGTCCATCAAGATGATGTCGGGGTCGAGCACCAAGGTTTGCGCCAAGCTCACGCGCTTGCGCATGCCGCCCGACAGTTGGTGAGGGTAGCGGTCGCCAAAGCCGCCCAAGCCGACGCGCTTGAGCCAATCGTCGGCCTGCGCGGCGGCATCAAGCACGCCGCGAAACTCCAGCCCCGCCATCACGTTTTGCGCGGCCGTGCGCCACGGCATCAAGCTCTCAGCTTGAAACATGTAGCCAGCACGGGCGTTGATGCCTTGCAACGCTTTGCCAAACACCGACACGTGGCCAGTGCTGGGGGCCAACAAGCCGGCCGCCACGTTCAGCAGCGTGCTTTTGCCGCAGCCTGTTGGGCCCACGACCGACACAAATTCGCCCGCGCCCACTGTGAGGTTGATGTCGCGCACAGCCGTGTAGCGCTGCGAGGCATCGTCTTTGCTGACAAAGGTGCAGCTGATGTCGGACAACTCGATGGCGTTGACCGGAGAGTTCACCGGGGCATTCATTCAGCGCTCAACCCTTGGGGTATTTGGCGTTCGCTTTTTTGGCGAATTCGTTGGTGTAAATCGAAGCCAGATCGATCTTGGCGGAAGCGATTTCGGGGTCGATGCTGGCCAGCGCACGGCGCGCGGTTTCGGGCGCGGCTTCGGGGAACAAGCCGTCGGGTGACAGCGCGCCTTTAGCGGCCAAAAACGCGTCCACATAAACAGCGCGGTCGCCGAGCAAATAGCTCTCAGGCACGGCTTTGATGATGTCGCTTGCACCGGCCGCTTGTATCCATTTGTTGGCGCGCACGATGGCGTTTGCCAGCGCTTGCACGGTGGCTGGGTTTTTGTCGACAAAGCTCTGCGGCGCGTACAAACAACCTGCGGGCATGGGGCCGCCGAAGATCTTGTCGGCCTCGGCCACGACGCGGGTGTCAGACACCACTTTCATGTCGCCTGATCGCACCAGCAAGGTGATGACGGGGTCGAGGTTGCTCATCGCATCGATCTGGCCCGAGCGCATGGCCGCCGCCGCACCGCTGCCCGCGCCCACGCCGACGATGGACACATCGCCCGGCTTCAAACCGGCTTTGGCCAACACAAAGTTGGCCAACACATTGGTGCTGGAGCCGGGTGCGGTGACGCCCAGTTTTTTGCCCTTCAAGTCGGCCACGGTTTTGAAGTTGGGCATGGTCTTGGGGTTGATGCCCAAGACGATTTGCGGCGCGCGGCCCTGCGACACAAAGGCGCGCAAACGCTGGCCTTTGATTTGCATGTTGATGGTGTGCTCAAACGCGCCCGACACCACATCGGCGCTGCCGCCAATCATGGCTTGCAGCGCGCGCGAGCCGCCCGCAAAGTCGGCAATCGTCACGTCCAGACCTTCAGCCTTGAAGTAGCCCAGGCTCTCGGCAATGGTGAGCGGCAGGTAGTACAGCAAGTTCTTGCCGCCCACTGCCAGCGTGACTTTGGGTTTTTCGACAGCTTGCGCGGCGGTTTGCGCGGCGGTTTGCGCGAAGGTCAAGCGCGGCCACGCCACAGCTGCACCCAACAAAGGCAATGAAATGAGTGCGACTCTGCGTTTCATGAAAAAACTCCTGCGGTGGGTGATAGACATCAGCCATTGAATTTAGCAGCCGCGCCCTGATTTTTGAATTGTGGTGAACACGCACTGCGCGTCATAGCCGCACGACAATGCAGCCATGAAGACCGTCCTCATCACCGGTGCCAGCCGAGGCATAGGAGCCGCAGTGGCATTGATGTGCGCCCGACGCGGCCACGCGGTGGCGGTGAACTATGCGTTCAACGCGGCCGCCGCGAACGCGGTGGCGGATGCAGCCTTGGCCTGCGGCGTGCCTGCGCTTGCTTTGCAGGCCGACGTGAGCAAAGAGGCCGAAGTGACGGCGATGTTTGCGCGCATCGACGCCGAACTGCCGCCACTGGCCGGTCTGGTCAACAACGCGGGCGTGGTCGATGTGGCGGCGCGTTTGGAGGACCACAGTTATGCGCGCTGGCAGCGCTTGTTCGAGGTGAATGTGTTCGGCAGTTTTTTGTGCGCGCGTGAAGCGGTCAAACGCATGTCCACGCGGCATGCGCACGGGTTCAAAGGCCAAGGCGGCAGCATCGTCAACCTGTCGTCGGCTGCGGCACGGTTGGGTTCACCCAACATCTATGTTGACTATGCCGCCAGCAAAGGTGCCATCGACACCTTCACCTTGGGCTTGGCACGCGAGGTCGCTGCCGAAGGCATACGCGTGAACGCCGTGCGACCGGGCGTGATTGACACCGACATCCATGACCTCAGCGGCATGGCCGATCTGGCGCTGAGCCAAGCGTCGTTGTTGCCGATGCGACGATTGGGCACGGCCGACGAAGTGGCCAACGCGGTGCTGTGGTTGCTGTCAGACGAGGCCAGCTACACCACCGGCGCGTTGTTGGATGTGGCGGGCGGGCGTTGACAGGCGCCGGTGTGCACGAGTCGGCTCTAAAGTCATGAGCTTATGGGCACGCAATACCCTGAGCTGCCCCGCGAATAGGAATCTGAGATGCCCTTTGACAACGCCAGCCACACCACCGCAGAACGCGCATTGCTGCGCTCACTGTTTGACGCTGCGCTCAGCGCCGCCGATCCCTTGCGCTGTGTGGCACCCGCCCTGCCCGCGCGCCCCAAGGGCCGCACTCTGGTGCTGGGCGCAGGCAAAGCGGCGGCGCGCATGGCGCGCGCGGTGGAGGCCGCGTGGGACGGGCCGCTGAGCGGTTTGGTGGTCACGCGCTATGGGCACGGCGACGTGTGCCAACGCATTGAAGTGGTCGAGGCCAGCCACCCCGTGCCCGACGACGTTGGAGCCGCCGCAGCGCAGCGCATGCTCGAACTCGCACGCACCATGGGCCCGGACGATTTGGTGCTGGCGTTGGTGTCCGGCGGAGGCTCGTCGCTCATCACTTTGCCTGCACCCGGCGTGAGCCTGGAAGACCTGCGCCACCTCAACATGGCCCTGCTGCGCAGTGGCGCGCCCATCGGCGACATGAACATGGTGAGACGGCACTTGTCGTCCATCAAAGGCGGCCGTTTGGCGCAGGCCTGCGGCGCCGCGGCGGTGCACACCTTGGTGATTTCTGATGTGCCCGGCGACGACCCGGCGGTGGTGGCTTCAGGCCCCACCGTGGCCGATGACAGCAGCCCGCACGACGCCTTGGCGGTGCTGCGCAAACACCGAATCGAGGTGCCTGCGCATGTCTTGCAGGCCTTGCAGCGCCCGGCGGAATTGCGCTCGCACCTTGTTGGGCCACGCGAAGTGCGCATCATCGCCACGGCAGACCTTGCCATGCAAGCCGCCGCACTGGCCGCCGCAGAACAGGGCTTGGAGGTGGTGAATTTGGGGGGTGGCATTGAAGGCGAATCCCGCGATGTGGCGCGCGCGCAAGCGGTGCTCGCACGCGAGTTGAGCGTCGCGCAAAGCACGCGTGCGCTGGGGCAAGGCCGCTTGTTGTTGTCGGGCGGCGAAACCACGGTCACGGTGCGCGGCCAAGGGCGCGGCGGGCGCAACTCGGAATTTTTGTTGGCCTTGTCTATCGATTTGCAAGGTCACGCCAACGTCCACGCGCTGGCGGCTGACACCGACGGCATAGACGGCGTGGAGGACAACGCTGGCGGCTTCATTGATCCCCACTCGCTGAGCCGTGCCGCAGCAGCAGGACTCAACCCACAAGCGCTGCTCGACGACAACAACGCGTATGCCTTTCTTGCGGGTTTGGGCGACCTGATCGTCACCGGCCCCACGCGCACCAATGTGAATGACTTTCGGGCGATCTTGATACGCTGACCCGCGCTGTGATTTCGCGTGAAAATGATGCGATGACGTCAGCTCCAAACCACCCAGCCTCGGCCACTCCCCGCCGTCTGATCGTCGGCATCAGCGGTGCCTCTGGGGCCATCTACGGCATACGCATCTTGCAGGCGCTACAGGGCTCGGGCATAGAAACGCACCTGGTTATGACCGAGTCGGCGCGCATCACCTTGGCGGCTGAAACCGACATGAGCACGTCTGATGTGGAGGCGCTGGCCAGCGTGGTGCACAACGTGCGCAACATCGGCGCCACGGTGTCATCGGGCTCGTTCAAAACCATGGGCATGGTGATTGCACCGTGCTCGGTGCGCACCATGTCCGAGATCGCCTGGGGCACGACCAGCAACCTGCTGACGCGCGCCGCCGATGTGGTGCTGAAAGAGCGCCGTCGCTTGGTGTTGATGCTGCGCGAAACGCCGCTGCATGCAGGGCATTTACAGACCATGTTGCAGGTCACGCACAGCGGGGCCGTCATCATGCCGCCCGTGCCTGCGCTGTACGCCAAGCCGCAAAGCGTGATGGAGATGATTGACCACACCGTGGGCCGTTGCCTGGATTTGTTTGACATCGACACCACGCTCGTGGACCGCTGGCCCGGCCTTGGAAAGACTTGACCGTGGCCTCGACCGTTGCCCATGTGCTGTGCGTTTACTACAAAGTGCATGCATCGAAGCACGCGCCCGACGCGCTGCGAGTGCAGCAATTTCAAGCGGCGTTGATGGCACGGTGGCCAGACTTGACCTGCGAATTGCTGCAACGCCCCGAAGCCACGGCGGGCATCGAGACTTGGATGGAAACTTACCGCCACGGCGGCGGCTTGACCGCTGAGCTGGTGGACTTCATTGCGCAAGCCGCCACCCTTGCGGGCTTGCCTGAACCGCGTCACATCGAACGCTTTGTTGCGCTGAGCTGAGCTGCGCTGAACACCTAAAAACCAGAAGTAAGCACATGACCTCACAGCCCAACGAAACCCTGGCGCTGGCGCTGGCCCGCAACGTGCGCGACGCTTTGGCTGAAGACATGGGCCGTGGCGACTGGACTGCCCTGCTCGTGCCCGCTGGCCGCCGCGTGATCGCCAGCGTCATCGCCAAAGAAGCCGGCGTGATGTGCGGCCAGGCTTGGTTTGACGCCTGTGTGCATGCGCTGGACACCAGCGCTGTGCTCGCTTGGCGGGTCGGCGAAGGCGAGCTGATGGCACCGGGCGTGGAGGTGTGCCGCATCACCGCCGACGCGCGGGCCTTGCTCAGCGCCGAACGGCCAGCGCTGAATTTTTTGCAAATGCTGTCGGGTGTGGCCACGGTCACGCGCAGCTATGTAGACGCCATCGCGGGACTGAGTCCCAACCCCAAGGGCTGTGCCGTGCTCGACACGCGCAAGACCTTGCCCGGCCTGCGCCAAGCGCAAAAGTACGCCGTGCGCGTGGGCGGTGGGCGCAACCAGCGCTTGGCTTTGTGGGACGGCATCCTCATCAAGGAAAACCACATTGCCGCGGCCGGTGGCATTGCGCAAGCGCTGCAAGCCGCCACCCGCTTGGACGCCGGCGTGAGCGTGCAAATTGAAGTTGAAAATTTGCTGGAGCTAGAAACCGCACTCGCCGCCGGTGCCACCAGCGTGATGATCGACGACTTCACGCTGGCCGACATGCACCGCGCCTACGCCGCCAACGCAGGCCGCGCCGTTTTAGAAGTGTCCGGCGGCGTGGACCTGCAAACCATCCGCGACTACGCCGCCACCGGCGTTGACCGCATTTCGGTGGGCAAGCTCACCAAGGATGTGCACGCGATTGATTTGTCGCTGCGCATTGATGCGTGATCAGGGCCTGTCAACGCTGGGGCGATCAACATGGCGGCGATGCGCCAAGCGTGTGTTGCTCAAAGATTGCTTCGAGATTCCTCAGAGATCCCTCGGAAATTGCGCAGAGTCAGGCAAGTACCGTGAAGCATCCCGCGGCTCATCGGAAGTCGCCACCACAGACACGCCGCACTGAATAAAAAACCGCAGCACCCAGGAGACAAAAATGTCCTCACCGAACAGCTCCTCTCAAAACGCGGCGAGCCACGAGGTGCGCGGCACGCCGCCTTTGTTTGCGCCGCGCGCCGACGTGATCAGCCGTTCGCACCAGCGCAGCAGCGCCTTGGGCTTGTCGCGCGGCATCAAAAGCGAATTCGACCCCATGGTGCGCGGTGACCTGACGGTGGCGCGCGAACGCAACCAGCGCCTGTACATCCACGCCGCGCCGGTGATGCAGTTGCTGTTTGAGCAAATCGTCAACACCGACAGCATGATTGTGTTGACCGACGCGCACGGCACCATCTTGCATTCCGTGGGCGACGACGACTTTTTGGATCGCGCCAGCAAAGTGGCCTTGGCCCCCGGTGAAAACTGGGCCGAGCACGCCAAGGGCACGAACGCCATCGGCACGGCGCTGTTTGAGGAAGCACCCACGCTGGTTCACGGCGGCGAGCACTTCATGCACGCCAACAGTTTTTTAACCTGTTCGGCGGTGCCAATTTTTGACCCGCGCGGGCAAATGCTGGGCGTGCTTGACGTCACCGGTGACCACCGCGGCTACCACCAGCACACCATGGGTTTGGTGCGCATGTCGGCGCGCATGATCGAAAACCATTGGCTGTCAGACGACTTCAACAACCAACTGCGCCTGCACTTTCACCGCCGCATGGAATTCATCGGCAGCTTGCTTGAAGGCATTTTGGTGGTCGGGGGCGACGGAAAAATTTTGGGTGCCAATCGCGGTGCGCTGGATCAGCTGGGCATGAGCGGCATGGCCTTGCGCGCGCACAGCGTCACCAGCTTGTTCGGCACCAGCACAGCGGCGATTTACGACCACTTCCGCGCGCCGTTGTCTGCGCCCATGCTGCTCGACCTGGGGGGCTCATCCCACAACGTCGGCTTTCATGTGCGCGCCCGGTTCGATTGGCCCTCGCGGCCGTCATTGCCTTCGCTGCCGTCATCGCCGTCGTCGGAGGATCCGCAACCGCGTTTGGAGGCACCGACGTCCGTACCGACGGTGTTCAACGGGGTGGACGGTGCAGTGAACAGCGCAGCGCCGCCCGAGTTCGAGGCGTCAACCGTCGCGCCCGCAGGAACCCCCGCCCACGTGTCGATCCCAGCGTCGGTGGCCACTGCTCCCGCTGTCAGCCAAACGCTGGAACAGGCCGAGATCGACCTCATCCGCAACACGCTGGAAGCCTTGGGCGGCAACATCACCGCCACCTCGAAGCGCCTGGGCATCAGCCGCAACACCATCTACCGCAAGCTGCGGTGGAAGCAGGACGCGGCGGCGGTTTAACTGAAAAACCAGCCCACTGAATCACTGAAATCAGAACCGTCCTGTCCAACGAAGGCAGGCGCGCTGCGGCGTTGCAAATGATCGCGATCCCTTCGAGTGACGCTGCACGTTGCGCTTCGAAAGAAAGTCGTCGCCACAAGGTGTGATGCGCCAAATATTGCCCAAATAGTGCCCAAAAAAGGCAGCTGTTCGGCGTTTAGAAAATAGCCAAAGACTCCAGACTGATGTGCGTGCGCCTCCAACCTCGACGAGGCCGTTTCAGCTCAGGACATCACCATGAAAACCACCGCTCGCTGCGTCAGTTTGTTGTTCACGTTGTGGGCCGCTCAAGCGCAAGCCGATTTGGTTTTCGCGGTCAACGAAGGTGTGACCTACAAGGTGCCGAACACCGAGATCCGCGCCAAGTACGAGGCCATCGCGGCCGATTTGAGCAAGCTGCTCAAACAGCCTGTGCTCATCGAGCCCATCGCCGATTACCCCACGCTGCGCAAAGGTTTGACCGAGAAGGCGTACGACTTGGCAATGGTGCACCCGGCGCATGTGTCGATCAACGCGATCAAAAATTCGGGCTACCAATTGCTGGTGGTGACGAAAGGGTTTGAGAACTACCGAGCAAACTTTCTGGTCAACGCGTCGTCGCCGTTGAAAACACTGGCCGACTTGAAAGGCAGCAAGATCGGCGCGCCCGACGAAGATTCGATCACCGCGTGGATGACGCGCGCGGCCATCCGCGACGCGCTGGGTGGAGACGCCAAGCAAGTGAGCTACGCCTACACGCGCTACCAAGAGGCGGTGCCCTTCTTTGTTGAAAACAACCTCACGCCGAGCGGGGCGACGGCGGCAGGAGCCGTCATCAAGGCCTGGACCAGCAAGGGCGGCAAAGTGCTGTTTCAAAGCAAAGCCGTGCCCATCAAACACATCATTGCCAGCCCGAAAGTCAGCGCCGAGCAAGTGCAAATTGTGCGCAACTATTTGCTGATGCTGGACACCACAGACGAAGGCAAAGCCAAGCTCAGCGCCACAAAATATGCGGGTTTCGCGGCTTACGACAGCGCGGCGTTGATGGCCCTTGGGACGTGGTTGGGACTGTAAGCGCAGCCTGCTTTTTACAAAGCTAACTGTTCGCGCGGCGTTTCAACCAGCGCATGAGTGTGGCCACCACGGGGAGCTTTTCGTACAGCTCCTCGGCGGCGTCCCAATAGTCGCGGTGCAGGGTGATGAGGCCTTGTGCGTTGAGCTTTAAGTGGGAACTGCCGCGCACGGTTTGCAGCTCGGTGCTGAAGCGCTTGAAGCGGAAGATGAAGTCCCAACTCAGGAAACACTGGTCACCACGGCAGATGATGTCGTGCACCACAAAGCGCGGCTCGTTCAGGGCCACAAACATGTGGGCGAAGACGGCTTGAATGGCGGCCACGCCTTGCACTTCGTTGAACGGGTCTTTGAAGTGCGCGTCTGTGGCGTACAGACTGCCCAAGCGCTGCACATCGTCGCGCTGAAGGTGCTCGAAAGCGTGGACGATGGCGTCTACGCGAGGGTCGCCGCTTCGGGCTGCAACGCCCATTTCTAGGCCCATCTCAACGCTCACGTCACAGCCCGGTGGCGCGCCGTATCAGCTTGAAATACAAGCCGTCTGGCAGGTGGCTCATGGCGCGCATCATCAACGTGAAGCGCTTAGGGAAGTCGATCTCAAAATCACCGGCGGCCCAGCCTTTCAAAATCTCAGTTGCGGCTTGTGCGGGCGTGATGAGCGCGGGCATGGCGAACTTGTTTTGCGCGGTGAGCGGCGTCTCGACAAAGCCGGGGTTGATGACCGAGCAGCCGATGCCAAGTGGCTCCAAGTCGAGGTAGAGCGTTTGCGCCAAGTTGATGAGCGCGGCTTTGGTCGGCCCGTAACCCAAAGACTGCGGCAAACCTCGATACCCGGCCACGCTGGAAATCAAGCTGAGGTGACCCGCTTTTTGCTTGAGCAACATCGCCATCACGGCGTCGATCATGTGCAGCGCGCCCACGTAATTGACCTGTTGGTGTTTGAGCATTTCATCCAGGTCGAACTGGGTCGCGCGCAAGGCTTTGTAGTGGCCAGCGCAGTAGACGGCAAGGTCGATGCGACCGAATCGTGTCTCGATGCGCTGTGCCGCGTTGCGCATGGCGTCGCGGTCGGTGGCGTCCAGCGCAATGCCCAAGCTGCCCGCACACTGCCGCTCGAACGCGACCATAGCGTCTGCATTGCGGGCCGACACGACCACGTTGGCACCGCGTGCATGCAGCGCTTCAGCGGTGGCGCGGCCGATGCCGCTGGACGCGCCCACCAGCCACACGGTGCGGTCTTTCCATTCGGTGATGCGGGGGTTCAGTGACATAGATTCAATCGCCGTTTCAGTTGCGTAGTCAGTTCTTGTAAAAAGACAGGGTGACTTCACCCAAGCGGATGCCGAACTTGCTCATCACAGCCTTGTTCAGCAGCACGCGCTCGCTCATCAAATACATCCAGTCGTCAAACTGAACTTCATACACGCTGCCGTCCACCGGCAAGCGCAGGGTGTAGCCCCACTGCAAGGCGTTGCCCGAGGCTTGGCCCAAGGCGACGCCCACAACGTCGTCTGCGGTGCCGGTGTATTTGCCGTTTTCACCGCGCTTGATGCGCCACACGCGGCGCTCTTTGGTGCCGTCGCTGTAGGTGAAGTTTTCGTCCAACACGCCGTCGTTGCCTGCCCAGGTGCAGTTCATGTCAACCGTGAAGCGGCGCGCCACTTTGCCGCTGCGGTCGGTGAACACACCGTAGGCGGTGATGTTGCCGTTGAAGTAGGTTTTGAGGTCGAACACCGGCGTTTGGGCGGCGTAATCAGACGGCACCGGCGCTGACGCACAGCCGCTCAGCGCAACAGACGCAGCGGCGATCAACAGGGCAGATATCCAATGGCGTGGTTTCATTCAGTGCTCCTAAAGCGTTTGATCCAGGTGAAGTACAGCAGCGCGGCGGCCATCAATTTCAAAACACAGGGCAGCACGCAGTAAGCGATGGTCAAGGCCGCCAAAGCTTGCTCGGTTTGGCGGCCTGGCGCATAAGCAAAAACTTGCAGCAAGGGCAGCGCCACACCGGCTGCCAACGCCAAGTTCAGCTTGGTGGCGAAGTTCCACCAACCGAAGTAGGCACCTTCTGCCTGGCCGCTGTGCCCCGCGCGTTGTATGACCCCAGCCAGCAAAGCGCTGGGCAAGGTGAGGTCGGCACCCAAAGCCACGCCGCTGAGGACGCAGACGGCCGTGAAAGCGGCCACGTCGCCCGCGCCCAACCACGCTGCGCTGGTGAACACGGCAATCGCCAACAGCATGCTGACCAGCCACACCGGCGACAGGCCGAAGCGCTTCACGGCGCGCACCCACAGCGGTATCGACAAGGCCCCGGCAGCGAAGTAGCTGGCCAAGAACAGCGGTTCATACGTGGGTGCCTGAAGGCGGTCGCGGATGAAAAAAAGCACCAATGTCGCAGGCACGGCGCTGGCAATTCCGTTGACCAAATACACCGCCAGCAAGGTGCGAAAGGCAGGGTTGCGAAACGGCAAACTCAGGGGCAGGTGCATGCCTGCGCTTGGATGTGTGCTTGGTTGTGCGTTTGGTTGTGTGCTTGACTGTGCGAAGGGTTGCGGCGCGCCACGCAGCACCGCCCAGCCCAGTACCAACAAAATCGCAAACACCACCGTCGTCACGCCCAAGCCGTAGACCGACGGCAACACGCTGGCCACCATCACGCCCACCAACGCCAAGCCTTCGCGCCACGCCACGATGCGTGCACGCTGTGCGTCGTTGCCGCCCAAGCGCGCGCCCCAGCTTTGGTGGATGACGGTCATCACGCTGAAGCTCAGGTAAGTCACTGCCAAACCACCCGCGCACCACCACAGCAAGGCCGTGCTGCCTTGCACAGCCGGAAAAAACAAGGCGCGAAAACCGATGGCCAGCACCACCGCCGCTGCCGCCATGACCATCCAAGCGCTGCGTGCGCTGCGTGCAAAGAGGTGATCTGCCCAACGTCCTATCCAGGGATCGGCCACCGCATCG
Source organism: Burkholderiales bacterium (assembly GCA_025358485.1). Taxonomy (GTDB): domain Bacteria; phylum Pseudomonadota; class Gammaproteobacteria; order Burkholderiales; family Burkholderiaceae_C; genus JANYJJ01. The sequence continues at coordinate 39,860 of JANYJJ010000104.1, read as the reverse complement.
AGCAAGCGCGCGGCCAGCAGCACCGCGCCGAGCACGGCCAAAGGAATGCCGAACTCGCTGGCGTAGTGGTTGGGCAAAACCACGTACAAGGGCAGCGCCACAAAGGCCAACGGCAAGCCCAAGCCGCCGTAGGCCGCGCCTTGAGCCCAGCGTGACGCGGTGGTCGAGGTCGAGGGAAAGTTAGTTGTCACTGTGCGGGGCGCGCGGACCCCAACAAAGCCTCACGCAATTTGGGCTCAGAGGTGCGCGGTGACAACCAAATGCCGAAGAACAGTTTGGTGAACTCGGCGTCGCGCACTTCGCCGCGCAACTTGCCGTTGATGAACACGCGCGTGGCCACACCTGGCACTTGGACGCCGGTGATGCGGTCGCCCTTGTTCACGTCGGTGAACAGCGTTTTCATTTGCGCCAACCACTCAGCGGCTTTGGCCTCGGTGACCTCACCGCCGCGCTTCATCTCTTCCAACGAGCGCTCGGCAATCAGCTTGCCGTAAAGCGTGCGCGCGTATTCCAATTCCAACGCCAACGGTGCGCGCGCGAAGTCGCTCGCCTTGAATCCGTCTTGCACCCACAGCCGCGCGTCGTAGACGTGCAGACCGAAGTAGGTGAGCTTGCCTTGACCCGACAATTTGGCGGCGCTCAGTTCGGTGCTGACTTCTGGGGCGGTAACCTGGGCGTAGGTGGTGCTTGCAACACTGATCAAAACCGCGGCAAGGGCGGCGGCAACAACCGCAAAGCCAGCGCGCTTGGACTGATTAAGCAATAGCTTCATGTGCTGTCTCGCTGCAATGTGAACTGCATGACGCTGGTGTTGCCGGTGGCAAACGCCGCTTCGCAATACGCCAAATAAAACTCCCAAATGCGCATGAAGCGTGTGTCGAAACCGAGCTTGCGCACAGCCGTGTCTTGGCTCAAAAACTTGTCGCGCCAACGCTTCAGCGTTTCGGCGTAGTCCAACCCAAAATCGAGCTCGTTCACCACTTTCAGGCCTGCCGCCGCCGCCGCTTTGCGGAACTCATACGGGCTGGGCAACAAACCTCCAGGGAAGATGTACTGCTGAATGAAATCGGTGGACTTGATGTAACGCTCGAACAGATCGTCACGCAAGGTGATGCTTTGCACGCAGGCTTTGGCGCCGGGTTTGAGCTGCGTTTTCAGCGTCTCAAAAAAGCTGGGCCAGTACTCGCGACCCACCGCTTCAAACATCTCGATGGAGGTGACGGCATCAAACGGGCCGTCTGCGATGTCGCGGTAATCCTGGTAGCGCAACTCGCCTGGCAAGGCGGCATCGCTCAGGCGTTTTTGGCCCCAAGCGAGTTGCTCTTTCGACAGGGTCACGCCAGTCACGCTGGCACCAAACTCACGCGCCGCGCATTCGGCCAATGCGCCCCAACCGCAGCCAATCTCCAGCACGCGGTCACCGGCTTTCACGCCGCATTCAGACAGCGAGCGGCGCACCTTGGCCCACTGCGCGTCCACCATGGGCCGCGCTGTGTCGCCTTCAAACCAGGCGCTGGAATAGTTCATCGTCGGGTCCAGCCACAGGCGATAAAACTCATTGCCCAAATCGTAATGGGCATGGATGTTTTTTTGACTGCCGCTGCGCGAATTGCGGTTGAACAAATGCTTGGCGCGGTGCAACAGCGAGCCCCACCAACTGCCGTAAATGACAGTCTCAACCTCATCGCGATTGGCGATAAAAAGCTTGAGCAAGCTGGTCAGGTCGGTGCTGCTCCAGTCGCCCGCGATGAAACTTTCGGCAAAGCCAATATCGCCCGACTTCAAGGCCGCCGAGCAGACATTCCAGTTGCGCAAGTTCAACACCGCGCGCAGCTCGCCTTCCACCGGATGCCCAAAGCGCGCGGCGCTGCCGTCGGGCATGAAGACATCCAGCGTGCCGTGCCTCAAGTTTTTGAGCAGGCGAAAGACGGCGCGCGCCGCTGGCGGTGCGGACTGCGGCAAAGCCAAAGATGAAGCAGCGGAAGATGAGGTGGTGGTGGTCATGTCGTCAAGGTGGCGGCAAGGTAAAAAACAATCGCTTCAGCGCGTCAAAAACGCTGTCGGTGGCGCAGGTTTGCGAAAGAAAGGCACGCGTTTGAACCACAAACGCGCGGCCTGCCAATGAATGCGCGCGATGACCATCAGCGTCATCATGGGCATGCCAAAAAAGGCACTCCGGATGCTGCGCGGCGACAGCGCAACGAGCCTGCCCGACACGCTGGTTTGAATCAAAGGGCCTTCGGCGGTGTCGTGGTCGAGTCGCACCACAGTGCGCGCAGCTTCACCGGCTTGTGCGTCGGTGCGCATGAAGCGAAAGCGGTAGCTGCCGATCACATCGCAAAACGGCGACACATGAAAAACCTTGTTGGCGCGCAGCTCGCGGCCGTAGGCCAAGTCGGGGCCGCTGAGCAAGTAGCAGTGCCGCTCACCAAAGGTGTTGTTGACTTCCACAACGATGGCAGCGAGCGAGTTGTCGGCCCTGTGGCAATACCAAAAACTAACAGGCTTGAAGGTGTAGCCCAGCACGCGTGGATAGCAGTGCAGCCAGACCTCGCCTTGTGCGTCGGTGATTTCCTCGCGCGCCAGCCAAGCGTCCAACCAAGCCAAGCTGTCGGTGCCGCCGTCGCCGTGGTCGCGGTCAAAAAAACTGATGAGGCCGAAGCGGTTGCGGGCCAGTTCGGCCGAGGCTTTCGCGCGCAAGCTGCGCATGGGCAACATCAAAAAATACGTTGGGTAGACAAACTGATTTCGGGCTGGCCGCAAGCGCGTGTGACGGACTTGGCCCACGCCCAACATCGGCAGAGACGGCAGCGGCGGGAGCGGAGGGGTCAGCAGAGGGGGCACCAGATTCATCACGCCGCCACCGGTTCCAGGGGCGTGGCACGCTCCCATTGGCGCTTCAGTCCCTTGACCACAGCCAAGCCCGACATCAAGCCGTCTTCATGGAAGCCGTAGCGCGTCCAGGCGCCGCAAAACCATGTGTGATTGACGCCTTGCAATTCAGGCACGCGCTTTTGTGCAGCGATGGCGCCCATGTCGAACACCGGATGCGCGTAGTGGTATTCGCCTTGCACAGTGTCGCTGCGCGGCTGCTTCACCGGGTTGAGCGACACGATGACTGGCACCTCAAACGGCAAGGGCTGCAAGCGGTTCAAAAGGTAGTGCAAACACACTGAGGTTTGCTCACGCGGGCCGTCGGTGGCGCGTTCGTAGTTCCACGCGGCCCAGGCCAGTTTGCGTTTGGGCAGCACCGTGGTGTCGGTGTGCAAAACGGCGCGGTTGGGGTGATAGCGAATGGCACCCAGCACGGCACGCTCGGCGTCGCTGGCGTCGGTCAACAGCGCCAAGGCTTGGTCACTGTGGCAAGCGAAAACCACCTCGTCGAAATGCTCGGTGCCGCGGTCGGTGCTGACCCACGCCCCCACCGGGTCGCCGAACAAGCTGCGCGCGGTGCGGCGGCCATCGCGCCGCACGGCAAGCACGGGGCTGTTCAGACGTGCGTCGGGAATGCTGCGCAGCATCTTCTCGACGTAGTGTTTGGCGCCGCCCGTGACGGTGAACCAACGTGGGCGTTCGGTCACTTGCATCAGCCCGTGGTTGTGGCAAAACCGAATCATGGTGGCGATGGGAAAGCGCAGCATTTGATCGGTGGGGCAAGACCAAATACAGCCAATCATCGGCAGGAAATACCAGTCGCGAAACTCAGTGCTGAACCGGTGTTGGGCGAGGAAATCGGCAATTGGCTGTTGCAGCGTTTCTTCTTGGTTTTGAAGCGCCAAGGCGGTGCAAATTTTGTTGAAGCGCAGCATGTCTTTCAGCATGCGCCAAAAGCCCGGCTTGACCAGATTGCTGCGCTGAGCAAACACGGTGTTCAAGTCGCAGCCGCTCCACTCCATACCGATGTCGGGCACCTGCACTGAAAACGACATCTCAGATGGCGCAGTTTGTACTCGCAACTCGCCAAACAAGCGAATCAATTCCGGGTAAGTGCGTTCGTTGAACACCAAGAACCCTGTGTCCACGCCGTGCGTGATGGCGGTGGTTTTGCCGTCGGCAACAGTATTCACCGTCACGTCAACGGTGTGGGTGTGACCACCAAAGTAGCTGTCGGCTTCGAACAGACTGACTCTCGCGGAAGCCGCCAAACCGTGCGCCACCGACAGGCCTGAGATGCCCGAGCCGATCACGGCCACGCGGCGCATCAGCGCGTGCCCCTTGCCGTGTGGGGCGTTGAATACAAGCGTGTTGCGCAGCGCCTTGCGGCGAACAAGGGAGGGAGGGAGGAGGAAAACCGCCGCGAGATTTCAGCCACATCGCTTGAAAAACGACGCGACAAGCTGCGCAACACAAAACCGAGATTTGCGCGGGATCCTGCTTTCAGGAACCCGCCTGGGGCAGTGACCGCGTGCGCGCAATTAACGTCGCACGCTAGTGACCGGGATAGGTTTGTGATTCGCAGCATGTTCCTTGAGTTCCACGAAATTTGAAGCGATTTCAGCGCAATTTAACCGAATTTTACTATATCGTATAAATTGTGACCGATCGGTTTTACTTGGCGTCGAGCATCTGCTCCAACTGCTTGACGAAGGCCGCCGACGTGGGTTCGACATCGCTGGCGAAGCTGAGGACGGCCTGTCCGTCGCGCGCGATCACGTACTTGTGGAAATTCCACTTCGGCGATGCGCCGGTGCGTTGCTTCAAGTCGGCGTAAAGCGGGCTCAGCGCCAGGCCCGAGCTGGCCGCCACGCGGGTTTTGGTGAACATCGGAAATTTGACACCGAAGGTGCTTTCGCAAAAGGCGGCGATGTCTTTGTTGCTGCCAGGTTCCTGCGCTCCAAAGTCGTTCGATGGAAAGCCCAGCACCACCAAGCCGCGGTCACGGTAGCGTTTGTGCAACTCCTCCAAGCTTTTGTATTGAGACGTGAAGCCACAGAAGCTGGCGGTGTTGACCACCACCACCACTTTGCCCGCGTACTGGCACAGGCTTTGGGGTTTTTCGTCCTGCAGGCGGGCCACTTCACGCTGAAGCAAAGTTGGGCAAGCGGTCGACGAGGCCGTGGCGACTGCGGCAGGCGAGCCGGTTGTGGCAGCCGTTGCAGGCGCGTTGGAGAGTGCCCACGCCATGGCCAATAAGGCGGCGGCGGGCGCATTTTTTGAGCCCGCTCTAAACTTGATGATCATGAAATATCCTGTTCAAACCCGATTGATAGACGCATTGATAAACGCATTGACGGACGCACTGATCTGTCCGCCGATGAAGGATCAACCGCATTGCTTTGCGATGGTTCTCCGCCAGTGAGGCCACTGACTTTATCGATTTCCGCTGTCGAGCGCGACACCGGCTTGAGCAAAGACACACTTCGCGTTTGGGAACGCCGCTGTTGCTTTCCCACACCCAAGCGTGACTCCATTGATGAACGCACACACACGGTAGATCAAGATAGAAAACTGCGGACTGTCGGGCGTTTGAAGGACGGCGCACACCGGCCAGAGCGCCCAATGCCCGTGCCTGTGGAAGATTTGGGGCAGCTCAGCCACAACACTGTCGATGAATGGAAGCATGGGCTAGGCACCGTGGCCGAAGACCTCCGTGGTTCGATCAAACTGCTTCGGTCAAACCAAATTGGCGAATTGCGCCGCCACCTCCAACAGCTCAATTTCCGTTCGGGATTGCAAGGTTTCCTCTGGATGCGCCCACTCCCTTTGATACGCTGGTCGGCGACAGTTGGATGCGCGGACAGCTCGAAGTGCACGAAGAACACTCGTGCGGCGAGCCAACGAACCGCATTCCTTGGCTTTGTTGATGGGAGAAGACTCGTTCACCCTAGGAGGTGCGAAGTACCTGTCTCAGGACACACAAACCCCCTCGCACGACCCGCGCTTCAACGTCGGTCAGTGCACGGCGTCATTGCGCTTGGCGTGTTGTTGGACACGTCTCCCCAAATCGCGCGCTGGCGTCACGGAGCCCACGCTTGAGCGCCGCCGCGTCCGGCTTCAAAGGGAACAAAGCCTCACTGCCCAGCAAGACCTGCGTTCAGTGTGGTCGAGTCATGACCTGGCGCAAGGCTTGGGCCAAAAACTGGGAAGCTGTGAAGTATTGCTCTGACCGCTGCCGCAAGGCACCCGGCTCCAAACCTTCGTCTTGAATCTATGACCCAAAAAACAACCCCGCGTCGCCTTGTTCTTATTTTGGGTGACCAGCTCGACATGAACAGCACCTGCCTTTTCGGTGCGGGCAGCAGTTTTGATGCGCAACTTGACATGGTGTTGATGATCGAAGCGCCTGGCGAAGCGACCAAGGTGTGGGGCCACAAGGCGCGCATTGCCTTGTTTTTGTCGGCCATGCGCCACTTCCGCGACGCCCTGGTGGAGCGCGGTGTGCGCGTTCAGTACGTCAACCTAGAGGACAGCGCCGAGCCCACTTTGGTGGGCCGTTTGACCGAGCAATTGCGCGCGTTGAAACCGGCTGCCTTGCACCTGACCGAGCCCGGCGCTTGGCAGTTGCAGCAAGACATCACCGCCGCGGCCGCCTCAACGCAGGTGAGTTTGCGGATTGTTGACGACAGCCATTTCATGGTTTCGCGCGCCGACTTTGCGCGCTGGGCCAGCAAGTACGGCGCGAGCTTGCGCATGGAATTTTTCTACCGCGAGATGCGCCGCAAGCATGCGGTGTTGCTCGACCCCACAGCCAGCAAAGCGGGTGAACCCGAAGGCGGGCAGTGGAATTTCGACGCCGAAAACCGCAAGGGCTATCCCAAAGCTGGCCCGGGACTCATTCCGCCGCACGAGCAGTTTGAACCCGACGCCGTCACGCAGGAGGTGATGGCCGATGTGCAACGCCACTTCCCTGCTCACCCTGGTTCGCTTACGTCATTTGCTTGGCCGGTGACGCGCGAGCAAGCCTTGGTCGCGCTGAGCGGCTTCATCGAAGCGCGCCTGGTCAACTTTGGCGACTACCAAGACGCCATGTGGGAGGGCACGCCGTTTGGCTGGCACTCGTTGCTGTCCACCAGCTTGAACTTGCATTTGCTCGACCCGCGCGAAGTGATTGCCGCCGCCGAAGCGGCCTACCGCGCCGGCAAGGCACCCATAGCAGCCGTGGAAGGCTTTGTTCGCCAAGTGCTCGGTTGGCGCGAGTTCATACGCGGTGTGTATTGGCTGGAGATGCCGGGCATGGCTGTGGCCAATCACTTCGGTCACCAACGGCCTTTGCCGAAATGGTTTTGGACGGGCCAAACGCACATGGCTTGTGCGCGTGACGCCATCAAACAAACCTTGGAGCACGGCTATGCCCATCACATTCAGCGTTTGATGGTCACCGGCTTGTTCGGTTTGCTGGCGGAAATCAAACCGAGTGAAGTCAGCGATTGGTATTTGGCCGTGTACGTTGACGCGGTGGAATGGGTCGAGCTGCCCAACGTCATGGGCATGGCGCTGTACGCCGACGGCGGACGTTTCACCAGCAAACCTTACGTGGCTTCCGGCGCTTACATCCAGCGCATGAGCAATCACTGCGGCGGCTGCCGTTACGCGCCCGACGCCAAAACGGCGCTCAGCAAAAGCAAGCCGCTGTGCCCCTACACCACGCTGTACTGGAACTTCCTCGACAAGCACGAAGCCGCGCTGGCCGCCAATCCGCGCACCGGCTTGATGGCCAAAAACATCACCCGCATGACGCCCGAACAACGACAGCGCATCCGAGACGATGCGCAGCGCGTACTGGAAACACTGGACGAGCTTTGACGCTTGTCGGCGCACGCCACGTCGATTGCCCCACCGTCACGGCTGTCACAAGCCCACGTCTAGAATAAATTGGCACTTGAAAGGCACTCACCATGCTTTACCCAGAACTTTTCAAACAGCTCGAAGCCGTGCGCTGGAGCATGGACAAAGACATTCCGTGGGAGCGCTTCGACGCCAGCTTGCTGAGCGACGAGCAAGCGCAAACCATCAAGATGAATGCCATCACCGAATGGGCCGCACTTCCCGCGACTGAGATGTTTTTGCGTGACAACCGCGACGACAGCGACTTCAGCGCCTTCATGAGCGTGTGGTTCTTCGAGGAACAAAAGCACTCGCTGGTGTTGATGGAATACCTGCGCCGCTTTCGGCCCGAGTTGGTGCCCACCGAAGAAGAGCTGCACGCCGTGCGTTTTGAGTTTGACCCGGCCCCGGCGCTGGAGACTTTGATGATGCATTTTTGCGGCGAGATACGCCTGAACCACTGGTACCGCCGCGCCGCTGAATGGCACAGCGAGCCCGTCATTCAAGCCATCTACGAAACCCTGGCGCGCGACGAAGCGCGTCACGGCGGCGCTTACTTGCGCTACATGAAACGCGCCATGCAAAAGTTTGGCGACGAAGCACGCGCCGCTTTCGCGAAAGTCGGCGTGTTGATGGCGAGCGCGCGACGCACGGCGCAGGCCCTGCACCCCACCAACCTGCATGTGAACGCCAGTTTGTTTCCGCGCGACACCATCCAAAGCCGCCTGCCCGACCCGGCCTGGCTAGAGCAGTGGCTGGACAAACAAATTCAGTTCGACGCAGTGTGGGAAACCAAGGTGGTTGAGCGCATCTTGCACAACATGAGCTTGCTCATGGAGCGCAGCTTTGCCAGCGTTCAAGAGCTGAACCGGTTTCGCAAAGAAGTCACCGCTTCGTTGGCAAGCAAGGCATCGCCGCAAGCCGCCAACGCGGCCACTCACGCAGCGGTTTGACTCAGCCAGACCCGAGCTCGTCGCTGGACGCCACTCGCGAAATCAACGGCGCTTGCTCTATGGCTTCGCGCCACACTTTCTTGGGCAAGAAAGTACGCAACTGACTGATCGCTTTGTCGATCAACTCAGGGTGCAGTTCGTGGCCAATTCCCGGCAGCACATCGGCCGTCACGTCGCCGCCCAGCGCCACCAGTCGCCGAGCTGAATCGACTGCCGGGCCGTGGGGCGCAACGCTGTCCTGCAAGCCGTGAAAGAAGTGAATGGTGGTGTCAATCGGCGCATGCGCAGGCGGCTGAGCGTGGCGTCCGGCAAATGCCAAAACGCGACCGGCCAATTCCGGCTCTGCCTGCACCGCTTCCAAAGCCATCACCGCGCCCTGAGCAAATCCGAACAAAGCGGTGCGCTGCCAACTCACCCCGAAACGCTGCTGCAGGGCGCGCACGACGGCGATGAATTCAGGCATGGCTTCAGCGACGCGTGCAGCGCTGTTTGGCGCGTCATCAGTGTTGGCCCAAAACCAAGTTCTTTGCTCGGCATCAAGCTCAGACTGCAAGGGCGCGTCCACGCACAGAACTGCGCTTTGAGGGTAGGCCGCGGTCAACCGCAGGGCCAGCGCGCTCATGTCTTTTGCGCTGCCGCCTGCTGCGTGAAACAACAAAAACAAGAGGTCGGGCGAGCCCGTTTCAGGCAGGCGGGCCAGGGTTGAAATCTTCATGCCCGCATGTTCCCACGTCGCCATAAAAAACGGCACCGTGAGGTGCCGTTCAGCGCGACGAGCCGGCCGCTCAATCGGCAGCTCGATCGGTCGCTTAGAAGCGCATGCGAATACCGGCCGCCAGCGTGGTGCCTGACGACAAGCCGGTGACCTTGTCGTTCATGAACACGCCGTACACATCGGTGTTTTTAGACAGGTTGTAGTCGTAGCCCAAGCTCAGTGTTTTGTTGGTGCTGCTGGTATTGCCGACTTCGCGTTTGGCATTGCCGTAAGACGCCAGCACCACACCGCCCGCCACAGGCGCCGAAGCACCAAACTGGTACAGGCTGGTCTTCACTGTGGCGGTGGCCTTGGTCTTCACATTGCCGAGTTGACCGAACAGCTTGGCCACGCCCAGGTCATACGACACACCCGCTTGCAGGGTGTCTTGTGCTGTGAAACCCGAAGGAATTGGGAACACGCCGTTCTTGACCTGCTGCCATGCCAAGGTGCCAGCAAACGGGCCGGAGAAGTACAAAACGTTGGCACCGAGGTTTTTGCCCGTGGCACCGGCTGCACCTTCACCCAGGTTGGCCAACACATTGACGCTGGCACCGCTGAAGTTGGGGCTGGAATAGGCGATGGAGTTGTTCCATGCGGTGTCGCCTGCGATGGCACCCAGGAAGTAATGGCGAATGCTGGGCGCGAAGCCGAATGAATCACCGAAGGCATTGAATATCAGCGTCGACACAAACAGCGGCGTGGTGTTGCGGCCGATCACGGTGGAGCCAAATTCGCCTTGCAGGCCGACGTAGGCACTGCGGGCCCAGAACGCATCGCCGTTGAAGCGACCTGCGCCGCCCGCATCAGCGCGCAGGAAATGTTCAAACGCGAACTTGGCTTTCAAGCCGCCGCCGAGGTCTTCGGTGCCTTTGAAGCCGAGGTAGCTGGTGCTCATGTTGCCGCTCTCGGCCTTCCACACCTTGGGCGCGCCTGAGGTTTGAAATTGACCCACCGACATGTCGATCAAACCGTAAAGAGTGGCGTTGGACTGCGCCGACGCGGCGGCGGAAAAGCCCAAACCCGCTGTGGCTACGGCAGAGCTCAGGGCGACCAGCTTGATTGATTTTGAGAATGAGACGGACATGAAGAAACTCCTGTAGTTTTTGATGTGACCAGTTGCGACGATTTGTTTATGCAAGGTTCGCGCCTGACTTGATCGCGATTCTTGCCTTGCCGCCAACACAACCCTTATTTTCCAACACGCTTGTTTGGCCACGCCGCCAAGTGACGCGTGCAAGCGACAGCCGCCACTCGAAATTTCTGCATCCCAAGTCACCGCGTATCACCGCGCCTCACTTCACGTCACCGCGCCAGCGTCAGCGCACCACGCTGTAATTGACCGGCACAAACACATAGCCTCGGCCCTCTTTGCGCAGGTGCCCAATGCCCGGAAAGGCCAAATGCGCCGCCGCCACCCAGTAGCCCGCTTTGGCCGCATCGGCGTAGGCGCGTTGACGTTGCAGCGCGGCAGCTTTGCTGTCGGTATCGAACTGAATCGTCACGCCTGGGTCGGCAAACTGAATCGCGGCAACGTGCATCAAATCGCCCCACAGCACCAGCTTTTGGCCTTCGCTTTCGACCACGTAAGTGCTGTGGCCGGGCGTGTGACCCGGGCTGGCCATTGCCTTGATGCCGGGCACCAAATCGGTGTTGCCGTTGAAGGGTTTGAACTTGCCCGCGTCCACATAAGGCTTCAACGACGCCATCGCGCCTTGGAAAAAACCTTTTGATTCCTTGGGCGCTTTGTCGAGGTTGGCTTGGCTGAGCCAGAAGTCAGCGTCATGCTGGTCGGCGTGCACAGTGGCATTGGCAAACACCAATTTGCCGTCGCTCACCAAACCGCCCACATGGTCGGGGTGCATGTGGGTGATCACCACAGCGTCAACCTGATCGGGCGAGTAGCCAGCCGCTTTCAAATTGTTCACCAACTTGCCCAAAGTGGGGCCAAACAAGCTGGCGGCACCGGTGTCCACCAGCACCAGTTTTGTACCGGTGTTAATGAGGTAGCCGTTCACCGATGTCTCCAGCGGCGCTTTTAAAAATACCTTGCTCAAGGCTTGATCGACCTTGCCCGGCGTGGTGTTGGTCAGAATTTTGTCGACCGGCAAATCGACCGTGCCGTCAGACAACGCGGTGATCTCAAAATTGCCCAGCATCATGCGAAAGAAGCCCGGTGCCGGAAATTTGGCTTGTGGCGCAGCCGCGAGGGCAGTGGCCACGCCACTGAACAGCATGACGCCGCTGGCGGCAGCAATGAGCGCGCGGCGGAGTGGTGAGTGGTAGTTCATGGTCTGGCCTTTGTGTGCATGGAAGGGTGGCGAGGATACGCCAACAGGGCGTTTTAGCGCGTGGCGCCGCAAGCCGTTGCAGTGCAGATTGGGGAGCTAAAACGGGCCGCTGACGCGACGCCGGGTTTTGTTAGCGCTTGCCCAGGCGGCCCTGCGAACCGCGTCGCTCAAAACTGAACACCGCCACACTGGCTCGCAGATTCGGCCAGTTGCGTATGGGCGCGCCGTTTTGAATGCCGTAAGCGTCCAAAACTTTCAGACTCAGTTTGCGCGCCAGTTGCTCGAAATCGGCGAAGGTGCCGACGCGCAAATTGGGCGTGTCGTACCACTCATACGGCAGCGCTTTGGTGACTGGCATGCGCCCGCGCACGACGCTCAGCCGGTTGGGCCAGTGCGCAAAATTGGGAAAGCTGACGATGCCGGTGCGACCTACGCGCGCGGTCTCGGTCAGCATGCGTTCGGTGTTGCGCAGGTGCTGCATGGTGTCAAGCTGCAACACCACATCGAAGCTTTGGTCGGCGAAAGTGGCCAGGCCGTCTTCGAGATTGAGTTGAATCACATTGACTCCGCGCTTCACGCAGGTCAGCAGGTTGGCGTCATTCAATTCCACGCCGTAGCCTGTGCATAGTCGGTGTTGGCGCAAGTGGGCCAACAGCTCGCCGTTGCCGCAGCCCAAGTCGAGCACGCGTGAACCTGTGGGCACCATTTGCGCGATCAGCTCGATGTCTCGGCTGCTTGAGCCAGCCGCAGTGGACGTGGCTAAACGGCCGACCTGCGCGCTCGTATGGGCAAGCTCCCGTGCGATGTTGTCGAAGCAAGCGCGCAGCACGCCGTGGTAGCGCGCGTCGTCCAACAAAAAGGCGTCGTGGCCGTGCGGCGCGTCAATTTCGGCGTAGCTCACGTCGAGCTTGTTGTCGAGCAGCGCTTTGACGATTTCGCGGCTGCGCTCGGGTGAAAAACGCCAATCGGTGCTGAAGCTCACCAGCTGAAATTTGCAGACGGCGCGCGCGAAGGTGGCGCTCAGGTCGCCGCCGAAATGGCGCGCCGGGTCAAAGTAATCGAGCGCACGGGTGATCAGCAAATAAGTATTGGCATCGAAGTAATCGCTGAACTTGTCGCCTTGATGACGCAGGTAGCTCTCAATCTCAAACTCAACGTCTTGCGTGCTGTAGGCGGGCTCAGCGGCTTTCATGTCGCGGCCAAATTTGGCCTCCATCGCGTCGTCGCTCAGGTAGGTGATGTGGCCAATCATTCGCGCCACGCGCAAGCCGCGTCGCGGCAACACGCCCTGCGCATAAAAGTGGCCGCCGTGAAAGTCAGGATCGGTCACGATGGCGCGGCGCGCCACTTTGTTAAAGGCAATGTTCTGCGCCGACAAATTCGGGGCGGTGGCCACCGCCACGCAGTGCCGCAAGCGCGTGGGGTATTGCAGCGACCAACTCAGCGCCTGCATGCCGCCCAAACTGCCACCCAACACAGCGGCCAACTGATTGATGCCCAAGCGGTCGAGCAGGCGGGCTTGCGAATCGACCCAGTCTTCCACCGTGACCACAGGAAAGTCAGCGCCGTAAGCCGCGCCTGTTGAGGCGTCGGTTTGCATTGGCCCGGTCGAGCCAAAACACGAGCCCAAATTGTTGACGCCGATGACGAAGAATTGGTCAGTGTCCAGCGGCTTGCCGGGCCCAATGAGGTTGTCCCACCAGCCTTCGCTTTTGGCTTGGCCTTCGTAAGTGCCGGCCACGTGGTGGCTGGCGTTCAACGCATGGCAGACCAACACCGCATTGCTGCGATCGGCGTTGAGCGTGCCGTAGGTTTCATACGTGAGCGTGTACTCATGCAGCAGCTTGCCGCTGCGCAGTGGCAGCGGCTCGGTGAAGTGCATGGACAGCGCTTGAACTGGACCGATAGATTTCATGGTGGACACCAACAAAAAACCCGGCTCGTCGATTTGCAGAGGCCGGGTTGTCAGTCCACGTCTCTTTAGCAGTATTTATAAAGCGCCCGCAAGCCGGAACAAATCAGCGCTGGGGTGAGTGTAGCGAGGTGGAAATTCCTGAGCAGTTAGCATTCGCCCTCGCCCGCTCGCTGGCCTTTCGCCGCGCGCCTGTATTCACAACCTGGCTATTCAGACCCACACGAGAGATCGACATGAGCGCAGACAAAGACCGCGGTGTTCGCCGTGAAAAACAAAAACGCGCCAAAGCGCTGAAGCGCGAGGCCAAGCAGCAACAGCCTGCGCCCACGAAGACCACGGCAGCCCCAGCGAAGTAAGCGCCTCAATTCGGCGGAGGTGCGATTGCGATTGCGATTGCGGTTGCGGTTGCGGTTGCAGTTGCGGTTGCGATTGCGGGCCCCCAGCCTCGCACCGAAGTCGTCAACGAAGTTGCACACCAAGCTTGTTGTGTCGCTTGCCCCGATCTGATCGGCCTGCGCTACGACCTCAACGCATTTCCCGACTCGCCAGCGCCGTGGCCGCCGCGCGCGTCTCGACCCCCAGCTTTTCAAACACGTGCTCCAAGTGTTTGTTGACTGTGCGCGGGCTCATGCCCAAGATGTCGGCCACGTCCCGGTTGGTTTTGCCCTTGGCAACCCACGACAGCACTTCGGTTTCGCGCGGGGTGAGTTGGGCTTCGGTGACGCGGCTGCTGGCCGCCGCATTGGCGCCGTTGTTTCGGTCGCTTTGACGCTGACTGTGCAGTTGCAGCAGCAACATGCGTTCGCCCAAGCCCACGGTGCCGAGGTGGCGCACGCGCAGGGCGCGGCTTGTGGTTGGAACCTGGGCGGCGTCGGTAATGGGCGCTGGGTTCGATGCGTTGGCCGCAACCACAAGAACATCAACCGAAACGGCAAAAGCAACCGCAGCAACTTCGGCGTCCATCAACCAGCGTTGCCAAGCCTGCGGCAATTGACCGCCTTCGTTCGGAAAAAACTCGTGCAACCAGGCTTCGGCTTGCGGTGAGCGCCAACCAATGCGGCCTTGCGCGTCAATCAGCAGCACGCCGTGACCGCCCACGTCTACCGCCTCGCGGGCCAAACGCACGGCGCGCGCATTGCGCAAGTGGGTGGACAAGCGCACCAGCACTTCGGCGGCACGCACGGGTTTGACAACGTAGTCCACGCCGCCTGCCTCGAAGGCTTCAACGATGTGAACGGTGTCTGACAAACCGGTCATGAAGATCACCGGAATGTGCGACAGCGCGGGATCTTGCTTGATGCGGCGGCAGGTCTCAAAGCCCGACAAGCCGGGCATCAACGCGTCAAGCAAGATCACATCGGGCGTGACGAGTTGCAGCCGTGCCAGCGCAGATTCACCGTCGCGCGCAATCACCACGGTGTAGCCGTCTTCTTCTAAGCTTTGGCACACCAGGCCGAGTGACTGCGGTGCATCGTCCACCACCATCACGACGGTGGCGGGGCGGGTGACGGCAGGGGTGTCGGTGCCGGTGTCGGCGCGGGTGTCAGCGCGGGTGTCAGTCAACACGGCGCAGAAGTTGTCAGGGTTGCCAGACACATTCACAGGCGGCCTTCTAAGGAATGGTTGGATACCGATCCGCGCAGTCTCGCAGTGAACGAGTCCAGATCAAAGCGTGCCAACAGCGCATGCAGTTCACGGCCCTCGTGCTCGCACTCCGGGTGGCTGCTCACGGCCGCATCAAGCGCAGCGCGCAGGCCTTGCATGTGTCCCAAGCTGGCCAAGCGGATGAGTGCCTGCGCTACCTCCAGCGGCAGTTGACCGCCAGCCTCGCAGGGCGCGCTCAGCGGCGCGCTCCAGGCTGGCAGCGCCTGCAACTCGGTTGACCAAGACACATTCAAATGGCGTTGCAGCATGTCCAGCAGCACCGACTCGACCACCGGCTTGTCCACAAAGCCCTGCACCTGTGCCAGAGCCAAGTGTTCAGCTTGGTTTTCAAACGTGCTGGCTGACACCATGATGATGGGCAGCGCAGCGAAGCCCGCATCGCGCAGGGCGCGGGCGGTTTGCCAGCCGTTCAGGTCGTCCATGGCCACGTCCATCAACACGGCGTCTGGGGTCAGTTGCAGCACGCTGTCAACGCACTCGTGGCCGCTGGCCGCCTCGCGGATGTGAAAACCCAAGGGCATCAACATGCCGGCCAACATCTGGCGTTGCAAAGGCTGGTCGTCTACCACCAGCAAAGTCAAGCGCGGCCCCAGGTATCCGGTGACTGGGCGATGGTGGCGAGGCGACTGTGGGCCACTGCCCGAGCCGAGGTCGGTGCCAAAAACAGGTGCCGCAATTTCGCGCAAATACAGGCGCACGGTGAAGGTGCTGCCTTCGCCGGGTTGGGTCTGCACGTTCAGCTCGCCGCCCATCAGCTCGGTGAGAAGGTGGGTGATGGTCAGGCCCAAGCCGGTGCCGGCGTCGCCAGTGCGGCGTCCCGCTGCGGCGCGCTCGAAGGGCAAAAAGATGCGCTCTTGGTCTTGCGGCGCAATGCCGATGCCGGTGTCAATCACTTCCAAACGCATGACCTCTCGGCGGCAGTCCAGGTGCAGCGTGACGCTGCCGCTGTCGGTGAAGCGCACGGCGTTGCTGAGCAGGTTGATCAATATTTGGCGCAGCCGTTTGGCATCGGCGCTCACATACGCGGGCACGGGGCCGCTGGTGCGCAAACTGAAGACCAACCCCTTGCCTTCCGCTTGCGGCGCGACCATGCGCACCACATCGTCCAGGAAGGCGTGCACAGGCAGCGGCGCTGGGTCTAGGCGCAGCCGTCCGGCTTCGATGCGGGCCAAATCGAGCAGGCCGTCGATCAGACCGTGCAGGTGTTCGCCGCTGTGGTGAATGGTGCTGACGCTGGCGCGCTGCGCGGGCTTCAGGTGCTCATCTTTCAACAGAATTTGAGCGTAGCCGAGGATGCTGTTCAGCGGTGTGCGCAGCTCGTGCGTCATGCCTGCCACGTAGCGGGTCTTGGCCAGGTTTGCTGATTCGGCCACGGTTTTGGCAAGCTGCAAGGCCGCATCGGTGCGGCTGTGCGCTTCAATTTCACGCACCAGCAATTGATTTTGGCGGTTCGATTCGTCTTGCGCCATGTGGCGGCTTTCGCTGCCCAACACCACCCACCAAGCGCTCACCGCCGCCATCAAAGACAGCAGTGCAAACAAGCGCAAAAACGGCGTGCGCAATTCGGCTTGTTGCGGCAGACCCAGCAGCAATTGCTGGTTGTAAACCACGCCCATCACCACGCCAATGAGGCACACCAACGACACCGTCACCACCAGGTAGTGGCCCACGCGAAAATTCACCCGCGACGACAGCGCTGCGGGCAGCACGAAAGTGAGCGCTGCGCCGACTTGCTCGGCCGCACGCGAGCCGGTTTTGCAGCGATCATGGCAGCGCGATTCCAGCGTGCAGCACAGCGAACAAATGGGCGCGTCGTAAGCAGGGCACTGGGCCATGTCTTCCGACTCAAAGGCGTTGTCGCACACCGAGCAGCGCACCGCTTCGCCGGGTTTCCAGGGTGCCAAGTTCGGCCGCGCTTGGTAGTAGCGACCGCGCGACCACCAAGCCAACAGCGGCGACACCAGCATGGCGGTGGTCAGCGCAATGAAGGGCGCGAAGGCGGCGGCATCACTGCCGAACGCACCAGTGAAAGTGGCCATGCCCAACACCGCTGCCACTCCCATGGCACCCAAGCCCACGGGGTTGATGTCGTACAAATGCGCGCGCTTGAATTCAATGTGCGGCGGGCTCCAGCCCAGCGGCTTGTTGATGATCAAGTCGGCCACCAGCGCGCCGACCCACGCGATGGCAATGTTGCTGTACAGCCCCAGCACGCCTTCCAACGCCTGAAACACGCCCAGCGTCATGAGCAACACCGCAATGAGGACGTTGAACACCAACCACACCACGCGCCCCGGATGGCTGTGGGTGAGGCGCGCAAAAAAATTCGACCACGCCAACGAACCGGCGTAGGCATTGGTCATGTTGATTTTGATTTGGCACACCACCACAAACAACACCGTGATGCCCAAAATCCAAGACGGTGAGGTGAACACATAGCTGAAGCCTGCCAAGTACATCTGCGTAGGCTCCAGCGCTTTGCTGACCGGGATTTCATGCTGCAAAGCAAGGAAGGCCAAGAAGGCACCGCCGCACATCTTGAGTGCGCCCGGCACGATCCAACCCGGCCCAGCGACGATCACCGCCGCCCACCAGCGACGCCGATTGGCGGCGGTTTTTTCAGGCAAAAACCGCAGGTAGTCGACCTGCTCGCCAATTTGCACCACCAATGAAAACGCCACCGTGGCGGCTGCACCAAACATGACCACGTCGAAGCCGCTGCCGTTGGACACACCGCCGATCAAACTGGTGAAGTCGCGATAGGCGTCGGGCTTTTTGATGAGCACTGCGATGTACGGCAACGTGAACAACACCATCCAAACCGGCTGCGTCCACCATTGCAGGCGCTGTATCAAGGTGATGCCGTGCATCACCAACGGCACCACCACCAACGAGGCAACGAGGTAGCACACGGCGATGGGCCAGTCGAAGTACATCTGCAAAGCCAAGGCCAAGATGGCAGCCTCTAGAGCGAAAAAAATGAAGGTGAAACTGGCGTACACCAGCGACGTGACGGTGGAGCCCAGATAGCCAAAACCGGCGCCGCGCGTGAGCAGGTCCATGTCCACGCCGTACTTGGCGGCGTAATAACTGATGGGCAAGCCGGTGAGGAAGGTGATGACGCTGACCACCAAGATGGCCCACATCGCATTGGTGAAACCGTAGCTCAGTGCAATGGCACCGCCGATGGCTTCCAGCGCCAGGAAAGACGTGGCCCCGAAGGCCGTGTTGGCCACCCGAAACTCGCTCCACTGGCGGAAGCTGCGGGGCGTGAAGCGCAGCGCGTAGTCCTCCATCGACTCGTTGGCCACCCAAGAGTTGTAGTCGCGGCGGATGCGAAAAATCTTTTGCGGCTGGGTGGCCGTGCTTGTCGCAGTTGGGGTCGCAGTTGGGGTCGCGGTTGGGGCTGCGGTTGAGCTCGAAGTTTGTGTTGCGGCTTGGGTGGCCGCTGGGGTAGGCATCGGGGTCGTGCTCCTGCGCGTTGTGAGTGGCCACCACCGGTGCAGCAAGAAATGATCCAAGCGCACCTCACCCGGGCGGTTGAGCCGCACCACCGAGGTGCAGTGTGACGACAGCGGCTTAATTTGGGACTACGTTGATTGACGTATTCGCGCTGCGCGGTCTGACTCGCACCATCCTCCCCAGTCTTTTTGTTAGTCAACCCCGTCGCTTGGAGAACCCGTCATGACCGCACGCAAATCCGACCCTCTTGCCAAACTTAGTCTGCAAGCCACACCTGACGCTAACCGCCGCCGCCTGATTCAGGGGGCTGCTGCGCTGCCGATGTTCGGCATGGCGGGCCTTAGTTTTGGTCAGCCCACCGCCGCAGTCAACACCACCAAGCTGGCCATTACCGACACCGAAGTCACGGTGGGTCAGTTGCATTCCAGCACCGGCACCATGGCGATTTCTGAAACGGGCTCTATCCAGGCAGAGCAGTTGGCGATCGATCAGATCAACGCCATGGGCGGCATCTTGGGTCGCAAGATAAAAGTGATCAAAGAAGACGGTGCGTCTGATTGGCCCACCTTCGCCGAGAAGTCGAAAAAGCTGCTCATCAACGACAAAGTGGCAGCGGTGTTTGGCTGCTGGACCAGCGCCTCGCGCAAGGCCGTGCTGCCGGTGTTCGAGAAAGAAAACGGTTTGCTGTACTACCCGACGTTCTACGAAGGTCTGGAGCAAAGCAAGAACGTGATTTACACGGGCCAAGAGGCCACACAGCAAATTCTTTACGGCTTGGACTGGGCACAGAAAGACAAGAAGGCGAAAACGTTTTTCTTGATTGGGTCCGACTACATCTGGCCGCGCACCTCGATGAAGATTGCGCGCAAACACGTCGAGAACTTCCAAAAGGGCAAGATCGTCGGCGAGGAGTACTACCCGCTGGGCAGCACCAACTTTGGCAGCCTGATGAACAAGATCAAGCTGGCCAAACCCGACTGCATCTTCACGGCGGTGGTGGGCGGCAGCAATGTGGCGTTCTACAAGGCACTGAAAGCCGCAGGCATCACTGGCGACAAGCAACTGCTGCTGACGCTGGCGGTGACTGAAGACGAAATGACAGGCGTGGGCGGCGAAAACTTCGCGGGCTTTTATTCGTCGATGAAGTACTTCCAGTCGCTGGACAACGAAAACAACAAAAAGTTCGTTGCCGCCTTCAAAGCCAAGTACGGCAAAGACGCGGTAATCGGCGACGTGACGCAGGCGGGCTACCTGGGGCCGTGGTTGTGGAAGGCAGCAGTAGAGATGGCAGGCAGCTTTGACGTTGACAAGGTGGTGGCCGCCTCAAGGACCGGAAAGATAGAACTCAAAACGGCTCCCGAGGGTTATGTCAGGTTGGATCCAAACCACCACCTGTGGAGCAAGTCGCGCATTGCCAAGGGCAACCCCGACGGCACGTTCAAAGTGGTCGCGGAATCGCCGGAGCTCATCAAACCCGACCCATTCCCCAAGGGATACCAATGACCTCAGGTCGTTGAGGGTTGCCGACGTGCGCGCTCTGCGCAACGCACGTCGGCTCGCATCCGTGGTCTGTTCGAGGTGCCCGCATGAATTTTTCTGAAATGTTCAACATCGGCCTGATGCAAGGCTTTGCGGGCCTCAGTTTGTTTGCTGTGCTGTTGTTGATGGGCTTGGGTTTGGCCATCATTTTTGGGCAAATGGGCGTCATCAACATGGCGCACGGCGAGTTCATGACGGTAGGCGCGTACACGATTTACCTGGGCTCCCAGCTGGCCAGCAATCACATGCCGCAAATGCTGCCCTACTACTTTCCGCTGGCGGTGCTTTTGGCCTTTGCGTTTGCCTTCGCATTGGGCTGGATGGTGGAGTGGGGTTTGATACGGCACCTCTACAAACGCCCGCTCGACACGCTGTTGGCCACCTGGGGCATCAGCCTGGCAATGCAGCAAATGTTTCGCACCTTCATCGGCCCCAAAGAGGTGAGCCCCACCTTGCCGAACTGGTTGTTGGGATCGTGGGCACCCTCACCCGGTTTGGACATACCGATCAACGGCATGTTTGTTTTGGGCCTGACCACGGTGGTGACCTTGGGTGTGTTGCTGGCCCTGAGCAAAAGCCGCTGGGGCCTGCGAGTGCGCGCCACGGTGAGCAACCGCGCCATGGCCAACGCCACCGGCATCGACACCAAAAAAACCGACCGCCTCACTTTCGCCATCGGCTGCGGCATTGCAGGCATGGCGGGGGCGGCGTTCACCACCATCGGCTCGACCGGCCCCACGTCAGGCCAGCTCTACATCGTCG
Source organism: Burkholderiales bacterium (assembly GCA_025358485.1). Taxonomy (GTDB): domain Bacteria; phylum Pseudomonadota; class Gammaproteobacteria; order Burkholderiales; family Burkholderiaceae_C; genus JANYJJ01. Next base: position 18,755 of record JANYJJ010000104.1, on the reverse strand, counting down.
ACTCATTCTTGGTGGTGACCTTCGGCGGCGCGGCCAGTTTGTTGGGCACCGTCGTGTCAGCCTTCGGCATTGCGCAGACCCAGTCGATCAGCGAATTTTTCTTGACAGGCTCCATGGCCAAAGTGCTCACGCTGTCGCTCATCGTGTTGATTTTGATGATTCGCCCGCAAGGCCTGTTCGCCAGCAAGGTGCGGCGCTGACAAAGCGCTGGCGCGTCATGCAATCAAACGACTTTGCTGAACTTGCTTCGCCTTTCACATTGAGCACCACACCATGACCGCCTTGTTTGACTTCATCAAACGCTACCAACTGGCCAGCCTGTTGGTGCTGACGCTGTTGCTCACCGTGGTGTTGCCACTGTCGCTCGACATCTTTCGGCTCAACCTCGTGGGCAAGTACCTGACCTACGCTTTTGTGGCCGTGGGCTTGGTCATGTTGTGGGGTTACGGCGGTGTGCTGAGCTTGGGCCAAGGCGTGTTCTTTGGTTTGGGCGGATACGCCATGGCCATGTTTTTGAAGCTGGAAGCGTCTGACCCCATCAGCACCAAAATTCAATCGACGCCGGGCATCCCAGACTTCATGGACTGGAACCAACTCACTGCCCTGCCCGCGCTGTGGGTGCCGTTCAAGTCGCTGCCGTTCACCTTGATTGCCGTTGTGGCCGTTCCCACCTTGTTGGCGTGGATCGTCAGCTTTGCAATGTTCAAGCGCCGTGTGGGCGGTGTGTACTTCGCCATCATCACGCAGGCCGTGGCACTCATCGTCACGGTGCTCATCATTGGTCAGCAGGGCTACACCGGCGGTGTCAACGGCATGACCGATCTGAAGACGGTGCTCGGCTGGGACACCCGCACCGACCACGCCAAATATGTTTTGTATTACGTGTGCGTGCTCTTGTTGGTGCTGAGCATTTTGTTGTGCCGCTTCATACAAGTCAGCAAAGCAGGTACCTTGCTTTTGGCCATGCGTGACAAAGAAGACCGCGTGCGTTTTTCAGGCTACGACGTGGCCAACTTCCGCGTGTTTGTGTTCTGCCTGGCCGCCGCGCTGGCGGGCATTGGTGGGGCAATGTTCTCGTTGCAAGTGGGCTTCATGTCGCCGAGTTTTGTGGGCATCGTGCCGTCGGTGGAGATGGTGATTTTTGCGGCGGTGGGCGGGCGCATGAGCTTGGTCGGTGCGGTGTACGGCGCACTGCTGGTCAATGCGGGCAAAACGTTTTTCTCTGAGAGCTTCCCTGACCTGTGGCTGTTCTTGATGGCTGCGCTTTTCATCGGCGTGACCATGGCCTTCCCTATGGGCTTGGCGGGCCTGTGGGAAAGCCAAGTCACGCCGAGATGGAACAAGTGGCGCAGTGAGCGAGCCACGCGAAGTGGGCTCTACATCAAGCCGCGGCCTCCCGCCGGGCCGACCCAAGCTCCGGTCGAAGCTGCTTCTGGGACTAAAGCTACTTTGGGGCTCCAATGAGCAATACGGATTTCGCATTGGCCATCGAAGATTTGACGGTTTCGTTCGACGGTTTCAAAGCCATAGACAAACTGACTTTGTACATCGACAGGAACGAGCTGCGCGTCATCATTGGCCCGAACGGCGCTGGCAAAACCACCCTGCTCGATTTGATTTGCGGCAAGACCAAGGCCGGTTCAGGCAGCATCAAATTCAAGAACATTGAGCTCACCAAAATGGCCGAGTTCAAGCGCGTGCGTTTGGGCATAGGGCGCAAATTTCAAACGCCGTCCATCTACGAAAACCTCAGCGTTTTTCAAAACCTGGAGGTCTCGTACCCCAAAGGCCGCTCGGTGATGGGATCGTTGGCGTTCAAGTGCACCGACGAAGTCAAAGCCCGTGTGCAAGTGGTGGCGGAGGACATTTTCTTGTCTGACCGCTTGGACTTGGAAGCGGGGTTGCTCAGCCACGGCCAGAAGCAGTGGTTGGAGATAGGCATGTTGCTGATGCAAGAGCCCGAGCTGCTGTTGCTTGACGAGCCCATCGCAGGCATGAGCGCACGCGAGCGCGAGCTCACGGCCGATTTGCTGCAACGCATTTGTAAAAACCGCGCGGTGATCGTGATCGAACACGACATGGACTTCGTGAAGCGCATTGCCCACAAAGTGACAGTGATGCACCAGGGAAAAATCCTGGCTGAAGGGCCCATGGACAAGGTGCAGGCCGACCCGAAAGTGATCGATGTTTACCTTGGTCACTGAGCCGAGCTGCAGGAGCGCGCCATGCTGAAAATCACCGATCTGTTTGTTGCCTACGGTCAAAGCGAGGCGCTGCACGGCATCTCTTTCGAGGGCCACAAGAACGAGACCATCGCCATCATGGGCCGCAACGGCATGGGCAAAACCACGCTGTTCAAAAGCCTGATGGGCGTGATGCCAGTCAAGAGCGGCAGCATCACCGTGTCGGGCAACGAGGTCAGCCACGACGAGAGTTTTTTGCGGGTGCGCAAAGGTATTGCCTACGTACCCCAAGGCCGCATGATTTTCCCCACGCTCACGGTGGAAGAGAACATCCAAACCGGGTTGGAGAACTCTAAGACGCGCCAGATTCCCGAAGAAATCTACGCGCTGTTCCCTGTGCTGTTTGACATGAAGCGGCGCAAGGGCGGCAACTTGTCGGGCGGTCAACAACAGCAGCTGGCCATTGCGCGCGCACTGGTCACCGAGCCCAAAGTGTTGTTGCTCGATGAGCCCACCGAAGGCATACAGCCTTCCATCATCAAAGACATTGCCAAGGCGCTGAACGAGATTCGCAAGCTGCGCGAAATCACCATCGTCGTCAGCGAACAGGTGCTGAGTTTTGCCATGGACGTGGCCGACCGCTTGTTCGTGATCGAAGGCGGTCGCTTGGTGCACGAGACCTCACGCGCCGACACCGATGTGGGCCGCATCAAGCAGTACTTGTCCGTTTGATTTTTTCGAAGGCAATCCAGATGCTTTTTACTTAACGCGGAACACAAACACAAACCCGTTCGGGCTGAGGTATCGAAGTCCTGCGCGGGCCTCAGCAAACGGCTGGCGATCCAACCCTTCACCTTCACTCACCAGGAGATTCCCATGGCTGAAACACTCATCAAAGTTGACCTCACCCAATCCCCCTTAGAAAACGAAAACATCCACAACCGTTGGCATCCCGACATCCCGATGGCGTGTTGGGTCAAGCCCGGTGACGACTTCATTTTGGAGACGTTCGACTGGACCGGCGGCTTCATCAAAAACAACGACAGCGCCGACGACGTGCGCGACATCGACCTCACCACCGTTCACTATTTGTCAGGCCCGGTCGGCGTGAAAGGCGCGCAGCCCGGCGATTTGTTGGTGGTGGAGCTGCTCGATATCGGCGCCAAGGAAGACAGCCTGTGGGGCTTCAACGGCTTCTTCAGCAAAAAGAATGGCGGCGGGTTTTTGACTGAACATTTTCCACTGGCGCAAAAGTCGATTTGGGACATCAAAGGCATGTTCACTGAATCGCGCCACGTCCCTGGCGTCAGGTACGCGGGGCTGATCCACCCTGGCCTGATCGGCTGCCTGCCCGACCCGAAAATGTTGGAGATGTGGAACACGCGCGAGCAAGCGCTGATTGACACCAACCCCACCGGCGGCTTGGCCAACCCGCCTTTCGCGGGCACCGCCCACATGGGCAAATTGACAGGTGCGGCCAAAGCCAAAGCTGCCGCCGAAGGTGCGCGCACCGTGCCTGGCCGCGAGCACGGCGGCAACTGCGACATCAAAGATTTGTCGCGCGGCGCGAAGGTGTTTTTTCCGGTCTACGTGGACGGTGCGGGTTTGAGTGTGGGCGACCTGCACTTCAGCCAGGGCGACGGCGAGATCACCTTCTGCGGTGCGATAGAGATGGCCGGCTGGGTGCACATGAAGGTCAGCCTGATCAAAGGCGGCATGGCGATGTATGGCATCAAAAACCCCATCTTCAAACCCAGCCCCATCACACCCACCTACAACGACTACTTGATTTTTGAGGGTGTGTCGGTAGACGAAGCGGGCAAGCAGCACTACCTCGACATCAACGTCGCCTACCGGCAAGCTTGCTTGAACGCCATCGAGTATTTGAAGAAGTTCGGCTACTCCGGCGCGCAGGCCTATTCCATCCTCGGCACAGCACCCGTGCAAGGCCACATCAGCGGCGTGGTGGATGTGCCCAACGCATGCGCCACGCTGTGGCTGCCGACGCAGATTTTTGACTTCGATATCAACCCGAGTGCTGCCGGGCCGACGCAGTTTTTGGATGGATCGGTGGTGATGCCGCTGTCGCAAGACAAGCTCTGACCGCTTTGCGCTGCGCTTGAGTTGTATCGAGCGCAGGCACGAGAAGCAGAAGCGGTGATGCGGGCTCAGAGCTCCAAGCTCCAAGCTCAAAGCCCCAACAACCCGTTCGGGCTGAGGTATCGAAGCCAGCGCACCCCGCACGGACCAGCCAGTCGAACTCTCCCGACGCACCCAGACGCGTCAATCGAACGTAAGTCAAACCCGATCAAACTGAGGCAGCGCAGGAAGCCTGGCGTTGACCGCCGAGCTCTCAGCCGAATCAGAGTCAAGCACACAGGATTGAGCCCAAGGACAAACCATGCCCACCTACGACTACGCCTGCACCACCTGCGGCGGCTTCGACGCCATCCGCTCCCTGGCCCAGCGCAACGAGGCCGCCACCTGCCCCGATTGCAACGCGGTCTCCCCCCGCGTTTTCGTCTCAGCCCCGCGCCTGGCCCTCATGGACGGAAGCACCCGCACCGCCCTGTCCACGAACGAACGCGCACGCCACGAACCCAAAACCTCACGCGACTATGCACGTCTCAAGCACCCAGCAGGTTGTGGTTGTTGCAATACCGGCAAACGCGGTGCGACGGTGACGGGGGCGAATGGGAACAAGGCGTTTCCCAGCAAGAGGCCTTGGATGATTAGTCATTGAGAGCCGTTACAGCAGCGGCCGCAGTAGAACTGCCTTTCTTAAGAGCACCTTGATAAACGCTTTATGTGAATTTCGAATCGACTTCAAATCGGTGGCTGTCAACACCGATTGTGAGCAGTCCGGAGTTGTAAGTCGATCACGACGGTTTCATCAGCGAACGACGTGGAAGCACGTGGCCGTTCAGAATTTGGGGCGGGATCGCAGCCAAAGCGGAGCCTAACTTTTAACGCTTTCGTGGCAGCCCCTGTTGCGTTTATGCGGGCCGACCGGGAGATTCGTCGGAAGTCTCCGACCTGGAGCTAGTTCGTGCAGCGACTTCCGCGTAAATCGCCTCAGGCTGAGTGCTTTGCCCGACCGCGTTGATCAAGGTGTCCGGGATATCGAAATTCGTCGTGGCAAGTTCCTGCGTAATTTCGGCAATCAGCTGGTCACGAGTTTCTTCGCGATCTGCATGAGCAGTCGCTTGTGCTCGGCCGCCGTGGAGCGTGTCCCAGCGTGAGCGCATGGAGGTCCCCCGCTCAACACCGGGAGCGTTATTACCAAACCCGTCGATGTAGTTGTTCCAGATCGGCTTGAACAACGCGAGTAGCGAAGTCTCGGCCAAACGTATGAAAGCATCGTCCATGACGAGCGCTCGATAGTGAAAATCGCCTACGCTCAAATTTGCAGAGGCGGCTTCGATGCTTCTGCGGTGTTTACCGATGCGCTGGCGGAGCGCTGGATCACCGTCGACGGTTGAGACACCACGCCGCCCGCCGCTTGGCAGCGCTTGGCCAACGTAGATAGGCCACACGAATCGCCCGTTGCTGTTTTTCTGAGCTAGTAGGGCGTAGGGTGCAAACTGGGTGCCAACATAGTAAATCGCGTAGACACCTGCACCTCGCAAGGGAAACGGCGACGCTAGCGGGTAGGCTCGCGTCGTTAACAGAACTTCGGCGATTGATGCCCCGAGAACTTTCTTTTCCAGCGGGTTAAACGGAATCACATTCGAAATAACTGCGCGCTCAGAACCTCTGCCGCCCGCTTTTTTTCCAGTGCTCATGCGCGGTTGAAGATCTGGGCCGGAGAAGAAAACTGCGCCAACGCTTTCTCGATATCTGCTGTGGTTTTGAGGCCCATTTTTCGAAGTTGCGATTCAACCAGTTGAATGCCCACGCTGGACATGAACTGTCGCGCAAGTTCGACAGGAACTGCATTGCCGAGCTGCCTCATAACTTCTCCCCAGGCACCGTGGAAGCGGTAACCGTCGGGGAACGTTTGAAGTCGTGCGGATTCTCGAATTGTGAAGTAGCGACAAGTCCCATCGTCGTTCACCATCATGTTTTCTCCGCCGGGCACGCCATGGCCGCCTGCCTTTAACGTTTTAGCAGGCAGGTCTAACGGACTGCCAGTATGTCCAGGATAGGATTTGGCTCCAGGTTGAAACTGGTGGTTGACAAAGTAATGTTTCTCCTGAACTTCAGGATTAGGCATGTCAGAGAGCGCTTCGCGTACCGTCCTCCAGGGTTTCAGTGGTTCCTCCAGAAGGCTGAGTTGCCGCATCAACATTTGGCTCGAAGCGGAATTCAAAGGAGTCGCAGGCCGATTTCTTTTTGCGATCCTATTCCGTTCCCAGTACGTCCCAGTCACCCACTGATCGTGAAGCAACGCTGACTGACTGTGAGTGCGATTCGGCATGCGCCAAGTAGTTTCTAGATCGTTACGAAAGCCAACGATAAAGACCCGTTCACGGCGCTGAGGAATGCCGTAGTCCGCAGCATTGACCAAGTTCGTTTGTAGCCGATACGTCAAGGCTTTGCCGTGCTGCCGCCCTGAGCTGTGCTCACCCTGCAGCCGCAAATGATGTGACTCCCAGTCTTCGTACTCGCGGTTTGGTGACTCCGGGAACTCAAGCTGAAGCCGGATGTATTCAAAATAATTGTGGAACGCTGACCGTGTCAAGCCCTTCACATTTTCGAAGACAAATGCTTTTGGTTGAAGTCGTCGAACGATGTCAACGGTCACTGGGAACATGTCGCGATGGTCGTTGTAGCCCCTGTGTTTTCCGGCCATTGAAAATGGCTGGCAAGGCGGGCCGCCAGCTACAAGTTCAATGTCTGCTGGCACCGAATTCCAATCGAAGTTGCGCACGTCACCTTCGTGAATGGGCCAACCTGTGACGAGTGGATGAGCATTTTTTTGATTCTCGCGGAGCGTGTCACATGCCCATCGATCCCACTCGAGAACGGCCAGAGGCTTAAATCCCGCGAGGCTTGCGCCCAAAGCCAAGCCACCTGCCCCGGCGAACAACTCAACTGCGCGCATCCGATTTCCTTTTTTCGATCCGCAAAGTTTAGTTCGAGGACTGTTGACTTTTGCTCCGCTTAAGAAGGTTGTGCCAAACGGCTGCAGTCGGGTTAGGGATCAAAAGTTACTTCCCAAACGGCGGAGCTGTCAGCCCTTCTGCGCCGGGAGCTGTCTTGGCCGATTGCGTGTCGTTGAATGGTCGTGCCACCCGCGCGCTCGTCTATTTCGCGCTTGACTCCCTACGTCAATCAACGTATTCCGACCGTCTCATGTAAACGCTTTAATTTGTAAAGCAAACTTCCGAACCCAAAGGGCTACCTCATGCACCACGGAGACATTTCAAGCAGCAAAGACACGGTCGGCGTAGCTGTGGTGAATTACAAAATGCCGCGCTTGCACAGCAAGGCTGAGGTGATTGCCAACGCGAAAAATATCGCATCGATGGTGATTGGCATGAAGCAAGGCCTGCCGGGCATGGACTTGGTGATCTTTCCGGAATACAGCACGCACGGCATCATGTACGACTCGAAAGAGATGTACGACAACGCTGCCAGCGTGCCGGGGTTTGAGACTGAAATTTTTGCTGAGGCCTGCCGCAAGGCGAAGGTGTGGGGTGTGTTTTCCTTGACGGGTGAGCGGCATGAAGAGCACCCGAACAAAGCCCCGTACAACACGCTGATCTTGATGAACGATCTAGGCGAGATCGTTCAAAAATACCGCAAGATCATGCCGTGGGTGCCCATTGAAGGTTGGTACCCGGGCAACTGCACTTATGTGTCGGACGGCCCCAAGGGCATGAAGATCAGCCTCATCATTTGCGATGACGGCAACTACCCCGAAATTTGGCGCGACTGCGCCATGAAGGGGGCCGAGTTGATCATCCGCTGCCAAGGCTACATGTACCCGGCCAAAGAGCAGCAAATCATGATCAGCAAGGCGATGGCCTTTGCCAACAACTGCTACGTGGCGGTGGCCAATGCAGCCGGTTTTGACGGTGTGTATTCCTACTTCGGTCACAGCGCCATCATTGGTTTCGATGGCCGCACTTTGGGCGAGTGCGGCGAAGAAGACATGGGCATTCAGTACGCCGCGCTCAGCAAGCATTTGATACGCGACTTCCGCAAGCACGGCCAAAGCGAAAACCACCTTTTCAAGCTGCTGCACCGCGGCTACACAGGCCTGATCAATTCACGCGAAGGCGACAAGGGCGTGGCCGCCTGCCCGTACAACTTTTACAGCGAGTGGATCAACGACCCGGAGGGCACACGCAAGCGCGTCGAGGCCTTCACGCGCGACACCGTGGGCACCGACGAAGCGCCCATCGAAGGCATTCCCAACGCTTCCACCGTGGGCCACCGTTGACGTCAGGTTGAAACGTTGTCGACCTCATGAGCCCCGACTTGCAAGATCGGCACGACCCGCTCGCCGCACACCGTGTGTTGCGGCAGCCTTACTACCAGCCCAGCGGTGACGAACTGGAAATGTTCGAGGCAGCACACGCGCTTCGGCTGCCTTTGGTTTTGAAAGGCCCGACGGGCTGCGGCAAAACGCGCTTTGTTGAACACATGGCATGGCGCTTGAAGCGGCCCTTGGTGACGGTGGCCTGTCACGAAGAACTGAGCGCTGGCGATCTGGTGGGCCGCTGGCTGCTGGACAGCGACGGCACGCGCTGGCAAGACGGCCCGCTGACGCAGGCAGTGCGCCACGGCGGCTTGTGTTACCTCGACGAGCTGATTGAAGCGCGCGCCGACACGCTGGTCGTCATTCACCCGCTGACCGACACGCGCCGCCAACTGCCGCTCGCGCAGCGCAATGAACTGGTGCACGCGCACCCAGACTTTCAGTTGGTGGTTTCGTACAACCCCTCGCCCACGGCACGCGAGATGCGGGCATCGACACGCCAACGCTTTTGCGCGATCGAGTTCGGCTACCCGAATTCAGAGCGCGAAGCCGCAATCGTGGCGCAAGAGTCGGGGCTGGACATGGCGCAGGCCGCCGCCATCGTGGCATTCGGACTGCGCACACGGCGGCTGCAAGGCTTCGGTCTGGACGAGGGCGCCTCCACGCGCATGTTGGTGCACGCCGCCTTGTTGGTGGTGCAAGGCTTGACCCTCACGAAGGCGTGTCGGCTGGCCATGGTGGACGCGCTCAGCGACGACGCCGACGTGCATGCTGCGCTGCGCGCTGCGCTGGACGCGGCTTTCTGAGCCGCGCAGTTCAATACCCCCGCGCTACCCCCGCGATACCCCCGCCATACCCCCCCGCCCGCCCCCTCCATGCATGCGCCGCTAACCCACTGGTTGCGCTTGCTTTGGGGCCAAGCACCGCCACTGGCCTTCGACAGCGACTGTGCTTACATCGCGGCCGGGGCCATCCACCTGCCCGCCCTTTCGAAGTTGCAGCATTCGCACGGCTGGCAACAACAAGCAGCGGCTGCGGCGCATGCGGCCACACACCTGGTTTACTCACCGCAGCGCTTTGATGGCACCGGCCTGGGGCCGATTGCCCGCGTGTTGATGGCGCTGTTGGAAGACGCCCGCGTCGAAGCGCTGGCCGTGCGCGAGCTGCCCGGCTTGGCCCGTCTGTGGCGACCGCTGCACACGGCCACTCCCGACAGCGGTGTGGGCTTTGCGGGCTTGGCCGTGCGCTTGGCGCGCAGCCTGTGCGACCCGGCTTATGACGACCCCGACCCGTGGGTGCGCAAGGGCCGCAGCTTGTGCTTTTTAGACGCCGACCTCTGCATGCCTGCGCTGCGCACATCGGCCGAGCTGCGCGTGGCTGCCAACCGTCTGGGCCATGACATCGGACAGATGCGCTTGCAGTTCAACGGCAAGGCCGCACTGGCCTTGCCCGCCTACCGCGATGACCACCGCTGGATGTGGGCGGCCGACGTGTTGACCGCTGCGCCGCCGCCCACCGGTGCCGCGCCTCTGCCCAACCGAGAGCCTGATGCAGACCTGACCGCAGCCGCCAAGCAGGACGTTCTTCACCCTGAGTGGGACCGGCTCATCGGCAGCTTGCGCCCCGACTGGTGCTGCGTGATGGAGTCGAACGCCCCAAACTCCGCAATCGCCCTGAACACTCCAGCGCGGCCGATTCACGACACCGAACAAAAAATCGCGCAGCGTTTGACACGGCTGCTCCGCGACCTGATGCGGCACGTCGAACGCCACGGATGCAGCGACAACGGCGAGGTTTTTGAGCTTGACGCGCTGGTGAACTGGCAGTTGGGTCGGCGTCTGCGCATCCCCGCTTCTGCTCGCGTTTACCGCAGGCCACGCGCCGGCGTCACGCGCACTGCGCTGTGGTTGCTGATCGACCAGTCGGCGTCAACCGCTGGCACTTCTTTGCAAGCTTCTTGCCAGGCGGCACTGGTCCTGAGCTTGGCCTTGCAGGCGCGCGGCATCCGCTTCGGTGTGGCGGCTTTCAACTCAAACGGCCGACATGCGGTGCATTGGCGCACCGTGAAGTCGCCTTCGCAGGCACCCGACGCGGCCATGGCCGCACGCTTGGACGCGCTGCGCGCACAGGGTTCTACGCGTTTGGGCGCGGTGCTGCGCCACGCATCAAAGCGCCTGCTTGCGACGCCCGCAGCGCAGCGCTGGGCGGTGCTGTTGTCGGACGGCAGCCCGCATGACATTGACGTGCACGACCCCGTTTATTTGCGCGAAGACGCACGGCGGGCAGTGAGCGACGCGGCACGTCGCGGCGTGCGCATGGGCTGCTTGGTGTTTGAGCCCGATGACAGCACTGAGGCAGTGCATGTTTTCGGTCGCGGCGGTGCTGTGCGCGTGCGCAGTTCGAATGACTTGCCCGCAGCACTGCGGCGTTTGCTGGCCTGAGCCTTGTCCCGCTTGCTCTCGGCCCAAACGCCGTTCGGCGCGTTTGGGTTTTGCAAGCCTCGGTGAGGTTGGGCACAACCGACGCAGTAGCGCATTGCATTCCAAACGCGCCGCTACGGGCCACAGCGCGCGCGTTGACCCGAGTTTTTGTCAGCCATCACGCCTGACCAGCGGCGTTTGATTCGGCCACTACCATCGCCGCACAACAACACTGGGAAGCTCCCATGCGCGCGTGGATTTTGTCTTTGAACCGGTTCTTCCCCGTCCGCTACAGCGCGTGGCTGGCCTGCGTGGCGGGGCTGCTGCTGAGTGTGTTTGTGTGGGTGACTTCGCGCTCGGCGTCGGGCTCGTTGTGGGCGCTGGGTTTCATTGCGTTGATTGCCTTGGGCTTTCGCGATGTGCGGCAAACCAAACACTCGATCTTGCGCAACTACCCGGTCATTGGGCACCTGCGGTTTTTGTTTGAGTTCGTGCGGCCTGAAATTCGCCAGTACTTCATTGAGGCCGACAACGACGCTGCGCCTTTCTCTCGCCAACAACGCTCGCTGGTGTACCAACGTGCCAAGGGCGAGCCCGACAAACGGCCGTTTGGCACGCAGCTGGATGTGGGGGCGGTGGGCTATGAATGGATCAACCATTCGCTTGCGCCCACCACGGTGCCAACGCATGATTTCCGCGTGCTGATCGGTGAAAACTCGGCCCAGCCGTATCACGCCAGCGTGTTCAACATATCTGCGATGAGCTTTGGCGCGCTGTCAGCGAACGCGATTCTTGCGTTGAACGCGGGTGCCAAAAAAGGCGGCTTTGCGCACGACACCGGCGAAGGCTCCATCAGCCGCCACCACCGCGAACACGGCGGTGATCTGGTGTGGGAAATAGGCTCGGGCTACTTTGGTTGTCGCAATGACGACGGCAGTTTCAACGCCGACAAATTCACCGCAAACGCACTCAGCCCGCAAGTGAAGATGATCGAGCTCAAGCTCAGTCAAGGTGCCAAGCCCGGCCACGGCGGCGTGTTGCCTGGCCCCAAAGTGACGCTTGAAATTGCCGAAGCGCGCGGTGTTCCGGCATGGCAAGACTGCGTGAGCCCAGCGGCGCACAGCGCGTTTTCCACACCGATAGAAATGATGCATTTCATCGCCAAGTTGCGCACGCTGTCTGGCGGCAAACCCACCGGCTTCAAGCTGTGCATCGGCCACCCGTGGGAGTGGTTTGCGCTGTGCAAGGCGATGATCGAGACCGGCATCACGCCCGACTTCATCGTGGTGGACGGAGCCGAAGGCGGCACCGGCGCGGCACCTCTGGAGTTCACCGACCACGTGGGCGTGCCGCTGCAAGAAGGCCTGCTGTTGGTGCACAACACGCTGACCGGCTTGAACCTGCGCAGCAAGATAAAAATTGGTTGTGCGGGCAAGGTGGTCAGCGCCTTTGACATCGCCCGCATGATGGCGCTGGGTGCCGACTGGTGCAACGCAGCGCGTGGTTTTATGTTTGCGCTGGGTTGCATTCAAGCCCAGGCCTGCCACACCGGCGACTGCCCCACGGGTGTGACCACGCAAGACCCGCAGCGCCAAAAAGCGCTGGTGGTGAACACCAAAACCGAACGCGTGTATCAGTTTCACCAGAACACTTTGCACGCGCTGAAAGAGCTGGTGCAAGCGGCCGGATTGAAGCACCCCAGCGACATCACCGCGCGCCACATCGTGCGCCGTTGCAGCCAGCACGAGATCAAGCTGCTGGCCAATTTGCTGCCATTTGTGAAGCCCGGGGCGCTGTTGGATTTTGAGCAGAACGCCACCAACGAACAAGCACAGCAAATGATGCAGGCGGTGTTTCGGCTGTACTGGCCGATGGCGCAGGCCAGCAGTTTTGCGGTGGCTGAGGAATCAGGACTGCGGGCGCAGGGCTAACGCTGCACGCGATTCGCGGAATGGGTGCTTGTGTGGTTTTCTCATTCCAGGAAAACCTGGCGAAACCAACACACGAAAAAAACGCACCTCGAAAGGTGCGTTGAAAAATCTTGCGAACTCAACCCAAGGTCACTTTGGCGGTGCGGTGTCGATGAAGCTGGCGCGCAGTGAAAGCTTGTCGCTGAGCTTGGCCAGGTTGGCGTTGGAAGCGCGCCAGTCGATGTGGCTGAAGCGGAAATCGAGGTAGCTCAGCGCGCAGCCCACCGCGATGTCGGCCAGCGTCAAATGAACGCCTGCGCAATACGGTTTGTCGCCCAAGCCTTTGCCCATGGCCGCGATGCCTGCGTGCATCTTGTGGGTGTTGCGGTCTATCCATGCGGTGCTGCGCTGGGTATCGGTGCGGCCTGCATAGGTTTGCTCCAGGCGGACCAAGATGGCGGCGTCGACGACGCCGTCGGCCAGGGCCTCCCAGGTGCGCACTTCGGCGCGTTCGCGGCCGCGCTCGGGAATCAGGCGGCTGACTGGCGACAGGGTGTCCATGTATTCGACGATGACGCGCGAATCAAACATCGCCTCGCCGCCTTCCATCACCAAGCAAGGCACTTTGCCCAGCGGGTTGGACTGGTTGATGCGGTCACTGGCCCAGACGTCTTCGAGTTCGAGTTGGTAGTCGAGTTTTTTTTCTGCCATGACGATGCGCACTTTGCGCACGTAGGGGCTGGTGAGGGAGCCGATGAGTTTCATGTGAAGCTTGGTTACTGAATGAAATTTATTCTAGCGGGGCAGGTTCCATGCGGTTTGTGCCGGTCGGCCTGGCAGGGAGAGTTGCGCAAGAAGCGGTGCGGTTTGCGCAATCACGCGGCCGCGCCGCACCACACACAAGCGGTTGGCGCGCAGACGAATGGCCTCGACCGCGTCGTGCGCTTGCAGCAAAACGAAGTCGGCATTGCAGCCCACAGTCAAGCCGTAGCCGTCCAAGTCCAAGCCCATCACTTTGGCCGCATTGACAGTGACGGCATCAAAGCACTGGCGCATTTGCGCTTGTGACGTCATTTGCGCCACATGCAAACCCATGTGCGCCACCTCCAACATGTCGCCGCTGCCCAGCGAATACCAAGGGTCCATCACGCAGTCGTGACCGAATGCCACGTTGACGCCAGCGGCCAGCAGCTCGGGCACGCGCGTCATGCCGCGGCGCTTGGGATAAGTGTCGTGACGGCCTTGCAAAGTGATGTTGATGAGCGGGTTGGCCACGGCGTGCAGCTGCGCTTCCGCCATCAGCGGCAGTAATTTGCTGACGTAGTAGTTGTCCATGGAATGCATGGAGGTGAGGTGCGAACCGGTCACGCGGCCATGCAGGCCCAGGCGGTGGGTTTGCAAGGCCAAGGCTTCCACGTGACGCGACATCGGGTCGTCGCTTTCGTCACAGTGCATGTCCACACGCAGACCGCGCTCGGCCGCCAGCTCGCACAAGATGCGCACGCTGTCGGCTCCCTCGGCCATGCTGCGCTCGAAATGGGGAATGCCGCCGATGACGTCCACGCCCATGTCCAATGCGCGCTTCATGTTGGCCAGCGCGGTGGGCGAGCGCAGCAGGCCGTCTTGCGGAAAGGCCACCAACTGCATGTCGAGGTAGGGCGCGACTTGGCGCTTCACTTCCAACAGCGCTTCTACCGCCAGCAGGCGGTCGTCGCAAATGTCCACATGGGTGCGGATGGCCAGCAAGCCTTTGGCAACGGCCCAATCGCAGTAAGTCAGCGCCCGCTCCACCAAAGCTTGCTGCGTGAGATGCGGCTTCAACTCGCCCCACAGCGCAATGCCTTCCAACAGCGTGCCGCTTTGGTTGACGCGCGGCAAGCCGTAGCTGAGCGTGGCGTCCATGTGAAAGTGCGCGTCAACAAAGGGTGGGCTCAGCAACTGGCCATTTGCGGCGATGGTGGGCGTGCCTTCAGGGGCCGTCAGATTCATGCCGATGGCGGCGATACGCCCTTCCAGCGCCAACACATCGTGCCGCATGCGGCCGTCGGGCAAGGTGGCGTTTTGGATGAGGAGGTTGGCGTTCATCGGTGCATCTTTACAAATGTCGCGGTGCTGATTTTTGAGCCGCGTCAAAAACAAAGGCCCCCGAAGGAGCCTTGGTGAATGAAGTCAGAAGCACTTCACCTTCGTTGTCATTTCGAGATAACGCGCGCCATCTCCAGCACCTTGCTCGAATAGCCCCATTCGTTGTCGTACCAAGACACCACCTTCACAAAGGTGCCGTCCAACGCCATGCCGGCGTCGGCATCAAACACCGAAGTGCAGCTTTCGCCGCGGAAGTCGGTCGACACCACTTTGGCGTCGGTGTAGCCCATGACGCCTTTCATGCTGCCTTCAGAAGCGGCCTTCATCGCGGCGCAAATGGCTTCATAGGTCGTGGCGGTGTTCAGCTCGACGGTCAAGTCCACCACCGACACGTCGCTGGTGGGCACGCGGAAGGCCATGCCGGTGAGCTTTTTGTTCAACTCAGGAATCACCACGCCCACGGCCTTGGCTGCGCCCGTGCTGCTGGGGATGATGTTTTCCAGAATGCCGCGACCGCCGCGCCAGTCTTTGTTCGACGGGCTGTCCACCGTTTTTTGGGTCGCCGTGGCAGCATGAACAGTTGTCATCAAACCGCGCTTGATGCCGAAGTTGTCGTTCAACACTTTAGCCACGGGGGCCAGGCAGTTGGTGGTGCAAGAGGCGTTGGAAATGATGGTTTGACCGGCGTAGGTTTTGTCGTTCACGCCATACACAAACATCGGTGTGTCGTCTTTCGACGGGGCCGACAAGATCACCTTTTTCGCGCCTGCATCAATGTGCTTTTGCGCGGTGTCTTTGGTCAAGAACAAACCAGTGGCCTCAATGACGATGTCAGCACCGACGGCGTCCCACTTCAAATTGGCGGGGTCGCGTTCCTGCGTCAAGCGGATTTTTTTTCCGTTCACCACCAAGGTGTTGCCTTCAACCGCGATGCTGCCCTTGAAGCGGCCGTGGACCGAATCAAACTGCAACATGTAGGCCAAGTAGTCGGGCTCCAACAAGTCGTTGATGCCGACAATTTCAATGTCTGCAAAGTTCTGCGTAGCCGCGCGAAACACCATGCGCCCGATGCGGCCAAAGCCGTTGATGCCGATTTTGATGGTCATGATCTAACTCCTTTGTGATTGAAACGATTCGAAAATAAAAACAAACCCAAGCCCAAGAGTGCCGCCGTCAAGAGGCCCGCTCCGTACATCTTCCAGCGCCTCATTTGCTGTGCCTTGGCGTCGATGAATTCCGAAAACGGCAGCAACTCCCAATCCGCAGAAGCAATGCTGACAACTTCTTGATCCACCAATCTGATCAGCCATTCCTTGCGTTGGCTCAATTCATCGGCGCGGTGATCGCCCAATTGCAAACCGGAATGAAGCATCAAAAACGTCTCACCTCGGCCGGTCTGCCGTGTGGCCTGACGCAAACTTGCCGGTGCAGCATCGTCCCAAACATAAACAAGGGCGTCTCCGTGATCCACTGGGCCGGACGCCCAGCGACCCGTGCGTTGTTTTTGAACAGCCACCGCTTTCAACGACCGAACCGGAATTTGCTCGACGCTTTGCGCTTGCGGCACCGCGCCTGTGTAACCCTTTACCAATAAGACCAAACCCGCAACTGCGGCGGTGCTCAAGACGGTGATGACGGCAGGCGCGATCAACCCGTCAAGCGCACCTTCGCGAAAGACGAGTTGCGTCAATTGATTCCTTAGCCTTTGCTCAACACCTTGCGCACCGTCGCCACCACGTTCTCGACCGTGAACCCGAAGTGCTTGAACAGCACCGGTGCCGGGGCCGATTCGCCGTAGGTGTCGATGCCGACCACGGCGGCGCAGCCGTATTTCCACCAGCCGTCGGTCACGCCCATTTCCACGGCGATGCGGGGAATGCCTTTGGGCAACACCGACTTTTTGTAGGCTTCAGTTTGGCGGTCGAACACGTTGGTGGACGGCATGGACACCACGCGCACCGGCACGCCTTTGGCCGCGAGTTGCTGCTGCGCGTGCAAGGCCAAACCCACTTCTGAGCCGGTGGCGATGATGACGGCGCGGGCTTTCTTTTTCAGACCGACTTCGCTGGGCTCGGCCAGCACATACGCGCCTTTGGAAATGTCGCCGAGGTCTTGCTTGGGTGCGTAGGGCAGGTTCTGGCGCGACAACAGCAAGGCGCTGGGGCGACGCTTGTTTTCCAGCGCACAAGCCCAAGCCACCACGGTCTCGGCCGTGTCGGCCGGACGCCAAACGTCCAGGCCTGGGATCAAGCGCAGCGACGCGGCGTGCTCTATCGACTGGTGCGTGGGCCCGTCTTCACCCAAGCCGATGCTGTCGTGCGTGAACTCATGGATGACCCGCAACTTCATCAGCGCGGCCATGCGGATGGCGTTGCGGCTGTAGTCGCTGAAGGTCAGGAAGGTGCCACCATAAGGGATGAAACCGCCGTGCAGCGCCACGCCGTTCATGACGGCGGCCATGCCGAATTCGCGCACGCCGAAGTTGATGTGGCGCCCGCCGTTCGATGAGCCGTCCGCCTCCATGCGCAGCGCCGGCGTGCTGCTGGTGTTGGTGAGGTTGGAGCCCGTCAGGTCGGCACTGCCGCCCAGCATTTCAGGCAGGTTTTTGGTGAAAGCTTCCAGGGCCAGTTGGCTGGCTTTGCGGCTGGCGACCGTTTCTGCTTTCAAGTGGGCGGCAACGACTACGTCCACCGCCACTTGGGCAAAGTTTTTTGGCAGCTCGTGGTCCATGCGGCGCACAAACTCGAGCGCCAAGCTTGGATAAACGCGGCTGTAGGCCTCGAAGCAGTTGACCCAATCGGTTTCGGCTGCCAAGCCGGTGTGGCGCGCGTCCCAAGCTTCGTAAACAGCCTCTGGAATCACGAAGGGTTCAGACGTCCAGCCCAGCGCTTCGCGGGTGAGTTTGATCTCGTCAGCGCCCAAGGCTTCGCCGTGTGCTTTGGCGGTGCCGCCGCGGTTGGGTGAGCCTTTGCCGATGGTGGTTTTGCAACAAATCAGCGTTGGCTTGCCGGACTTTTTGCCCATAGCGATGGCGGCGTCCACCGCATCTGCGTTGTGACCGTCCACCGCGCGAATCACGTTCCAGCCGCAGGCTTCAAAGCGCTTGGGTGTGTCGTCGATGAACCAAGGTGCCACCTTGCCGTCGATGGAAATGCCGTTGTCGTCGTACAGCGCAATCAACTTGTTCAAGCGCCACGCACCGGCCAGCGCGCAGGCTTCGTGGCTGATGCCTTCCATCAGGCAGCCGTCACCCAAAAACACATAAGTGTGGTGGTCAACGATGGTGTGTCGCGTTTGCCCGTCCACTTGGTTGAATTCTTGGGCCAACTGCTTCTCGGCCAGCGCCATGCCCACAGCATTGGCCAAGCCTTGGCCCAGCGGGCCGGTGGTGGTTTCAACCCCCGGCGTCACGTCCACTTCGGGGTGGCCTGGCGTTTTGCTGTGCAGTTGGCGGAAGTTGCGCAACTCGCTCATGGGCAGGTCGTAGCCGGTGAGGTGAAGCAGCGCGTAAATCAGCATGGAGCCGTGGCCGTTGCTGAGCACGAAGCGGTCGCGGTCTGCCCACTTGGGGTGGCCGGGGTTGTGCTTGAGGTGGCGGCTCCACAACGCCACCGCCATGTCGGCCATGCCCATGGGTGCGCCGGGGTGGCCGCTGTTGGCTTGCTGCACGGCGTCCATCGCGAGGGCGCGGATGGCGTTGGCCATCAAAGAATTTGTCAAGGAAGTT
>JANYJJ010000076.1 GCA_025358485.1 Burkholderiales bacterium | reverse complement strand
TGCGGCTGCGCCAATCGGCCATCGCAGGCTGGGTGGTCTCGTCCAAAGCGCCGGGCGCGTCAATGTTGCGGAACAGACCGCTGCGCTCCAGGTCGCTTCGAATGATGTTGGCCAGGGCTTGCCCGGCCTTGTCTTCGTCGCGAAATTTGGCGATGGCAATGGGCACTTGCGTGGCCCCGACGCCCGAAATTTCAACGCGAAACTGGGCGTGTGAGGGTGCAGCGAAAGCACACGCGGCGGCCAGCACCAAGAAGGCGCGGCGCGCCATTGAGGCGAAAAAACGGCTGGGTTTGACGTGAAGGTTCAAGGCAGGCATTTGAATCAAGGACAATGACCATCATAGATGGCGAGCCACATTATTCCCATGCAAAACCCGCATTCGTTGACGGTGGTGATCGTTGCGAAAAACGAGGAAACAAACATTGCCGAGTGTGTGGCGAGCGCGTCATTTGCCGACGCCGTGCTGGTGCTCGACTCGGGCAGCACCGACGCCACGACCAAGTGCGCCACTGAAGCCGGAGCGCGCGTGGTGCAGACCGACTGGCCCGGCTACGGCAGCCAAGTGGCGCGCGGTTTTGGCCTGACCGATACCGCGTGGGTGATGTCGCTGGACGCCGATGAGCGCATCACGCCGCGCTTGCAAACTGAAATGCTCGCGGCCATACGCGCCAGCAAGTTCGACGGCTTTCGCATTCCTCGCATTTCAGAATTTTGCGGCAAGGTCATCCATCATTCTGGTTGGCGGCCCGACCACACCTTGCGTTTGGGCAGACGCGAAAAATCGGGCTTCACCGACCATTTTTTGCATGCCCACATGACGGTTGACGGCAGCGTGGGCGAGCTGCATGCCAGCTTGATCCACTACAGCTACCCCAACATTGGCAACGTGTTGGAAAAGCTCGACCGCTATTCCACCGGAGCCGCGCGCGACATGCGAACGCGTGGCAAACGTGGCGGCGTGGGCACGGCGGTCGTTCACGGCCTCTTTGCGTTTGTGCGCAGCTATGTGCTCAGGCGCGGATTTTTAGACGGCTCTCACGGCCTGATGCTGGCCGTCTACAACGCCGAATACGCTTACTACAAATACATCAAGCTGATGTTCTTGGCGCAGCCTGCGCAGCGGCCCACCTTCCCCAATGAATCCTGAGCTACACCACAGGCCCGCCGCGCCCTTGATGCAGCGCCTGCGTCGCTTGCGGCCCTATGTCGCACCCAGCCGCTGGGCATTGGTGATCGCCCTGGTCGCAAGCGCTTTGGGTGCGCTGACCGAGCCACTCATACCCGCCATGATGAAGCCGCTGCTCGACAGCGGTTTTCAGAGCGGCAAACTGAATTTGTGGCTGGTGCCGGTGGCGGTGATTGGCCTGTTTGCGGTGCGCGGTTTTGTGGGTTTTGTGGCGCAGTACGCCTTGTCATGGACGGCCAACAACGGCGTGGCCATCATGCGCGGCGTGATGTTTCAGCGCCTGCTCGACGCGCAGCCTGCGCTGTTCACCGATCAAAGCGCCAGCAGCCTGACCAACACACTCAGCTTTGAGACTCAGAATGCGGCCAACTTGCTGGTGTCGTCCATCACCACGCTGGTCAAAGACTCGCTCACCTTGGTGGCAATGTTGGGCTACTTGATGTGGCTGAACTGGAAGCTCACGCTGTTTGTGGCCGTGCTGTTTCCGGCCGTGGCCATCGTCATGCGCGTGCTCAGCAAACGCCTGCACCGGCTGACCTTGGAAGGCCAAGCGGCGGCCGATCAGTTGGCCTACGTGGTGGAAGAAAACGTGCTGGCTTGGCGCATCGTTCGCTTGCACGACGCCGCCCCGGGGCAGTCGGCGCGCTTCGCCAAAGCCACCGAGTTGCTGCGCCGCTTGTCGACCAAATCGGTCGTGGCTGCGGCCACCATGACACCGGTGACGCAGGTGTTGGCGGCCGTGACGCTGTCGGCCGTGATCGTTGCGGCACTTTGGCAAAGCGGCAGTGAAGGTGGCACGGTCGGCGGCTTTGCCGCCTTCATCACAGCGATGTTGATGTTGATTTCGCCGATCAAACATTTGTCGGAAGTGGCCGGGCCCATCACGCGCGGTTTGGCTGCGTTCGAGCGCGGTGTGGCGCTGATAGACGACAGCCCGGTAGAGACCAGCGGCAGCTTCGATCCCGGCCGCTCAAAAGGCCATTTGCAATTGCTGGACGTGAGCTTGCAATACCGCAGCGACCAAGACGCAGCGGTGCAAAACGTCAGCCTTGATTTACGGCCCGGTGAGGCGGTGGCGCTGGTCGGGCCGTCGGGTGCGGGCAAGTCGAGCTTGGTGAACCTGCTGCCGCGCTTCATTGAGCCCAGCAGCGGCAGCTTGCTGCTCGACGGCACGCCTTTGGCGCAGTGGAACGTTGCCGCGCTGCGCCGCCAATTTGCTTTGGTGAGCCAAGACGTGGTGCTGTTCAACGACACCGTGGCCGCCAACGTGAGCTTGGGTGCGCGGCCCTCCAACGACGAACACGCCAGAGTGACTGAAGCCCTGCGAGGCGCGAATTTGCTGGACTTCGCGCTCGGCTTGCCGCAAGGCCTGGACA
>JANYJJ010000064.1 GCA_025358485.1 Burkholderiales bacterium | reverse complement strand
TGTCGACCAAGGCGCGTTCTTCGGCCGACAAGCTTCGGTACAAAAAGTCGCGCACATTGCCCGCGTCACCCGCCACAAACAATTGCGTGGTCAGTTCACCAAAGGAAGCGTGCCGCAATTTCACGTGGATGTGCGGTGCGCGTCCTGGATAAGGTGCGGGCCGGATGGTGCGAAAACGGCACACACCCTGGGCGTTGGTTTTGCTGCTGCCAAAGCCCTGAAACGCAGCGTCGACCTGGCTGCCCGCACCCCGAGGATGGCGGTAGCTGCCGAACACATCGCACTGCCAGATTTCAACCGTCGCGCCGTCGACGATGCGGCCGTCCACATCGCTGACCACACCGAACAGGTCGAGTAGTTCGCCGCTGGCGTGCGCGACGACGGCGTCGCCGCTGCGGCCTCGCACCACGCTCAAGTCGGCGTCCCAATCGAGGCTGCGCGCGCGGTAGCTCAGTGGTGGGTAGAACGGGCCTTCGGTGATGGCGGGGAGGGCGCGGCGCGAGGATGCAAGCGAGGGCAACGCCAGGCTGGCGACCAAGCCTGAGGCGGTCTTCAAGACCTGACGACGACCGGAGCTGATGGTTGACGTTTTCATTTCGTCGGAATGTATCTCTAACCCAAAGACTGCGCTGCGGTTGCATTCTTAAAACGTGATGGCCGTTGCAGCGCCTGCGCGCTTCACCCAAGCTTCTGGCTTAGGTTGGTAAGACACCATCAACACCTTGCCCCGGCTCGCGTCGTTCGCCGACTGGTTCGCCGCGCCGTGAGCATGATCAGCCCCGCCCACCACCGCCTGCATCACACCCTGTTGCAACAACGCTTGCGCTCGCGCGGCGCCGGGCCACTGCCAATTTGCCAGCTTCAAGACTGGGCCGTTTTGTAAGCTCAACGGCCTGCCTTGGCCGACTTTCGCGTGCACGTAGGTCACCATGCCATTGGAGGACACATAAACAGGGGTGCTGTTGCAACCCACCGATGCGCGCCGGTGATTCTTAAATTCAGCGATGCCGACAGCGCGTCAACGGTGAAGGTGTAGGTTTTTTGCCCCAGCCTTGCGAGCATGGCGGCTGTTAAGTCACGGTGGAGCCGTGGCTGCCTTTGCCGCCTTGTTCAAAACCGCGATGAATTCCAATGCCTGTGCGGTGTGCGTTCCGTTGAAGCATGCAGCGCGGCTGCGTTGGCTTGCCCTTATGTCAGTTCTGCCTTGCGCCGCTTCTGCGCCGAAGGCGCTTCACAAACACCTTGCGATTTCAACGCCGCCATTTGCAGCGGCGTTACCGTGCCGCTGTAGCAGCGCAGCGACGATTGAAAGCCCGTCACGCCTTCTGGCAACACGTAGTGGTACACGCCGCCGGGGAACTCGGGCGTGGCGCTGGTGATGCCGTTGCACTCGTCCAGTTGCGCCAGGGTCACGGTGTTGCCGCTCATGTCCTTGTTGCCGTAAATCGGGAAGCCGTCGGCCGCGATGCCGATGATGTGTGACGGCCCACCTGCGGTGTCCACCTGCGCGGTGACGCACGGCGGCAGGCCGTGATAGTGGTAAGCGTTGCCTCGCAGGATGGGCGTGGGGTGACCGTTGCAACTGTCGATGAAGTAGGCGGTTTGCGCCTTGCCGCTGCTGTCTTTGAAGCTGTAGCTCACGTTGTCGGTCAAGGCCGCAGCCGGGCTGTTTTGGCCCTCCGTGGCGTTGAACAACGCAGGCCCTGAAATCATGATGCCGATGTTGCCGCCAGTGGTAGCTGTGATCGTGCTGGCCTTGGTGGGGCAGGTGTTGAACGTCATCGGCGCGCTCACCGCGCCAGCGGTGTAGGGCACCACCACCAATGCCATGCCGCTTTGCGGCGCGGTAGCCACCAGCGTGGTGTTGGTGCCGCTGGGTGGCTGCAAGTAATAAGTGTTCAGCGCGTGATTGGGTTGGCCGTTGCTGACGAGGGTCATGCTGCATTCGGTGGGGTAGGTGACCGAGATGTGCGAGGCCCATTTGGCTTGCTTGTAGCCTGCGGCGAGTGAGGCGGTGCCCGGCGATGGGTTCGTCGTAGCACTGGCGGAGTCTCCACCGCCACATGCAGATGCCGTTACCAAAGCCGCCAGGGCGATGAGCGACAGGGGCGGTTTGAGTTGCTTGAAGATTGGGTTCACGGCTGGTCTCCTGTTGATGCAAGTTGGTGAAATCTGTTCACCATGCTTTGCATCGTAGGAGTCAGCGCGCGTTTGGAAATGACATCTTTGTCATGCGCCTGCCCTTTGCTTTTTTTACGTTGGCAGCCACAAACGCAGCGTTACCTCAATGAGCGGCCCGGCTTCCAAGGTCAAGTCCCCGTCGTGTGCGCGGGCAATTTCACGGGCCAAGCTCAAGCCCAAGCCACTGCCTTCGACTTGGCTGTTATGTGATGCGTCAGCGCGAAAAAAGCGCTCGAAAAAACGGGCTCGAACCTCGGCTGATATTTCATTGGTGGCGTTTGAGAACTTCACTTCTACGCCGCCCGGCAACATCACCGCACGCACCGCAACCCAGCCGTTGGGCGGGCTGTAGCGCACCGCGTTGTTCAGAAGGTTGTTGAACAACTGGCGCAGCAGCATCACGTCGCCCTGCACCTTCAAGCCGCGTGCAATGTCGCCCATCAAACGTTGATTGGTCACCAGCATCTGCGCGTCAAGCATCAACTCGTCCAGCAGTTCGGTCAGCGGCACAGGCGCTCGTTGCAGCGCCAACTTTCCTGCGTCGGCTTGCGACAACCACAGCAGCTTGCGCGTGATGGTGGTCAGGCGGCCCACCTCGTCGAGCATGGCGGTGAGGTCGTCTTGAATGGCGCGGTGGTCAGAGCGGCTGATGGCTTGCTCAATGCGGCCTTGGAGAATGGTGAGTGGTGTTTTGATCTCGTGGGCGGCGTCAGCCGAGAAGCGCGAAGCTTGATTGAAGCTGGCCTCCAAGCGCGCCAGCATGGTGTTGTAGTCGGCGATCAGTTCTTTGAATTCACGGTCTTCCCCGGCGCTGGGCAGGCGTTTATCAAGGGCGTTTTTGGTCACGCCTTTCATGGCATTGCGCAATCGGTTGACGGGCCGCAAGCTCAGGCTGGCTAACAGCCACGCGCCAGCGGCGGTGAGCAATAGCGCCAATGGAATGACGAGCGTCAGTGCTCGTTGCACGGCGCTCTGCAAATCGGCTTTCACGCTGGCCAAGTCGGCCGCCACCACAGCGCGACCGGTTTGCGCGTCAAAGCGCGCAGCCCGCCAGTCGTGATCCAGATGAATGAATGACGCGAGTGAGCAGGTGCCGCCTGGCTGACGTTCGGGGGGCGCTCTTGGCTCCGGTGGTTCTACTGCGCTGCCGCGTTCTTCCTCACGGCGCTCACGCGGCGCTGGCCTCGGCCGGCCTTCGCCTGATACGGGCTCAGCCTCAAAGCGTGCTGCGGCCCACGTCAAATCATCGATGCGCGGGGCATTGCGCCAACCGGCTGATTGCAAAACGGTGCCACCCGCACGTGACGTAAAACCAATCTCTTCAAAGCGCACCAACACCTGGCCGCTTGCGCCCAAGCGCAGCTTTAGCGCCACGTCGGCTTCCAAGCGCGACAACTCAACGGCATCAAACGGCTGAGTCGCAATGCGCCGCGCCTCCATGCACAAGCGGTCGTTGAGTCTGTCCAGCTCGACCTTCATCACGCTGCGCCAACCCAGGCCAAACACCAAGGCCAGCACCACACCCACGATCAGCGCAGCGACGAAAAATAGGCGAATGCGGAAGGAGACAGTCACAGCGTCCTGATGCGGTAACCCGCACCTCGTACGGACTCAATGGGCGACTGCAACTGCTCATCGAGGGCCGCAGTTTTGCCCCGTATGCGCTTGATGCACACGTCCACCACATTGGTGCTGGGGTCGAAGTCATAGCCCCACACGTGCTCCAAAATTTGAGCGCGTGTATATACCTGGCCGGGTGAGCGCATCAGGTATTCCAACAGGCTGAATTCGCGCGTGGTCAGCTCGGCGCTGCGGCCGTGGCAGCTCACTTCGCGGGTGATGCGGTCGAGCTTCAAGCCGCCGACGTCCACTGTGTTTTGTCGGTCGCCCGCCAAACGACGGCGCAGCGCGTGAATGCGCGCGGCCAACTCTTCCACAAAAAATGGCTTGGCCAAATAGTCGTCGGCGCCCAGCTCCAGGCCGTCAATTCGGTCGCCCAATTCGTTGCGCGCCGTAAGCAAAATCACCGGTGTGGTCACACCGGCTGCACGCATGCCTTTAAGCACCGACAGGCCGTCGCGACAGGGCAGCATGATGTCCAACACCACGGCGTCAAATCGCCCAGTGCAGGCTTGCTCGAAGCCGCGGCTGCCGTCCAAGCAGTGGGTGACTTCCATGCTGCGCAAGGCCAATCCCGAACTCACAAAGTCGGCGATTTTTTGCTCGTCTTCGACCAATAAAACTTTCAATCCGCTTAGCCCTTCAAGGTTTGCGCGTGGGGCTGTTTGCAGGCGGTAATCCTTCGCCGGGTGGTCGATCAGAGCGTGGCGGACGAGGGTCAAGCTCCTCTAGTTTTTGCGGACTGAAGCCAGCGTCGGTAATGGCTTTGTCCAGCGCCGCGTTGTGCCGCAAACCTGCGTCGCGCAAGGCCCGCTTGATGGCTTTGGCTTCGTCGGCATTGAACGATGCAGGCTTGTACGCTGAGAGCACTGCTTTGACTTTGGCAACTTGCTCAGCAGCCAGCGGCCCGGTGCTGCGCTCGTCTGGGCGTTGATCGGCGGCGGGACGGGCGGGGGGCGCACTGCTTTGCGATGTGTTTTGTGCGTGAGCACTTCCCAAGATTGATGCCCAAACAAAGGCAGACGCCGACGCCATGGCGCGCGGTGCTAAACAGTTTTTCATGATGACTTTGAGGTGCAGACTGCGATGTGCAGAGTAAGGGCATTACACATCGCATCAGGCGGGCGGCAAATGACATTGCCGTCATTCAACCGCGCCTCCAGCTTCACTTGATGAGCTTGCGCGAGCCGATCAAGGGCACAGCAAACATCGTGACTGTGACCAGGTTCAAGGCCACGTTGCCCCACACGCCGTGCCACAGCGAGTGGCTGGTGTCGATCAAAAACCAAGCACTCAGCGACACGGCAATCGTGTTCCAAGCGAAGTTATGCCCTTCCACAAACGGCCCACGGGCTAAGGCGACGACTACCGCCATCCAACTCAGCATCACCGCACCCAAGACGCCGTGCATGAAGCGGATGTAGGCCGCGACCGGCGCTGGTGCGGCGACCGGAAATTCGGGCTGCAAAAAGTACACCGTGCTGAAAATGGCAATGCCCAGTGACGGTGCCAGCAGCAACACCGCGCTCAGCGCCATCACCACGCCCGCGGCCGCTTGCAGCCCTACAGAGCACAGGCGCAATCGCGACACCTTGGAAGTCATGCTGCCGATGCTTTGGTGCCTCGCGTCAGCAAGTACATCAGCGGGCCTATGGAACCCAATGCCAGCGTTGCGATCAGCCAGGGCCAAGCGTTGCGGCCGCTGGCACGCGCATCGCGCCACATCCACACCAAAAACAAGCTCAGCGCGATGACCAGGTCGGCGAACACTTGCGCACCTCCCCAACTCTTCACGTGCCATGAAGGGATGCCCATCAGGCCGCCGCTTTGCCACAGGGCCGCAGCCGTGAGCAAACTGAACGTTATGAGGACGAGGGTCAACAAGCTGCGTTGCATGGCGGTGCCTTAGAAATGATGAGGCCTTCAGTTTCGGCCGCCCAAGTTGTGCGCGCAATTACGTGTCAGGTCATTGAAGCGGCGCGAGTGTGTGTTTCACTGGTGCCATGAACGCCGCCCACACACCTTTGCAAACCACGCTGAAGCAAGCGCGTCAAGCGCGTCGCCTGAGCCAATTGGAACTGTCTCTTCGCGTGGGTGTGTCGCAGCGCCACTTGAGCTTTGTGGAAAGTGGCCGTGCCAAGCCGAGCCGCGCGCTGTTGATGGCGTGGCTTCAAGAACTGGATGCGCCGCTGGCCTTGCGCAATGCCGCGCTGCTTCAGGCGGGCTTTGCCCCTGCCTTTGGTGCTGAACCTCTTAGCGATCCAACTATGGCGCACGCCAATGAGGCCATCACGGCGCTGTTGAGCTCGCACGAGCCCTTGCCCGCCCTCGTGATCGATGCGCAGTGGAACATGCTGCGCTTGAATCAAGGCGCGCGGTGGTTGGCGCAAAGCCTGATGCCGTGGACGGCGTCGCTGTTCGAGAACACACCCAACGTCACGCCGCTCAACATGCTGGATCTGCTGGTACACCCTGACGGCTTGGCCAGCTGCATGCTCAACCTCAGCGAAGTGGGCCCCGTGCTGCTGGCACACCTGAGAGATGAAGCCTCTCTGTTACCTATCCTGACTCCCAAGGTGGACGCGTTTGCGGCATTTTTGAAAGAGCGAACTGGCGTTCACAAAGTGCCATTCCCCGCATCACGTTTTACGGCCCCGGTGTTGACCACGCGCTTCCGCTGTGGCGACGCTGAGTTGTCTTTTTTCAGCATGTTCACCACCTTTGGATCGCCGCAAAACATTACCTTGTCTTCGCTGCGCTTAGAGCACATGTTTGCGGCCGACGAGGCCACAGCGGCCCTGTGGAAAACCCAAACACGCCGCCTTGTTTAAGGCCAGAACTTCAGACGCAGAATCTGATTGCTCCTCTGCATCATCGGCGTCCCATCAAGGAGCTTCCTATGCCCGAAATCACCCTGATTGCGCCCAGCCAAATCAACGGCGGTGAGGCAGGCGGTTTTCCAATGGACGAATTCCCTTTGCAGTTTTTGGCGCAAGGCGATTCGTGGTTTTCCATCGGCTCAATTCCACCGTTTTTAACCAGCAATTTGTTCGACAAGATGTCGCTCTCCAAGCGCGCCGTGGCGGTGAATTGCGCGCGTCCCGGTGCCGAGTTGCAGCACATGACCAACACCACCAGCAACCGCACCTTTCTTCAATTGCTCAATGGCAAAGTCGCGCGTCGATGGACAGCGCTGTTGTTGTCAGGGCTGGGGAATGACGTGATCTCGGCTGCGCAGTCACCGCCCAGCTCGTCTGCTGGCACGCGTCTGTTGGCGAAAAATTCTGAGTGGGCCACTGCGACCGGTGCAAGTCGCTACTTCAGCGAGGCAGGGTGGCAAACTTTCAGCCAACACGCCGCTGACGTGTTTCAAGTGCTGGTGCAAAGCCGCGACAAGTCAGCCGTCAATCGCGGCATTCCCATCGTCTTGCACACCTATGATTTCGTCACCGCCCGAAACGCCGGTGCTGGCGCTGGCTTCGGGCCTTGGTTGTTCAAGGCCTTCACCGCGTTCGAGATTCCAGCGGCCGATTGGGATGCACTGGCCATGCTGTTGTTGGCCCGCGTGCGCGATTTGATCCTCAGCATCGCCGCCACGGACGCCACCATTCACGTGGTCGACACCCAAGGCACCTTGCAACCCGCACTCAAAACCGATGTCGGCCCCACCGTGCATTGGCAAAACGAAATTCACCCCACGCGCACGGGTTATCGGCGGCTGGGTGACGTGTGGGAGGTGCAGCTTGAGCGCCTGTTTTGTGGGAGTTGAGGTTCGGGCGGTGAGATAGTCATGTTGGCGATGGCTGGTGGTTTTTGATTCAGTGCAGCGTGCGTCATCGCGACCGTCTGATCTTGTGATCAGCGGCATCATCAGGGTCTGCCTCACCAACCCACAAGGCCACACATGCCCATCTGGAAACGCCCCATCTCAGTCCAGTTACTCACTGACATTCAAAGCAACACAGCAGCCAGCCATTTGGGCATTGAGTTTTTGGAAGTGGGTGACGATTTCATCCGCGCACGCGTGCCGGTGGACGCTCGTACCGTCCAGCCTTACGGCTTGCTGCATGGCGGTGTGAGCGTCGTTCTGGCCGAAACATTGGGTTCGTGCGGTGCGGCCTACGCCACGCCCGAGACGTGGCGCGTCGTGGGTTTGGACATCAATGCCAACCACATTCGCGGCGCGACTTCAGGCTGGGTCACGGGCACCGCGAAGCCCGTGCACATCGGCAGATCAACCCAGGTGTGGCACATCGACTTGCACAACGAGGCAGGCGAGTTGACCTGTGTGTCGCGCATCACCATGGCGGTGCTGGGGCCTGCGTCTGATCGCGACGCCGCATCTGTTAAAAATACTGCGGAAAAAGCGAAGTGACGCGCTCGAAAACACTGCTTTTTACATCGTGTTCTTTGCATCAGACTCGTAGGACTTTCGATTTTTTTGGAGCTTGACGATGAAACGCATTGCACTTTTCGTGCTGACCAACTTGGGCGTGATGTTGGTGTTGGGCTTGGCGGTGAACCTGTTGGGGCTGAACCGGTTTCTTACCGCCAACGGCTTGAACCTCACATCCTTGTTGGGCTACGCGCTAGTGATGGGCTTTGGTGGCGCTTTCATATCGCTGCTCATCAGCAAGCCCATGGCGAAGTGGACGACCAAGCTCACCATCATCAACAACTCCAACGACCCCACCCACGCGTGGTTGGTGGCGGCTGTAGACCGCATGGCGCAAAAGGCTGGCATCAAGATGCCCGAGGTCGGCATTTACGAAGGCCCGGCCAATGCGTTTGCCACGGGCGCGTTCAAAAACTCAGCGCTGGTGGCGGTGTCGACTGGCTTGTTGCAAGACATGAACCGCGAAGAAGTGGAAGCCGTGTTGGGCCACGAGGTGGCCCACGTGGCCAACGGCGACATGGTGACCATGGCGCTGATTCAAGGCGTGATGAACACGTTTGTGGTGTTCTTGTCGCGCGTGATCGGCTACTTCGTTGACAAGGTGGTTTTGCGCAACCAAAACGACGGGCCCGGCATGGGCTACTACGCCACAACCTTTGTGTTGGACATGCTGCTGGGCGTGGTAGCGGCCATCATCGTGGCTTGGTTTTCACGTCAACGTGAATTCCGTGCGGACAAAGGCGCGGCCGATTTGATGGGCCGCAAGCAACCCATGATCAACGCGCTGGCGCGGCTGGGTAGGCTGGACCCTGGCGAGATGCCCAAGACCATGCAGGCCATGGGCATCAGCGCGCGCCCCAGTGGTGTGATGGCGCTGTTCTCCAGTCACCCGCCGATGGAACAGCGCATTGAACGTTTGCAACAAGCTGCGTGAAGCAAGCAGCTTGTTCAGACAGCTCGGCCGCTTGAAACAAGCGGCTTGATCCGACAGTTCAGCGGCTTGCGGTGGCATTCAGTGCTCTGAACCAATCCAAGCCTGCTGATGTGCCGTTGCTCACCGCGCCACGCGCGGGGCGGTATTCGCAACCGATCCAGCCGTCCCAGCCACCGTTGGCAGACAGCTCGTCTATCAGCTTGAACAGGTAAGGGTGGTTCAGCTCGCCCAGGTCAGGCTCATAGCGCTCGGGCACGCCTGCAATTTGCAGGTGGCTCACGCGGCCGGTGGGCAGGTAGTGGCGCAGCTTCATGGCCACATCGCCTTCCACAATTTGGCAGTGGTACAGGTCCATTTGCACCTTCAAGTTGGGTGAGCCTATGGCTTGGATGATGCGGTGCGCCTCGTCTTGCCGGTTCAAAAAGAAGCCCGGAATGTCGCGCGTGTTGATGGGCTCCATCAGCACATCGCGGCCTGCGCTGGGAGCTTGTTTGGCGGCTTGCTGGGCGGCCCATGCGAGGTTGGCTTCATACGTGGCTTGCAGCTTTGCGCGGTCGCTGTCTTTCGGTGCCAGGCCAGCCATCACGTGAACGCGCGGGCAGTTCAATGCGTCGGCGTAGACCAAGGCTTGCTCGAAGGCGCTTCGAAATTCGGCTTCGCGGCCAGGCAGGCAGGCCGTGCCGCGTTCGCCTGCGTCCCAATTTCCGGGCGGGGCGTTGAACAGCACTTGTTGAAGGCCGTTGTCTTTCAAGCGCTGCGCAATGTCTTTCGCCTCAAAGGCATAAGGGAATAGGTACTCCACCGCCTTGAAGCCGTCGGCCGCGGCGGCGGCAAAGCGGTCTAGAAACGGGAGCTCGGTGTAGAGCATGGAGAGGTTGGCGGCGAAACGGGGCATGGTGTGGTGCTCGGTAAAAACTCATCAAGGGGCAGGGATCAAGTTGGTTTTTACTTGATTTAAAACACAAACACCACCCGTTCGCTCTGAGGCATCGAAGGGTTCGCGCGAACCCTTGCTTCGATACCTCAGGACAGTCGGAACGACTACCTCAGGGCGAACGGGTTGGAGTTGGGGTTGTGCATTTGGATTGTGTTCAAGAGATACGCATTCAATTAGGGTTTGGCAGCCGCATACAAGCTCGGTGCCTTCGCCAAGAAGTCCGCAAAGGCCGGTGCCCACGCTTTCGCTCTTGCCGCCGTGCCGTGGCCTGCGGTGTCTGGGCTGCCGGGGATCAGCAACGCCTTGCCGTTTTTGATGCGCTTCATCGCAGCGTCAAGCAAGCCCAGCTCCGGCGGGTTGCGCTCGTCGTCGGCCGAGTTGATGGCCAGCAGTGCCGCAGTGATGCGCTCCAAGCCGGGCTCGGGGTTGTAGTCGCGTGAGGCGTCCCACTGGTACACGTGATCGTTGGCGTCACCGTTGAGAGTGCCGCTCAGGCGTTGGTCTATCAAGGCGTCGGCCTTTTCGCGATTGGGTGCGAGCTTGAACAGTCCTTGGTTGCCGCCGTTGGTGGCGGTGGCAAAAAATACCGACGCCAATTGCAAGCTGCGCGGCTGCTGCGTGTAGTTGCCGCCTTTGTATTCAGCGTCGGCGCGTATGGACTCGACCAGCAAGCGCCGCAACATCCAATTGCGGCCCGACATTTGCGATGGCAGCGACGCCATGGGCACGGCCACGTCCATGAAGCCGGGGTGCTTCTGTGCCCAAATCCAGGTGTGCATGCCGCCCATGGAATTGCCAATGACCACGCGCAAATGGCGCACGCCCAAGTGCTCGGTCAGCAAGCGGTGCTGCGCGTCAACCATGTCGTCGTAGTTGTAGCGCGGGAAGGCCGCGCGCAGGCCGTCAGACGGCTTGGCCGATTGCCCTGAGCCCAGTGAGTCGGGAATGATGATGAAGTAGCGCGTGGCGTCCAGCGCCTGGCCTGGGCCAAACAGCTCGCCCGCGAACGCGGGCGTGAGCATGCTGGCCGCTGATCCGGTGGTGCCGTGCAGCACCAACACCGGCTCGCCGCTGGGGTCGCCCACGGTGGTGTAAGCCAGCTTCAATTCGGTCAGCACTTGCCCGGTGTGAAAGCGGAAATCGCGGGCTACCCAACTGCCTTGTTTGGGGGCGGGGTAGTCGGCTGCGGATGCGCTGAGGCTGACGGCTTGGATGCTCAGGCCGAGGCAGATAGTGGTGCAGAGTTTGAGTAATTTCATGGGTGTCTCCTTGATTTTTTGGGTTCAGCGCTCGGATCTCGAAACCCGGAGCCCCTTCGATACCTCAGGGCGAACGGACATTGATCGAACTCCATTGGCTCTGGACTTCCTTCCTTCCTTCCTTCCTTCGATACCTCAGGATGATCGGGAAACGACCTCTGGATGTTCGGAAAAGCAACCTCAGCCCGAACTGGTTTTGGTTTGTTTTTTTCTGATTCTGAAAGCGTTGCGCCACAGCAGCGATCAAGCTACCAACGCGCGCCAAACTTTTGCCGCAGCGCATCGATCTGCGCCTCCGACAACGCAGTGGCGCGCGTCATCAACCACAGGCGCGCAGTTTCTTCTAACTCTTCCAACACCGCGCTGGCCTCGGCCGGGTTGCGGTGCCACACCACGGGGCCCAAGCGCTCCAACATCACAGCGCGCAGCGGCGTGCCTGCGGCGCGCATGGTGGCGATCCGCTGCGCCACCAAGTCGGCAACAACTGGGTCGCCAGGGTGGTGATAAGCGATCAAAGGCACGTGGCCCACCTTCATCACGAAGTAAGGCGTGATGGGCGGCACGATGTCGTTGGGGCTGTGCACGCCGCTCAAAGTCAGCGCCACCAAGTGTGTGCAATGGGTGTGAATGACGCAGTGCGCATCAACGTCAGCCGTGTAAATGCGGCGGTGCAAAGCCAGAGTTTTTGAGGCGCGGTCGCCACTGGTTTGCACGCCTTGCGCATCGATGGTGGCAAGGCGCGTGGGGTCGAGCGTGCCCAAGCAAGCGTCTGTTGGCGTGATGATGAAACCACCGCCGGGCAAGCGCACGCTGATGTTGCCGGCGCTGGCATGCACGTAGCCGCGTGCGTACAAAGAGGTGCCGACGCGGCAGATTTCGGCCCTGATCTCGCTGTGCATTTCAGTGCCCATGGTCGTGTTCATGTTCATGCTGATGCCTTCAACACGGTGAATGCCTTGGAAAAAAAGTCAGTGCTGCCGAAGTTGCCCGACTTCAGCGCCATGTGCAAATGCGCGCCGGGGCAAGCCGGTGACAGTACGCCAGTCCAAGGCACGCCGGGGTCAATTTGCGCTCCGATGGTCATGCGCTGAATGCCCAAAGCTTGCACCACCGCGCCCGAGGTTTCACCGCCTGCCACCAGCAGTTGGCGCACACCCAACGTCACCAAACCCAGCGCAATTTTCGATAAGGCTTGCTCGACGATTTCGCCTGCGCGCGCCGCCCCCAATTGCGCCTGCACCGCCAGCACGGCGGCGGGTTCTGCGGTGGCGTAAATCAGCACCGGGCCGTCGTTCAATTTGGTTTGCGCCCAGGCCAATGCATTGCTCACCACGTCAGTTCCTGCGGCCAATGCCAAAGGGTTCACTGCAAAGGCCAGTCCGCCACCTTGCTTGAAGTCCCGCACCTGGGCATTCGTGGCCACTGAGCAACTGCCCGACACGATGGCGCGGTGGCCTGTTGCGGGCGGCAAGGCGTCGGCCTGCGTGTTGCCCGAGCTGCTTGTTTGCAATCGACCATTGCGTTGCCAGTTTTGCGGCAAGCCCAGCGCAATGCCCGAGCCTGCGGTGACCAATTTCATGTCGGCCAGCGCTTGGCCTATCGCCATCAAGTCGGCGTTGCTGATGGCGTCAACCATCGCCACACCCACGCCGTCGGCTTGCAAGGCCGCGAAGCGCGCGCGGATGGCATCGGCACCGCGCGCCACCACGTCATGCGCCACCAAGCCCACTTTGCGACGCGTTTGCGCTTGCATCACGCGCACCAAATTAGCGTCACGCATGGGCGTGAGCGGGTGGTCGCGCATGCCGCTGTCGCTCAACAACACATCGCCCACAAACAGATGGCCTTTGAACACCGTGCGCTGGTTTTCGGGGAAGGCGGGGCAGGCGATGGTGAAGCCTTCGCTGTTGTCATGTTCTGGGCCGTGCCCGGGGCCGCGCTTTTTGCAGTGAAGCGCGTCCAACAGCGCCTCAGTCACGGGGCCGATGTTGCCCTGCGCGGTGGAGTCAAACGTCGAGCAGTACTTGAAGTAAATCTGCTGCACGCCCTGGCCTTGCAACCAACGCAGCGCGGCCAGCGACTGCGCCACCGCATCGGCTGGGGCGATGGTGCGCGACTTGAGTGCCACGACGATGGCGTCTGCATCGATCGGTGCTTCCAAGTCCGTCGGCACGCCGATGGTCTGCACCGTGCGCATTCCGCTTCGAACCAGGTTGTTTGCCAAATCGGTGGCACCGGTGAAGTCGTCGGCAATGCAACCCAGCAGCGGTTTGTTCATGACCCGTTTGCACCTGTTGATTTGACGGTGGGCAAGTGGATGCCCGCGAAAATTTTGATCACTGTTGAATCTTCCTCTTGCCCATGGCCCGCGCTCGACGCTTGCATGAACATTGGGTGCGCCGTGGCCGACAGCGGCAGCGGCAGCGGAAATTTCGTGGCGCGCGCGGCGGCCATCACGCGGGCCATGCGGTTCTCAAACCCCCAGCTTTCGAGACCGATGTTGCCTAGGTTCAAGGTGTCAGTCATGGCGACGCTTCGTGTTGGTTCAAGGTTGAAAGCGCAGGTTGAAAGCGCAAGTTGAGGGCGCAGGTTGAGGGCGCAGCCTGTTCGCGCTGCGAAAACAAGAGTGTTCCCGCAAGACGGTGGGTTGGAAAAATTGCACTACAGCCCCGCGATTTTCCGCATCCGCATGAACACAATTTCCAGTCGCGCAGATTGGTTTTCAGGCGGCAGCAACCACGTCAGGCGGTCGGTGAATTGGGTGTCGGCCAACAGGGCGTCGAACTCGTCTATCAAGAAGGCTCGCACGTGTGGCGCGCAGCTCAGCACTTCGTCAACCACCGTGTCGCGGCCGTCCACCACGGTGACGATGTCTTCCATGTCGTGGTGCAAGTAGTCACCATTGCCTCGGTTGGCAAAGGCTTCTAATTTGGTGGCCAAGAACAGCGGTGCGCTGATCAAACGCAGGCGTCGGCCACTGGGCAGGCTGTGGGTTGATGCGTCACGCGCGGCTTGCTCGTACCAAGTGTTGGCAAAGCCCAGCACCGCGGTTTGTGTGGGCATCACATCGATCAGCAAACTGCCTTTGGCCCAGCGGCAAATCACGTCTTCGTTGGGCTGCTCGGCGAAGCCGCAGGCGCGCAGCCGTTCACCCAGTTGGTAGTAGTTGGCGGTGGGCGCCACCTCGGTCAGCAGGTCAACGTCGATGGTGGCGCGCACGGGTGTGCGGCCGGGGTCGGTGACCAGCAGGCCCACCGCGCAGCCGCCCACCAACACCAGCTCGCCCAACAGGTCGCCCAAGGCCGCAGCGACCAGTTCGACCACGCCGAGGTTGGGGTCGGCTCTCAACATGATTTTTTGAAGGCGTTTTTGTGGATCACGACAACAACCGCAGCACCTCGCGCTGCGCGATTTCGCGCTCGCGTGCAGCACCGGCGCGCAAGGCGTCCAGGGCACTCAGCATGCGATACAGGTTGTCGTCCAAGCGACACGCGGCCGGCACGCTGGGGTAAAGCGGGCACAGCGACGGCCCGCGCACTTCGCCTTGCGCGTCGGGCCACACCCAGGCAAGGTTTTGCGTTTGATCGAACAAGGCGCTGAAGTGCGCCGCTGCTGCACCCGTTGGCATGCCCCGAGTGATTGGGCCCTCAACTCCCGGAAAGCTGTACGCCAAGCCGTGCAGCAAAAATTCTTGCAGCGCGGCACGGTTGGCCGTCAAGCCCGCTGAGCTTTGCGCCAGCAGCTTTGAAGCGATGGCGCGTTGCACGGCGGCATGTGCCTCAGACGCCGACATGAAAAGTGACTTGGCCAACTGTGCGTAGCTGAGCGCGGCCGTGTCGTCACTTGACCCTTCATTGGACATGTCACTGGCAGTGAGCGCGATTTTGAGCGCCACCACCACGTCTTGCGGTTTGAGGGACGCTTGCTTTTGAGAAGATGCCATGGTCAGTATTCGCTGTTCGCGAATAGCTTATATCCGTAAACCGGCGTTGTCAATGTATGGTTAAGCGTTTATTCGTTGATCGCGAATAGAGATTACCGCTGAAACTGCGGCTTTGATCTGAACTGGCTGGGGCGGCGATGCCTCAGAAAAGCTGGAAAGTCGCTGCAAAGCTTGAGAAAAATCCAACTTTACTTCGTATAAAACGTAAAGTCTTTAGGTAAAACGTATAAAGTAAACGTATGAACTCAGCTGTGCGTAAAAAGAACCCCCGCGCCCCGTCGATGGCTTTGGACGAAGCCGTCGCACGCGTCCAAAAAGCCTATGACAAAGAGCAGCTTCGCGCCGCGCCGACCGACGCCGTGGCGCAGAGCCTGGGCTACAAGGGTGCCAACAACGGCTCGGCCTTGTCGGCCTTGGCCAGCCTGCGCTATTACGGCTTGATGGAGCGATCCAAAGACGGCCACTTGGCGGTGAGCAAGGAGTTTGAGCGCTTCAAATCAGCGCGCGCTGTGCCGCAACGCCGAGCCGCGTTGATCGGGTTTTTGAAGAAGCCGCAGCTCTACGCTCAACTGCTTGAGAAGTACGAAAGCGGCTTGCCGTCAGATGCAGATTTGCGCGCCGAGATGATTCAGCGTGGCTTCAACGCGGCTGCCGCAGAGTCGGCTTTGGCCACGTTTCGGCGCTCCGTGGATTTCGTCGGCATGCCGTTGAGTGGGGCAGTGGCATCTGTCTCGGCGGCCTCAGCCGTCGCTCCTGTGATGGCGCCGTCGCACTTGGTAAGCCGCGCCAGCGTTGAAGCTGTGGCACCCAACGCGCGGCCCGCGCCTGCGACCCTTGCTGCCTCATTGCCCAAGGACGACAACAACAGCGACAACAGCAACCACGAAAGCGCCGACCGCATCCCCATCCGCTTGCCCGGCAAACGCCGCGCCTGGCTGGTCATTCCCACCCCGTTTTATGAAGCCGACAAGGCCCGCCTGAAAGCGCAAATTGATTTGCTGCTGACGCAAGACGAAGAAGACAGTTTGTAGGGCGCTTGTCAATTCAAGCCACAACGCCGCGCAGCTCACGCAAGCTCAAATGCGCGTCGTCGTCCCACGCCACCGGCATCTGATTTTTCGCCTGCAAATAGTGGTGCGTGAACACCGCCAAGTAAGCCTCTAGCGTTTGCTGCACCAGCGGTTCACCCGCCAACTTGAAGCACAACGCCGCTACTTCGCTGGTGCAGAAATGATCGTCGCGGCTGGAGCGACGCAGCCGGTATTGCGACGTTTGTTCGGGCTGCAAACTCAGCACCGGGAAGCCGTTCAGGTAGGGGCTTTTGCGAAACATCTTGCGGGCTTCGGACCACGTACCGTCCAACAAAATGAACAGCGGCCGCCTGTGTGTTTGACCTTCAGCGGCACGGCTTAAATCAACGCTGTTCACCACCCGCATCGGCGCTGCATATTCCTTCGGAAACACCACATACGGCTGCCACTGCGGGTCAGCCAACAAGGCAAGCAGCGCCGGGTCCACCTCAAGCCGCGCCCATTCAAACGCAAAGGTGTCAGACACCACATCGGCAATCAACCAGCCCGTATTGCTGGGCTTCAGCGCTTCCACGTCGCCCATCAACAAACACACCCCCGCACGCGCGGGCACCAGGGGCCGCAAGGCGCACATGCAGTGGCTCAGCGCCAAGCGACACCCAGCGCAGCGCTCGCGCTTGAAGCCGCCACGCGCCAAAAATGGTTTGCTGCTGCGCGCGAGGCGAGCAGCGCGCAAAAGTGAAACGGCGTGGGGCATGTTGGGATTCTCAGCCTTGGCTCATTTGCTTTGCCCGTCGCGCAACAACAAACCCGGACAGAGAGAGCGCAAAAGTGCAGATCTGACGGGCATCGAGAAAAATGCAGGCGTTCAAATCATTTCGCACTGACATGTCCGTACAAACCGCGTACATTCAGACCTGCTGAATCAGCGAGCGTCGGCCCCGTGGAGAACCGTCATGCAAACCCAGACTCAAAGCAAGCAACCAGCCACCGCCATCGCCATCGCCGAGACCTCACGCGGTGCCCGCCTGGAAGCGCGCATCTCCGTTGAGCAAAAAACCGTGCTGCAACAAGCCGCCGCACTGTCCGGCCGCACCCTCAGCGAATTCGTGGTGGCCAGTGCCCAAGAGGCCGCCAGCCGCGTGATTGAGGAACACGAAAACATACGCCTGAGCCGCGCCGAACAAATCGCCTTCGTCACGGCATTGCTGAAGCCACCCGCACCCAACAAGCGCTTGCTTCAGGCCGCAGCGACTTACCGCAAACAGATGGGGCTGTGATTGCCAACGCCAGCCGCCACGCCTTATCGAATCAACTCCCTCGGAAAAACGCACGACCGTGAACTGTTCTTATGCGGCAGTGCGCCGCTTGACCGCTATTTGCACCAGCAAGCCCGTCAAGATGCAGAAAAAAGCGTTGCTGCCCCCTTCGTTTTGACCATGCCACCAGCGCGAAAAGTGTTGGGTTACTACACCCTGTCAGCGTCGCTTGTGAACACCGGCGACCTTCCCGAAACCCTCACCAAGAAGCTGCCGCGCTACCCCCAAATGCCCGTCACTTTGCTCGGCCGCTTGGCCGTTGACGACAGCATGAAGGGCAAAGGCATGGGCCAGTTTTTGCTAATGGATGCCCTGCACCGCAGCCTGCAGGCCGCACCCAACATCGCCGCCATGGCGGTGGTGGTGGATGCCAAAGACGACGCAGCTGAAGCGTTCTATCGGCACTACGGATTCATTGCGCTGCAACTGCAACCGCGGCGCTTGTTCTTGGCGATGAAGACTGTGGCGGGATTGTTTGACGCCTGAGGTGGGCAGTAACTCGACTACGCCAGCCGAGAGAGGGCCCGAAGAATCAACTCAAAAATCTGTGCGTGAGCCGATGAATTCGCCGCGATGAGCGCAGCAGTCAGAGTGAATGCATAACAAGGTCGTGTAGCTCGCGCAGGCGAGATCTTCACAAAAGCATCGAACGCGCTAAGACGCAGAAGTTGCGCAAACAAAGGCGCCCTCGCAATCAGGTGCGGCGTGAGCAAATCAAAGTGCCGCGCGTTGCTTCGTTGGCCCAGCGTGGCGGTTGTTACGATGCTGCGGCCCTTTAGAAGCGCCCGCACGCCCATGAACGCTGTAGAAATCGAACAAGCCATCTCTGACCTCGCGCTTCAGCCTTTTGATGCGGCTGAGTTTCCCTTTGCTTTCCTGGCCGCCTTTGGCAACAAAGACACCGCGCTCAAGCGCCTGCGTGCGGGCAACAACAACGCCTCAGATGTGCCTGGCGGTGTGCTCCAGCGCAGCAATATCCACATCGCCGTGTGCAAACCTGGCGCCACCAGCATAGGCCTGCAGGCCCTGCGCAGCAGCCCGGCCACTGCCAAAGGCAAGGTCAAGTTCATCTTGGCGACAGACGGCCATTGGCTTGAGGCTGAAGACTTGACAGCGGGCGAAACCATTGCCTGCAACTACCCAGACTTCGCCAACCACTTCGGCTTCTTCCTGCCACTGGCCGGTATCTCCACGATCAAGGAGATCAAGGACAACCCCATCGACGTGCGCGCCACGGGCAGGCTGAACAAGCTCTACGTTGAACTGCTGCGCGAGAACCCGCAATGGGCCACGGCAGAGCGCCGTGTGGACATGAACCACTTCATGGCGCGGCTGATCTTCTGCTTCTTCGCCGAAGACACTGACATCTTCAGCGGCGAGGGCCTGTTCACCCACACCGTGGATCAGATGAGCGAGAGTGACGGCAGCAACACACACACGGTGTTGGCTGACATTTTTCGTGCGTTAAACACACAAGCTGGCACGCGGCACTTGGTGGAGCCGCGCTTGCCGCACTGGACCAATGGCTTCCCTTATGTGAACGGTGGCCTGTTCAGTGGTGACGCGGAGGCACCCCGCTTCACCCGCATGGCACGCACCTACCTGCTGCATGCGGGCACGCTGAACTGGAAGGAGATCAACCCCGACATCTTCGGCAGCATGATTCAGGCGGTGGCCGATGAGGAAGAACGTGGTGCTTTGGGCATGCACTACACCAGCGTGCCCAACATCCTGAAGGTGCTGAACCCGCTGTTTTTGGATGATCTGCGCGCGCAACTGGAAGCTGCGGGCGACAACCGGGCCAAGCTGCTGAACCTGCGCAAACGCATGGCGCGAATTCGTGTCTTTGACCCGGCTTGTGGTTCGGGCAATTTTTTGGTGATTGCCTACAAACAAATGCGCGAGATTGAGGCGGCTATCAACCGCAAGCGCAGAGAAGAGAACTTGCCCAGCGAGATTCCGCTGACCAATTTTCGTGGCATTGAGCTGCGCGACTTTCCGGCTGAAATTGCGCGGCTGGCGCTGATCATTGCCGAGTTCCAGTGCAATGTGCTGTATCGCGGCCCGTTGCTGGCGCGGCAGCAATTTTTGCCCCTGGCCAAAGAAAACTGGATCGTGCGGGGGAATGCGCTGCGGGTGGATTGGCTGAGTGTGTGCCCGCCGACTGGCAAGGCCGTGCGGGTGATGGCTGACGACTTGTTCGAGCCGCCGGTTGATCAGGCGGAGATTGAATTTGAGAATGAAGGGGGCGAGACGTACATCTGCGGTAATCCGCCGTACTTGGGCAGCACTTGGCAAACGGCGAGCCAAAAGGACGAACTGCGCGAGCTTTTTGCACACCGATGCTCTAGCTGGAGATCACTCGACTACGTGGCCGGTTGGTTCATCAAGGCTGCCGACTTCGGGACCCGAGCGACAAGCACCGCAGCCTTCGTTTCGACAAACTCCATTTGCCAGGGCCAACAGGTACCCATTTTGTGGCCCCTGCTATTCGGCGCAGGCCAACAAATCGTGTTTGCACATACCTCGTTCAAGTGGGCCAATCTGGCGAGCCATAACGCCGGGGTCACCGTGGTCATCGTTGCCTTGTCCAAGCAGGCGCCGACGAGCCGTGTGTTGTACGGGGTGGGCGACAGCGGCGACGCGGCTGCGCGCCTGGTGCCGTTCATCAACGCCTATCTGGTGCCGGGCGTAGATGTCGTTGTCGAACCTAGAGGCACACCTACTGACGCACGCAATGTCATGGATGCTGGCGGCAAACCTGTCGATGGCGGCAACTTGCTGTTGAACGACCACGAGGCGCGGCAGCTAATTGCTCATGCTCGTATGACCACCAAGTTCATCCGAAGGGTCTATGGTGCGAGCGAGTACATACGTGGCGTGGTTCGCCACTGTGTATGGGTCACCGACAGCAATCTTTCTGAGGCCGCAGAGAACCCTGAACTTGCGTCGCGGTTTGAAGAAGTGCGCAAGGCGCGCATCGCAAGTCCGAAGCCGGCCACGCAGAAGGGCGCAGGTTGGCCGCACCGTTTTGAGGAAAGTAAGCAGACAAGCTGCGAAATCGTCACCATCGTTCCAAAGGTATCTTCAGAATCTAGGCCGTACTTGCCGGTGGGGCTCTTGCCCGCAGGATCAGTCATTACTGACCTTGCCTTCGCCCTCTACGACGCTCCCCTCTGGAACATGGCTCTCATCGCCAGCCGCGTGCACCTGGTCTGGATCGCCACCGTCTGCGGCAAGCTCAAAACCGACTTCCGCTACTCCAACACCCTCGGCTGGAACACCTTCCCCGTGCCTTTGCTTACCGAGCAAAACAAGGCCGACTTGACACGCTGTGCTGAGAACATCTTGCTGGCGCGTGAGGCGCATTTCCCCAAGACCATTGCCGACCTGTATGACCCGGATGCGATGCCGCAGAACTTGCGCCACGCGCATGAGCACAATGACGAGGTGCTGGAACGCATCTACATCGGCCGCCGTTTCAAGAACGACACCGAGCGGCTGGAGAAGCTGTTTGAGCTGTACACCAAGATGACGGCGGCAGCCAAGGCACCAGTGAAAAAGGCGGCCCGGCAGGTGAGGGCCAAGACATGAGCAAACTCAAAGCCCAACCTCAACCCAAGCCCAAGCCCAAGCCCAAGCTTTTGTCCAAGCCGTCCAAGCCCAGTCCCCACGCCGCAGCATCTTCATCGCTGTCCCCACCGACCGTTTTACCGCCAGGCCTGAGCGCGCAGCCTGAGGGCTATGCAGACTGGTTGGCCGATCTGAAGGCCCGCATTCAAACGGCCCAGCAGCGCGCCACGCTGGCGGTGAATCGTGAACTGTTGGGGCTGTACTGGCAGATAGGCTGCGACATCCTGACGCGTCAAAAAGCCCAGGGCTGGGGCGCGAAGGTGATTGAACGGCTGGCGCACGACCTGCGCACAGCCTTCCCTGACATGAAGGGCTTCTCGCGCGCCAACCTGATGTACATGCGCGCTTTTGCAGAGGCCTGGCCAAATGAGCCAATCGTCCAACAGCTTGTTGGACGATTGCCTTGGGGGCACAACTTGGTGTTGCTGACACGCCTGAAAGACAGCACGCAGCGCATGGCCTACGCCAGCGCCGCCATCGACCACGGCTGGTCGCGCAATGTGCTGAACATCCACATTGAGTCCCGCCTGCTGGAGCGCACCGGCCAGGCCGCGTCGAACTTTGAGCTCACTTTGCCCAAACCACAATCTGACTTGGCCCAAGAGTCGCTGAAAGACCCCTACCGGCTGGACTTTCTGGGTTTGGGGCGCGAGGCTGGCGAGCGGGCCATCGAGCACGCGCTCATCAAGCACGTCACAGAATTTCTGTTGGAGCTGGGTGCAGGCTTTGCATTCGTCGGTCGGCAAGTGCTGTTGAGCGTGGGCGGTGACGACTTTTTCATTGACCTGCTTTTCTATCACCTGAAGTTGCGCTGCTACGTGGTGATCGAGCTGAAGGGCGGCAGGTTCAAGCCTGAGCATTTGGGACAACTGAGCTTCTACCTGAGCGCAGTGGATGCCCAGGTGAAGCATGCGCTGGACGGCCCGACCATTGGCTTGCTGCTGTGCAAGAACAAAAACAAAGTTGTGGCGGAATACGCACTGCGCAACAACACCCAACCCATAGGCGTTGCCGAGTACCAGTTGATGGAATCGTTGCCGCCTGAATTGCAAACCAGCTTGCCGAGCATCGAGCAGATTCAGCGTGAATTGGGCGGCACTGTCGGTGCCGATGACTTGGCTGCAGAGAACGAAGAACCATGACGCATCCAATCAACACCCTCACCGTGCCGTTGGTGTCCATCACCACCGCACGCAGTGGCGTTTCGGCCAAGGCCAACGAGCTGGGCATGCGCAACATGCAGGAGCGTGCCTATGCCAAGCGCGGAGAGCAGTACTTGCTCATCAAGTCGCCACCCGCATCTGGAAAGAGCCGGGCGTTGATGTTCATTGCGCTGGACAAGCTGCACAACCAGGGCTTGAAACAGGCCATCGTGGTGGTGCCTGAACGATCAATTGGCGGCAGCTTCGCCGACGAAGCTTTGACGCAGCACGGCTTTGATCGCGACTGGAAGGTCGCGCCGCAGTGGAATCTGTGCAACGCGCCAGGCGTCGATGAACCGCGCATCGCGCGGTCCAAAGTTGAGGCAGTCAGAAAGTTCTTGGCAAGCGACGGCGGTGACAGCAGCGACCTCAGGGTTCTGGTCTGCACGCACGCCACCTTCCGGTTTGCAGTCGAGGAGTTGGGCGTCCAAGCATTCGACAACCGACTGATTGGCATTGACGAGTTTCACCACGTTTCTGCCAACCCCGACAACAAGCTGGGCAACCAGCTGGGCGAGTTGATGGCACGCAATCAAGTGCATGTGGTGGCAATGACGGGCTCCTATTTTCGCGGCGACAGCGAGGCAGTGCTGGCGCCAGCCGACGAAGGCAAGTTTGAGACTGTCACCTACACCTACTACGAGCAACTCAACGGTTATCAATGGCTGAAGTCGCTGGACATTGGCTATTTTTTCTACACCGGCCGCTATGTTGATGCGGTGGCTAAGGTGCTGGAACCAGCGCTGAAGACCATCGTGCACATCCCAAACGTTAATTCGCGCGAAAGCCTGAAAGACAAAGAGCGCGAGGTCAACGAGATCATGCATGCGCTGGGCGAGTGGGCGGGCACCGAAGAGAAGACCGGCTTTCACCTCATCAAAACCCAAGACGGCCGCACGCTGA
This sequence comes from Burkholderiales bacterium, assembly GCA_025358485.1. Classification (GTDB taxonomy): domain Bacteria; phylum Pseudomonadota; class Gammaproteobacteria; order Burkholderiales; family Burkholderiaceae_C; genus JANYJJ01. Next base: position 3,316 of record JANYJJ010000064.1, on the reverse strand, counting down.
AAGTGGCTGACTTGGTGGACGACAGTGACGCAGCCAAGCGCGCCCGCGTGCTGGGCGCGCTAAAAGACCCGGCGCACAAGAATGACCGAAGCCACGTCGACATCATCATTGCCTTGGGCATGGCCAAAGAAGGCTTCGACTGGATCTGGTGCGAGCACGCGCTGACCATTGGCTACCGCAGCAGCCTGACCGAGGTGGTGCAAATCATCGGCCGTGCCACGCGGGATGCCCCAGGCAAAGAACGCGCACGCTTCACCAACCTAATTGCCGAGCCCACGGCCGAACAGTCAGAAGTGGCCGAGGCAGTGAACGACATGCTGAAGGCCATTTCTGCCAGCCTGTTGATGGAACAAGTGCTAGCGCCGCGCTACGTATTCACGCCGCGCAATGTGGGTGCGCAAGAAGGTTTTGACTACGGCCCGGGCGGATATGTCGCAGGTGGCAAGAACCTGGGCGTGAACAAAGAGACGGGTGAGATTCACATTGAGATCAACGGCCTTACCAAGCCCAAAAGCAAAGAAGGCCAGCGCATTTGCAAAGAAGACTTGAACGAAGTCATCGCCGCCTTCATTCAAGACAAGCCTTCGCTTGAGCGTGGCCTGCTGGACCAAGAACACACGATCCCTCAGGAACTGACGATTCAGCGCTTGGGCAAGATCGTTCGCGAGCGCTACCCGGCTCTGAGCGATGCCGACCAGGAAGCGGTGCGCCAGCACGCCATTGCCGTCATCAACATCACCCAGCAGGCCAAGCTGGCGCTGGGCACGCCAGATCAGGCCCCGGAAGGCGCCGGTACGGCGACTGAAACGGCTGCGGCCCTGGCTGCGAACACGGCTGCGGTGGGCAACACCGACCTGATCGACGGCGTGCGCAAATTCATCAATGTGCGTGACTTGGACATTGACCTGATCGACCGCATCAACCCGTTTGAGGCCGCGTATGCGGTGCTGGCCAAGACAATGGATGAGAAGTCTTTGCGCCAGATTCAGGCCAGCATTGCCAGCAAGAAGCTCACCATATCTGAAGACGAGGCACGCCAGCTGGCGCAGCGTGCCCTGCAGTTCAAACAAGAGCGTGGTCACCGACCGGAGATCACTTCCAACGACGCGTGGGAAAAGCGCATGGCGGAGGGCGTGGCCGCTCTCACACGTTATCGCAACCAAGCTAAGGCGGCTGCGGCAACAGGCGGTACAGCCAATGGCTGAGATGGACGACGACGAACTGCTGGCAGCCCTGGGCGTTGACGTCGCGCCCATCCGAGCGGGCGGTCGCACACCAAGAGAAGAGCGAATCATCGCGGGTTTCGAGGACATCTTGCGCTTTCACCACATGCACGGCCGCGCGCCGTTTCACGGAGAGGGCCGCGACATATTTGAGCGCCTGTACGCGGTGCGCTTGGACCAACTGCGCGCGTTGCCAGAAGCGCAAGTCTTGCTGGCTGAGCTGGATGCGCCTGGTCTTTTGACCGGCGCTGCGCAGGCAACAATTCTGGATGCCAGTGCCCTGGACGAAGACGCTTTACTGGCTGAACTGGGCGTTGGGAGTGATCCATCCAACAGCAACGATGTGACTGTGCTGCGGCACGTGCGCACCCACACCGAACGTCAAGCCGCAGAAGAAATTGCAGACCGCACGCCTTGTGCAGACTTCGAGTCATTTCGGGCGTTGTTCGAGCAAGTGGAATTTGAGTTGAAGTCGGGTGCGCGCCAGGCGCGTCGCTTCAAACGCGACACCAGCGTCGAGAAGGGAAACTTCTTCATCGTCGGCGGGCAGTTTGCTTATGTGGCCGAGGTGGGTGCGCCTTTCAAGGCACCCAACGGCAAAGAAGACGCTCGTCTGCGGGTGGTGTATGCCAACGGCACCGAGAGCAACCTGCTGAGCTTGTCACTGCAACGCGCCCTCTACAAAGATGAATCGGGCCGACGCTTGACGGACTCGAACCCAGGGCCGCTGTTTGGTGATGCCGCAGAGCCCGATGACATCGAGACCGGCACGATCTATGTGCTGCGCAGTTTGTCTACACACCAATTCGTGGCTGAGCACCGCGAACTGATCCACAAGATTGGCGTGACAGGCGGCAAAGTTCAGGCACGAATCAGCGATGCCGAAAACGATGCGACTTATCTGCTGGCAAAGGTGGAAGTGGTGGCGGAGTACAGCCTGCACAACCTCAGCCGAATCAAGCTGGAAGACATCTTTCATCGTTTGTTCAGCGCCGTTCAGCTCGACCTCACCATCTTGGACCGCTTTGGCAAACCGGTGAAGCCGAGAGAGTGGTTTTTGGTGCCGTTGCATGTGATCAACGAAGCAGTCGCGCGCATCCGGGACGGGACGATCACGCAGTTTGCCTATGACCCTCAAATTGCCAAGCTGACGAGGGAGGCGAAGCTTGTCTAAGTGAATGCGTTTATGCGCTCGGCGCTCGCGAGTATCAGTTGACGGGTCAATGAGTTCGGTTGCTATGCCGAAAGCGCCTATGCATGGAATAAGACGGCCGAATGGCTTGGCCGAAGCGGCGCCACGGGAACTTAGATTGCGTTCTCGGTGGACTAACGGCAAAGTCCGGTGCGCTCAGCTTGAGCGTTTTCAAACTATTTTTCCAAGCCCGTGCCTAAGTCGTAGCCTGCTACTCCACCGTCACACTCTTAGCCAAATTCCTCGGCTTATCCACATCCGTCCCCCTCGCACAAGCCGTGTGATACGCCAGCAATTGCAGCGGCACCACGTGCAATATCGGTGACAGCGCGCCGTAATGTTCTGGCATGCGGATGACGTGCAGGCCGGGGCCGGATTCGATTTTTGTGTCGCTGTCGGCAAACACAAACAGCTCACCGCCCCTTGCGCGCACTTCTTGCAAGTTGCTCTTCAGTTTTTCCAACAGGGCGTCGTTGGGGGCGATGGTGACCACCGGCATTTCTGATGTCACCAAGGCCAGCGGGCCGTGCTTGAGTTCACCTGCAGGGTAGGCCTCGGCGTGGATGCAGCTGATTTCTTTGAGCTTGAGCGCGCCTTCCAATGCGATGGGGTAGTGCAGGCCACGGCCCAGGAACAACGCGTTTTTTTTCGCGCGCAAAGGTAAGCGGCCAGCCACCCCACCTTGACGAACGCTCGTTGGTACAGGTCAGTTGTTCGCCTGCCAGCGATGCGGCAGCAATTCCTCGATCCGGCTGTTCAGGTGCGTCGGCAGCCGGGTGAGCACGTCCTTGAGGTAGGCCCACGGGTCATGTCCATTGAGCTTAGCCGACTGCACCAGACTCATCACCACGGCCGCACGCTGCCCAGCCAGCTCACTGCCCGCAAACAACCAGGCCTTGCG
>JANYJJ010000051.1 GCA_025358485.1 Burkholderiales bacterium | reverse complement strand
CGCGGTCGCTTGACAAACGCACCGGCGCTTTTTCACGGTTGTTCAGCGGCAGGTAGTTGTAGAGGCGGCGCAGCATCAACAGTGCATCGACATCGTTGTCAAAGGCCAGGTCGGCCACGCCACTCAAAGTGGTGTGCGTGCTGGCGCCACCCAAGGCTTCGGCAGTCACTTCTTCGTGAGTAACTGTCTTCACCACCTCAGGGCCGGTGACGAACATGTAGGAGCTGTCTCGCACCATGAAAATGAAGTCGGTCATGGCGGGTGAGTACACCGCTCCACCGGCGCACGGCCCCATGATCATGCTGATCTGCGGCACCACGCCAGAGGCCATCGCATTGCGCTGGAACACTTCGGCGTAGCCGCCGAGCGAGGCCACGCCTTCTTGAATGCGCGCGCCGCCCGAGTCGTTCAGGCCTATCACTGGCGCGCCGACCTTCATGGCCTGGTCCATCACCTTGCAGATTTTTTCTGCGTGCGCTTCTGACAGTGCGCCGCCGAACACAGTGAAGTCTTGGCTGAACACAAACACCAAGCGGCCGTTGATGGTGCCGTAGCCGATCACCACGCCGTCGCCGGGCGGGCGCGTGGCTTGCATGCCGAAGTCGTGGCAGCGGTGCTCGACAAACATGTCCCATTCTTCGAACGTGCCTTCGTCCAGCAGCAGTTCCAAGCGTTCGCGCGCGGTGAGCTTGCCTTTTTTGTGTTGCGCTTCAATGCGTTTGATGCCACCGCCCAACCGCGCTTCTGCGCGCTTGGCTTCGAGTTGTTCAATGATGTCGTGCATGTTTTTTCGTCTCCAGCAAGTCGAATTTGGGGCTCAGGAGTCAGATTTAAGGTTAAGCAAAAGTCGGGCAGCGGCACTTGGCGCGATGCGTGATTGGCTCACGTCATTCAGCATTTGCGGCAGCGCTTGTTTGACAGCGGGGTGTTCGTGAAAGTCGGCTTGCAAACGCGCATGCACCAAGTCCCACATCCAGGCCATGGCTTGTTGTTGGCGTCGCGCGGCGAGTTCGCCGCTGGCAGTGCGCAGTTGATGAAACTGCTTGACGTGAGCCAGGAAAGTGTCGAGGCCTTGGCCTTTGAGCGCGCTCATTTGCATGACCTTGGTGTGCCAGCGCGTGTCCACAGAATGAGGGTCGCCGTGCGGCGTGAAGATGCGCAGCACACCGGCGATGTGCGCTTCGGCGCGCGTGGCCGCCGCGCTGTCGAGATCGGCCTTGTTGATCATCACCAGATCGGCCAGCTCCATCACACCTTTTTTGATGGCTTGCAGGTCGTCTCCGGCGTTGGGCAGTTGCAGCAGCACAAACATGTCGGTCATGCTGGCCACGGCAATTTCAGATTGGCCAACGCCGACGGTTTCAACGATGACCACGTCGTAGCCTGCGGCCTCACACACCAACATGGCTTCGCGCGTTTTTTCAGCCACGCCACCCAAAGTGCCGGATGCAGGGCTGGGGCGGATGTAGGCGGCCTCGTTCACCGACAACATTTCCATGCGTGTTTTGTCGCCGAGGATGGAGCCGCCAGAGACGCTGGAGGACGGATCGATGGCGAGCACGGCGACGCGGTAGCCTTGCTTTATCAAGGCCAAACCCAAGGTTTCGATGAAAGTAGATTTGCCAACGCCGGGCACGCCTGAGATGCCCAGGCGCATGGCTTTGCCGGTGTGCGGGAGGACGGCGTTGAGCAATGCGTCGGCGCGCGCGCGGTGGTCAGGGCGGGTGGATTCGAGCAGGGTGATGGATTTGGCGAGGGCTCGGCGGGAGTTGGACAGGAGGGGGGTCAGGAGCGGGTCCTTCGATACCTCAGGACGAACGGGGTGGGGAATGTGTTCGGGCGCACCCACCACATCCCGTTCGGGCTGAGGTATCGAAGCCTTGGTGCGAACTCCGAGCAGGTCCTTCGATACCTCAGGACGAACGGGGTGGGAGGGGTGTTCGGGCTTACCCACCACACCCCGTTCGGGCACACCCCCCTCACCCCGTTCGGGCTGAGGTGATATTTCCGTTCGTCCTGAGGTATCGAAGGAAGCCCTCTCGGCGTGACGCAGATGCATCGGTAACGGATTCTTCGTACCCCAAGCATGCCGCTGAACCCCCTTCCAATCTCCCGCAATCAACGCCTCCTTCTTCGCCCTGCCCCACCCCTTGATCTGCCGCTCTGCCGTCAAAGCCTCCAGCCTCGAAGCCGTCTCCTGGCACCACACCATCCCCACAGGCCGATGCGTTTGTGTGTAGCCCTCAATCTCACCCAGCTGATGCTTTGCCACGCGCAGCTCCAACTCATCCGTGTGGCCCACGTAAAACGAGCCGTCCGAACAGCGCAGGAGGTAAACGAAAAACGGCTTCATCAGGTCACAAGGAAATCAGGGGGAAATCGACAAGCGAATCTGCTCCAACACATCCTTCGCACTCGCACAAATCGGCGTGCCCGGTCCGTAAATTCCTTTCACGCCAGACTCATACAAAAACTCATAATCCTGACGAGGAATCACGCCACCCACGAACACGATGATGTCGTCGGCCCCTTGCGCTTTCAGTGACTCGATGATGGCGGGAACCAAGGTTTTATGACCCGCCGCCAAGGTGCTCACGCCCACCGCATGCACATCGTTTTCTATGGCCTGCCTTGCGCATTCTTCGGCGGTTTGAAACAGCGGGCCCATGTCCACGTCAAAGCCTAAATCGGCGAAGGCGCTGGCCACCACCTTCGCACCTCGGTCGTGACCATCCTGGCCTAGTTTGGCGATCATTACGCGGGGGCGACGGCCTTGCGCCGCGGCGAAGTCGACGATCTCAGCCTTGAGTTTGTCCCAGCCTTCGGCACTGTCGTAGGCGGCCGCATACACGCCGGTGACTTTTTGCGTGTCGGCGCGGTGACGGCCCCATACCTTTTCTAGCGCATCACTCACCTCGCCCACCGTGGCCCGCAAGCGAACGGCGCGGATGCTGAGGTCGAGCAAATTGCCATCGCCACTTTCAGCACAAGCGGTGATCGCATCGAGAGCCTTTTGAACGGCCGCCGCATCACGCGACGCGCGAACACTTTGCAAACGCGCGACTTGGTTGTCGCGCACCATGGCGTTGTCGATGTCGCGTGTCTCAAGCGCGTCTTCCTTGCCCAATTTGTATTTGTTCACGCCAACGATCACGTCGCGGCCCGAATCGATGCGGGCTTGTTTTTCAGCGGCACTGGCTTCGATTTTCAGCTTGGCCCAACCGCTGTCCACCGCCTTCACCATGCCGCCCAAAGCATTCACTTCCTCAATGATGGCCCAGGCGCTGTCGGCCATGTCTTGCGTCAGCTTCTCCATCATGTAGCTGCCGGCCCACGGGTCAACCACCGCCGTGATGTGCGTCTCTTCTTGAATGATGAGTTGGGTGTTGCGGGCAATGCGCGCGCTGAATTCGGTGGGCAGCGCGATGGCTTCATCGAGCGCGTTGGTGTGCAAGCTTTGCGTGCCGCCAAACACCGCCGCCATGGCTTCGACCGTGGTGCGCACGACGTTGTTGTGCGGATCTTGCTCGGTCAGACTCCAACCCGATGTTTGGCAATGGGTGCGCAGCATGGAGCTCTTGGGGCTTTTGGGTTGGAACTCGCTCATGATCTTGAACCACAGCAAACGTGCGGCCCGCAGCTTGGCCACTTCCAAATAGAAGTTCATGCCAATGGCCCAAAAAAAACTCAAGCGGCCCGCGAATTCGTCCACATCCAAGCCCTTGGCCAGCGCGGTTTTCACATACTCGCGGCCGTCGGCCAAAGTGAAAGCCAGCTCCAACGCTTGGTTGGCTCCAGCTTCTTGCATGTGATAACCACTGATGCTGATCGAGTTGAACTTCGGCATTTTTTTGGCCGTGTACTCGATGATGTCGCCCACGATGCGCATGCTGGGCTCGGGCGGGAAAATGTAGGTGTTGCGCACCATGAATTCTTTGAGAATGTCGTTTTGAATCGTGCCTGAGAGCTTGTCCTCAGCCACGCCTTGCTCTTCGGCCGCAACGATGTATCCCGCCAACACTGGGAGCACCGCGCCATTCATCGTCATCGACACGCTGACCTTGTCGAGCGGAATGCCGTTGAACAAAATCTTCATGTCTTCAACGCTGTCGATGGCCACACCTGCCTTGCCCACGTCGCCCGTCACGCGCGGGTGGTCGCTGTCGTAGCCACGGTGGGTGGCCAAGTCGAACGCCACGCTCACGCCTTGTGCGCCAGCGTCCAGGGCCTGACGATAGAAGGCGTTTGATGCCTCGGCGGTGCTGAAACCGGCGTATTGCCGAATCGTCCAAGGACGCACGGCGTACATCGTGGCCTGCGGGCCGCGCACATAGGGAGCGAAGCCGGGCAAGGTGTCGGTGTTCGGCAAGCCTTGCACGTCGGCAGCTGTGTACAGCGGCTTGACATTGATGCCTTCGGGCGTGACCCAATGCAAATCATCCACCTGCCCGTTCGGAGACGACTTGACAGCCGCCTTGTGCCACGCAGCCAGCGACTCAGAGTTCAAAAAAACCGGCTCAGGCAGCTTTGGGTTGTCAGGCGTTGAACGGTCAGGCATGGAAAGCTCCGAACTGGCATAATTCAAAATTGAATTATAAACTTTTAAAGTCTGTCTTGGATTCCTTTTAACCTGACAGAGCGCCCGACGTTGCGCCTGACAGTGCGCGCGACAGTCTGATTCACAGTTTCATTTCGCTGCCGCTTCACCGCGTGTCAGTTCGCAAGCAAAAACCGCAAGACCTCAAGCACGCAATTCATGGCAGCACGTTCCGCAGTTCCCGTCACGATCGCTGCACCTTTGGGCAAGGCCAAATCCAAAGGTTCAAGCGGAGCTGCTTTGACCTCTGCCGCGACGTCTTCCCCCGCCAAACGCGACGGCAGTGTGGGCCTCACGTTGGCACGCAGTGCGCTGTATGTGCAAGTGGCCGAGCGCATCCGCGGCCGCATCCTTGACCACAGTTTGCCGCCCGGAAGTTGGATCGATGAGCAGCGCCTCACCGCAGACTACGGCATCAGCCGCACGCCGCTGCGCGAAGCGCTGAAGGTGCTGGCCGCCGAAGGCTTGGTGACGATGAAATTGCGCCGCGGTGCTTACGTCACCGAGGTGTCTGAACGCGACTTGGCTGAGGTGTTTCACTTGCTGTCGCTGTTGGAATGCGACGCCGTCGCTGTGGTGGCACAGCACGCCAGCGACGGCCAAATCGGTGAACTGGCTGAACTGCACCAACAGTTAGAGCACAGCGTGGCCGATCCCAACGCTTTCTTTGCCGCCAACGAAGCGTTTCACATGCACTTGCTGGCCATCGCCGACAACCGCTGGCGCAACCAAATGGTGGCCGACCTGCGCAAGGTGATGAAGTTAAACCGCCATCATTCGCTGTTCAAGCAAGGCCGCTTGGAAGCCTCACTGAAAGAGCATCGCAGGATCATGGCGGCGCTGAAATCGCGCAACGCGCCGCTGGCGCAACAGTTGATGCAACTGCACATGGCGCACGGCAAAGAGGCTGCCGCAAGGCCTTGAGGCGCGGGGGTTGCCGCCCGATGCGGCTGCGACAATGCCCGGCATGACGCCTGAAATCAAACACCCTGGCGCTGGCTTTGGTATTGGAATTGGGAGTGAAATTGACCCCAGCCCTGGACTCAGCGTCAGCCTCATCGCCATCGTTGCGCGCGACGGCGGCATCGGCCACAACAACGCCTTGCTGTGGCACCTCAGCGAAGACCTCAAGCATTTCAAGCGCACCACGTTGGGCTGCCCCGTCATCATGGGCCGCAAAACTTGGGACTCGATAGGCCGCCCTTTGCCCGGCCGTCGCAACATCGTCGTCACACGCAACCCCGCATGGAATGCAATCGGTGCTGATGCCGCAGCCGACCTCACCAGCGCTTTCAACATGGTCTCAAACGCAACCAAAGTTTTCGTCATCGGCGGCGCGCAACTCTATGCCGCTGCCCTGCCACTGGCCGATGAACTGGTGCTCACCGAAGTCGATGCCCAGGCACCGGCCGACACCTTCTTTCCGGCGTGGTCGCGCAGCGCTTTCACTGAAATCCAACGCGATGCGCGCACCGACGCCAGTGGGCTAAATTACGCCTTCGTGACCTACCGACGCATCCAGACTTAACAACAACAACAGGAAACACAACATGTCCTCAGACGGCTTTCACGTCCACGGCCCACACGACCACGAACTCGAACACGCTGCCCACGCTGAACCCAAAGGCATGGCCGGGCAACTCGCAGTGATCACGGCCATCATCGCCACCGTGGGTGCCATGTTTTCCTACATGGGCGGGGCCACGCAGGCCGACGCAGGCTTGTTCAAAAATGACGCCGCGATCAAGAAGACCGAAGCGGGCAATCAGTGGAACTATTACCAAGCCAAAAGCGGCAAACAAAACTTGTCCGAATTGGCAATAGAGCTGGCACCCGAAGCGCGCAAAACGTTTTACGTTGATGAAATCAAGCGCTATAAAACCGAGAAGGCCGACATCAAACTCGCCGCTGAAAAGCTGGAACTTGAGTCGAAAGCTTTCGACGACAAGAGCGCAGAAAAAATGCACCAGCACCACCGCTGGGCTCAAGCCACCACAGCGCTGCAAATCTCCATCGCCCTTGCCGCAATCGCCTTGTTGACCAAGCGCAAGTGGCTGGAATATGCCGTGTTTGTCCTGAGCAGCCTGGGTGTAGTCTTGGGCGTTTTGGCTTACATGCACGTCTGAAAACCGCTTGATTTTTAGGCGGGGTTGACAGCACTGACGGCTTTGCCAGATACTGTGGTTATATCCAGTATTCGGAGCCGCTTCATGACAACCCCATCGCAAAAAGCCTACCGTCAAAGCTTGCGCCTGACCTACCGCCCCAGCCGTTCGCCGCGTGTGCCCACCTGGGCGTTGAGCATTTGGAACTGGCTGTGAGCAACAAGCGGCCTCAGCGCCGCTCTGCCGATGTGCCTTGCCGGTGATTGGCGGGCGTTCGGCACCGAGTTCAACGCTGTTTAGTCGTTCCCCTTCAGGGCAGAACTCTTTCGGATGTTGACCGACCGCTTTGGTATCAGCTGGGCGGCCAACGGCGTGTTGATTGAAGTCAAATGGCAGCATTCCCAAAACGACGCGCAGGTTTTACTGGAGCCACCGTGGAAATCACCGCCTCTGTCCATGTCGCAGCGCCCATCGCTGAAGTCTGGCGCGCCTACAACTCGCCTGAAGACATCAAGATTTGGAACACCGCATCGCCCGATTGGCACACCACCGCGTCGGCAGTTGACCTGCGGGTTGGCGGAGCGTTCTCATCTCGCATGGAAGCGAAGGACGGCTCCTTTGGTTTCGACTTTGCCGGGGAATACACGAAAGTCGATCTACACAAATTGATCGAGTACAAATTTGGCGACCGAATCGGAACGGTTGAGTTTTCTGAAGGCTCGGCCGGAGCCACCGTGACGGTGACTTTCGACAGCGAATCAACCCACCCGGTAGAACAACAGCGCGCAGGCTGGCAAGCCATCTTGGACAGCTTTGCCGGTCATGTTGCAGCTCGCCAAGTGGCACTCCATGATCGCGGATCCACGTGATGCGTCGAACCTGAACGTCGAGATGTCGGGCGGCCGCGAAAGCCTGGGCAACACCGCCCGACATCTGCCCGAGATCGACTCCATTGACGCGGCGACGCTGTCATGAAGTACCGTCCACTGCGCCTGCGAACGCGGGCCTTGCCATGAAAGTGCTGGTGACCGCAGCGCTGCGCTGCTACACGCACGAGCTTCGACGCGCCCAGCAGCTCGCAGACTCGCAGACCCCGAAGCCACTTTGCTGGCGCTGAACGGGGGGTCGCGTGAACGCAAGTTGGTGGGCAGTTTGATCGGCAGGTGAGCGCCAGAGTTTGCGCCAGCCCTGAGAATGCACGATCGTCACCTTTAACCACGCAAGCTGCGTGCCGCAACCGATGAAACTAGCCACCTGGAACGTCAACTCACTCGCTGTGCGCTTGCCGCAAGTGTTGGATTGGTTGGCCGCAAACCAGCCTGACGCGATTTGTTTGCAAGAAACCAAACTCACGGATGACAAGTTTCCACATGCAGAAATCACCGCTGCGGGTTACGCGTCAGAGTGGTTTGGGCAGAAGACATACAACGGCGTGGCGCTGTTGACGCGCGTGGCATCGGGCTTATTGGCAACGGATGTGGTCAAGAACATTCCCAGCTTAGACGACCCTCAGGCGCGTGTGATCACGGCCACGCTGAACGGCGTTCGGCTGGTCGGTGCCTACATCCCAAATGGCCAGGCGCCCGACAGCGAAAAGTTTGAATACAAGATGCGTTGGCTCACGGCCTTGCGTGAGTGGTTGGCGACTGAGATCGCCGCGCACCCGAACTTGGTGCTGGTGGGCGACTACAACATCGCACCTGAAGATCGCGACGTGCATGACCCGGCGTTGTGGGCCGGTCAGGTGCTGTGCACGCCCCAGGAACGCGCCCACTTTCAAGGTTTGGTTTTACTCGGCTTGCATGATGCGTTTCGATTGTTTGACCAAGCGCCCAAAAGCTGGAGCTGGTGGGACTACCGCATGCTCGCGTTTCGCAAAAACCAGGGGCTGCGGATTGACCATATTTTGGTCAGCGATGCACTGAAGACGCTGGTGACCTCATGTGCAATTGACAAGCTGCCGCGCAAAAATGAGCGCCCCAGCGACCACGCGCCGGTGATGGTGAAGTTGCAGAGGTAAGTCGACGCTTGCGTCTTTCCCGCGCACCCTCAGGTATCGGAGGGTTGGCAGTGGCCCTTCGATACCTCAGGGCGAACGGGGTGTGGCGAGCAGGGCTTGACGAATCGGGTTTGACGAATCGGTTGACAGACGGGTGTGACCAGCGGGGTTTCAAAGTTTGCGCTGGTTCTTCGATTCCCAAAGGTCGTGGCTTGCGCTGAGTTGGCGCATGTGACCAATGCCACCCGGACCCCCGTTCGCCCTGAGGTATCGAAGGGCCTGCGCCGGAGCAGCAATCCAACACCGTAGGCGCCCGCGTCCCCGTTCGCCCTGAGGTATCGAAGGGTTGGCGGCGGCCCTTCGATACCTCAGG
>JANYJJ010000048.1 GCA_025358485.1 Burkholderiales bacterium | reverse complement strand
CGGATAGCGTCGGGGTTTGCACCCGGCCTACGGTGGTCAGAAAGAAGCCGCCATCGCGCGAGTTGAAAGCGGTCATGGCACGGGTGCCGTTGATGCCCACCAGCCAGTCGGCTTCGGAGCGGCAGCGCGCGGCGTCCGCCAGGGGTTGCATCTGGGCGTTGGTGCGCAGGGCGCCAAAGCCGTCGCGTATGGCCTGCGGCGTCATGCTTTGCAGCCACAAGCGGCGCACAGGTTTGTCGATGGGCTTTTTCTCGGTGCCCGCGTACTGCACGATCAAACGAAAAATCAACTCGCCTTCACGGCCCGCGTCGCAGGCGTTGATCAGGGCGGTCACGTCTTTGCGTTTCACCAAACGCACCACGGCCGTGAGGCGCGATTTGGCTTTGTCGATGGGGGCCAAATCGAAGTGCGGCGGAATGACGGGCAGGTTGTTGAAGCTCCACTTGCCGCGCTTCACATCAAATTCTTCGGGCGCTTTGATTTCCACCAAGTGGCCCACCGCGCTGGTGACCACGTAGGTGTCGTTCTCGAAATGGTCGGCCTCTTTGTCGAACTTGCCGCTGGTGGGCGTGAGAGCGCGCACTATGTCTTGGGCAACGGAGGGCTTCTCGGCAATGATGAGTGTTTTGCTCATGGGACTTTCTAAAAAACCAATCTGAACAGCGGAGCCAACTTTTTCAAGTTGGCTTGCATCAAGTTTGCATCCATACAATGCAGCGGTCTCGCGCGGGTGCGCCGGCATGCACGTGTGCACGTACGCACACACACACGCACACACACGCGCGCACCCATGAATTCAATGTACCCAAAGAAACTGATGACGCAAGCTGATCTTCGTAACGCCCTCTCCGCTTCAGTTTCTGAGATTCCCGCTGCGGCTCCCAAATCCAGCGGCCGACGCATCCAAGTGCGAAGCAGCGGCGTTCACGGCAAAGGCGTCTACGCACTCGCCACCATACCCAAAGGCGCGGTGGTGGTGGAGTACAAAGGCGAAGTCATCAGTTGGGACGAGGCCTTGCGCCGCCACCCACACGACCCCAGCGACCCTGACCACACCTTCTACTTTCACGTGGACGAAGCGCGCACCATTGACGGCAAAGTGGGCGGCAACATGGCACGCTGGATCAACCACGGCTGCCAGCCCAATTGCGAAGCCGACGAAGTTGACGGCCGCATCTTTATCAAAGCGCTGCGCACTCTGAAGCCAGGCGAAGAGTTGTTCTACGACTACGGCTTGGTGATTGATGAGCGCTACACCGCCAAGCTGAAGAAGCAGTTTGAGTGCCGCTGCGGCAAGCCCAAATGCCGCGGCACGATGCTGGCACCCAGAACCGCAAGCAAGACTGCAAGCAAAACCACAAACAAACCGACACCCAAAGCCGCCGCCAAAAAATGACATCAAGTCAGCCGCTTTCACAGCCAGTTCAAGCCGCCGCGCCCGTGACGGCGGCCTGGGGTGCGCAAGCGATCTGGGAGCAGCTGGTGGGCGCGCTGCCGGGTTTGAGTGTTGAAGTGGTGGCGCGCATTTCCAGCACCAACACCGCGCTGCTTGACCGGGCACGGGTGGCCAACAGCGCCGCTGAGTCCGTTGAGTCCGTAGCTGCCGCTGATGCCGTTGAAGCCTCGGGAGGCGAGCATCACAGCAGCAGCGCGGCGCTGGTCAAACGCAGCACAGAAAGCCGCGCCTTCGGCCGACGCGCAGTGGACTGGCAGCCTTGCCTGTTGGTGGCGGAACATCAAACCGCCGGACGCGGCCGCCACGGACAGCAGTGGCACGCGGCAGCTGGCAGCTCGCTGACGTTTTCTTTGGGCCTGACGCTGAACCCACCCGACTGGGCTGGTTTGTCGTTGGCGGTGGGTGTGGCCTTGGCTGAAGCGCTTGAGCCGCTAGACGCCCTACACCCGCTGCACCCACTCACAGACGGCGCAACGTCTCCGCGCTTGTGCATCAAGTGGCCGAATGATTTGTGGTTGATGGACGTCCACCCCAACCCCGAAAAAGGGCGCGCTGGCCCGGGCCGAAAATTGGGTGGGGTGTTGATCGAAACCGTGGCCTCGGGCAGCAAGCGGCTCGTCGTGGTAGGTGTGGGCTTGAATGTGCAGCCCATGAGCTTGAACCCGGCACAGGCCAGCACGGGCACGGCATGTTTGCAAGAACTGGACGCGGCCTTGGACGCGCCAACCGCTTTGGCGCGCGTGGCGCTGCCTTTGGTCAAGGCGCTGCAATTGTTTGAGCGCAGCGGCTTCGCGGCCTTTGCCGATCGCTTTGCGGCGCGCGACTTGCTGTTTCAACGCCGCGTTACCACCACACAGGCGGGCTCGCACGGCGTTTTGATGCACGGCGTTTTGATGCACGGCGTGGCGCAAGGCGTGTCGACGGCAGGCGCGCTGCAAGTGCAAACGGCGGCGGGGCTGCAATCGGTGTCCAGCGGCGAGGTCAGCGTGCGGCCCTGGTCCGCTTCGGGTGAACCATGCTGAAGTGGTTGGTCATGCTTTTGTTGGCCGCCAATCTGGCGTTTTTTGCGTGGACGCAAGGCGTGTTGGACAGCGTCGTTGGCGTGCGCGCCATGGGCGACCGCGAACCGGGCCGCTTGGCGCAGCAAGTCAAGCCTGAGAGCGTGGTTGTCTTGACGCCGAAGGACGTGGCCGCCGCTGCTTCAGCGGCTTCTGCAGCTTCATCGGGTGCGTCCGCTGGTTCGTTATCTGGTGCGTCATCCAGTGCGTCATCCAGTGCGTCATCCGCGGCGTCCGCGGGTTCGTCCGCGGGTTCGTCACCCACGGCAAGCCCAGCTGTCGGCTCAACTTGCTTGGCAGCCGGCCCCTTCAGCGGCCCTGAGCTCACAGCCGCCGAGGCCACCTTGACCGGTTTGCTGCCTGCCGGAACCTGGTCGCGTGTGGCGGTGGACGTTCCTGGCCTCTGGGTGGTCTACATGGGGCCGTATCCGTCGGCCGACATGCGCAGCAAAAAAGAAGCCGAAGTCAGGCGGCGTGGCTTGAAGTTTGAAGCTTTCAAATTGCCGCCTGAGCTCAGCGCAGAGCAGCGCAAGACCTTGGGTGCGCAGTTGATTCCGGGTTTGTCGCTGGGCCGCTTTGCATCTCTCAATTCAGCCGATGCAGCCTTGGCCGATTTCGGCGTGTCAGGCATCCACTCGGCCCGCGTGGTGGAAGTGCTCAAGCCCTACTCGGCGCAAAGCTTGCGGGTTGCCAAGGCCGACCCCGCTTTGGCCGCGCGCTTGACGGGCCTCACCGGCAACGCGGCCCTGGGCAAGCCGTTTGCGGCTTGCCTGTCACCACCCTAAATCCACCCTGACATCACCCTGCTATCACGCTGACCGCCGGCTGCGATAGACCAGCAGCGCGGCCAGCGCCAACAAGGCGAGCCAGATGCCGCCCATTGCTCCACCGCCACCTCCACCACCACCTCCGTCACCACCACCCACCGGCGGGCTCACCACCACAGGCACAGCGCCCACGTTGACGGTCACAGGCGTGCTCGATCGGGCTCCCAAGTCGTCAACCACCGTCAACGTGGCAATGAAGCTGCCCGCGCCGCGCGCCGTGACCGTGACTTTGTCAGCATTGCTCGTGAAGGGGGCCACGATGCCGCCGCCGTCATTCAGCGTCCACGCGTAGCTGGCAATGCTGCGGCCCGGCGCCGCCAGTGACGGCGACGCGCTCAAAGTGATGAGTTGATCGGCCGTTGGGCTGTCAGGGCTGACCGCGATGCGCGCCAACACCACTTGGGTTGACAGCGTCACCGCCGCTCCGGCATCCAACATGCCCGCGCCGCAGGTGCTGGTGGTGCAGTAGCACTGGATTTGATCGATGGGTTTGTTGGCTGCGTCGTACTGCGGCGCAGTGCACTGTTTGACCACCGTGCCGTCGCCGTTGTCGCCGCCCGTGGTGGGAAAGGCACGCGCCGTGCCTTTGAGCAGGGTCAGCACCTCGGAAGGGCTGAGGTTGGGCCGCGCCGACAACATCAAAGCCACCGTGCCCGACACCAGTGGTGCCGAAAAACTTGTTCCCAATGAGTAGTCAAAGCTGTCGGTGTAGAGCGAACTGCCCGCAAATGGAACCGTCGAACCTGCGTTGGACGTGGTCAAGATGGGATACAGACACGGCGTGTTGGCCGCCACGTTCACGCAGTTGCCGCCGGGGGCGCTGATGGCAATTTCTGGGCCGAGGTCAGAAAAACCCACCTTGGTTCCCACGTGGCGCAAGGCCGCAACCGCAATCACGCCGGGGCAATTGGCGGGTGAGCTCACCGCGTGACCGGCGCTGTTGCCAGCCGACGCCACCACCACCACCTTGGCCGCGCTGATGTCTGCCATCGCGGCTTGGTAAGCGGCACTGCACGCACCGCCGCCGCCCAAGCTCATGTTGATCACCCTGGCCGGCGTGGGGTTGGTCGGCACGCCCGCCACCGCCAAGCCTGCGGCCCAGCGCATGCCCGCAATGATGTCCGAGTCAAAACCACCGCACTTGCCCAGCACGCGCACGGGCAGCAGTCGCACGTTGCGACCCACACTGGCCATGCCGATGCCGTTGTTGGTGGATGCCGCAATCAAGCCTGCGGTCTGCGTGCCGTGCCAAGAGCTGGACTCGGCCACATAGCGACCGGTGCTGTCTTGCGAAGTGCACTTGTAAAAATCTCCGCCCACCAAATTGGCTTCTGCTGCGGTGATCCAGTCGCCGGGGTCTGACGGGTCGGCGTCGCGCCCGTCACCGTCGTTGGCCACGCCCAGGTTGCTCACCATGTCGTAGCCCGGCAGGATGTTGCCGCCGTTGGCCGCGCGTTGCAAATCGGGGTGATCGAAGCGGATACCAGAGTCCAGGTCGGCCACGACGATGCTGGGCGAGCCGGTGGTGATGGACCAGGCCGGTTCCACGTCGATAGAGGCTTTCACTGCGCCGGTGTTGGCACGCAGGTACCACTGGCCTGATGCCGGGCCGACGCTGGCCGGACCCGAAAAATACAAGTTGTCGTTCGGAGCCACCATGCGGCGCTTGCGCTCATCCGGCACGGCGTATTCGATGTCGCTGTCTTGGGTCAGGCGCTCGGCCAATTGGGCCGAGGTCATGCCGCTGGCAAACATCACCTGCGTCCGCTCAGCCACACCCAGGCCGCCGCGCAGGGTCAAGCCAGTGCGCGCCCCCAGGCTCACCGCTTGAGCGGTGTGCATTTGCGCAACCGACGCGGGGGTGGACAAAGTCGCCGACAGCGCTTGCTTGCGCAGCGAAGATGCATCGGCTTTGAACTTCACGATGACGCGGGCTTCTGCGCTGCTGGCAATGGCGTCTGTGGTGGCGGCGCTGACCACCGGGGCGTGCAGCGTCAACGGGGCCAACAAAGCGGCGGTGGCGGCGAACGCGGCGAGGGTCAAAAGCGGGTGGCGCATGGTCTGATTCCTGTGAAACGCGCGCGCTGCAAGGGGCAGCCACGCAAGGGCAAGCCAGAGTTTAGGCGCGCCCCAAGGCGCGGTGTTCCACCCGAATCACGGGAAACGCTGTAAAGCTTTGTTGCGAGCAATCCAACGCACAAGCCAACGTTCCACCCACCGCACGACCCAAGGTGCCACCCACCGTGCCACCCACCGTCCAATTTATGCGCCCAAAACGCCTCAACACCGGCGCAGAGTTGCCGATAGGCACAGACAGCGACAGCTCCCGCCCGCCACGTGTTCAAACTCATCGTTCTCTTTGCGCATTTGCTGGGCACCAGCTTGGCGCTCGGTGCCATCGTGGCCACCGACATTCGTTTGCTCGGCAGATTGGCTGAAGCGCGCGTGCGCATCTCGCCGCCCAACCCGTTTGTCATGCGACTCATCAGCCTGGCGCTGGCGCTGCTTTACCTCACCGGCGCTTGCTTGCTGTGGCTGGGCTGGAGCGCCGACCCAAGCTACCTGGGCAACCCCAAGCTGCAAGGCAAGTTGATCTTGGTGTTGCTGCTGAGCTTGAACGCTGTGGTGCTGCACCGCATCACCTTTCCCGGACTGGCACGCGCACGCCGCGTGGCGCGCTGGAAAGCGCGCGACTTCATGCGCGTGGCTGTGCCCGTGGCTTTGTCGAACGCGCTGTGGATGTACTGCGCTTTCCTCGGCATCGCCCGGCCTTGGAACCACACGGTGACGCTGGAATTTGTGTTGACCACAGGCGCCGCAGTGTTTAGTGTGGCTCTGGCGGGCGTGTGCGCACTGTTGGCCGTGGCCGCGCAAGACCGCACCGGGCGCAAGCCGGGGCGCATCGACGCGATGAAGCGGCAGATGGCTTGGTTGGCGGGGGCGCTGCGGGTCTGACCAGCTGATAGCGAGTTGGCGGGTGAATGCGCTATCTTGGACAATAGGTACATGCCGTCTTCCACACCAAACCAAACTGCACCCGCCACCGCCCTGCCCCCCAGCTTTTCAGTTGCCGACTTTCGCGCCGCCTTGGGCACGTTTGCCACCGGCGTGACCATCGTCACCGGACGCGATGCCAACGGCGAGCGCGTCGGCCTGACCGCCAACTCCTTCAACTCGGTGTCACTGACCCCGCCGCTGGTGCTGTGGAGCTTGTCGCGCCAAGCCGGTTCCATGCCCGCCTTCACGCGCGGATCGCACTACGCCATTCACATTTTGGCGTCTGACCAACGCGAGCTGGCCGAGCGCTTTGCGCGCCGCGATGTTGACCGGTTTGCCGGCTTGGAATTTGGTGAAGGCGCGGGCGGCGCACCCATCTTGCAGGGCGTGGCCGCCGTGTTCGAGTGCTTCAACCGCAGTCAATACGAAGAAGGCGACCACATCATTTTTGTGGGTGAAGTGGAGCGATGTCTGCGCCGCGAAGGCGCACAGCCGTTGATTTATCACGGTGGAAAGTTCTTCACCGAACTGCCGCTTTGAGCGGCAAATGCAAGCTTCAGCGGCGTCGTTGATCGAAGCGCTTCAAGTCAGCTTCCTGGCTGGCTGACAGCGGCGTCATCGGCAAAGAAGGCGCGCCCATCAGCGCCGGGTCGTTGCTGCTGGCCATCAACATGGTGACCTTGGTGACGATGGCGCGCAAGTCAGTCAGCTCATCGGCGCGCCACACACGCACGCTGCCAATTTGTTCGCAGCAGGCCATGCCGTAGACGCGGCCGTTCACCAAAAAAGCGGCGTCGAGCATGGCCATCACGCCATGACGCTCCAAGTAGTTGCCGCGCATGGCTTGCAAGTTGGGGTCGTGCAGGGTGTCGTTCGACACATAGGCACCTTGGTGAATCAGGGCGTCAAAGTAGTCTCGGTACTCCGAGAGCTCCAAGCGCTTTTCATCCGTGTCGAGTGGGCCGCCCGCCTCTTTGGCAGCAAAGCAAAGCATCGACAAATTGACGGGCTCGCCGTCAAAGCGCCACAAGCTCACGCGCGAGCAATGCAGCCGCAGCAAAATGAGGTCAATCACCGCCATGCGCGCTTGGTTGCGCGTGATTTCACCGGCCCCAAACCGGGCGCTGACGGTTTGCAAATGTTGGGCGTCTGCGGCTTGATTTCTCACGTGTGAAGTATGAACCCGGTGACGGCAAATGCAAGCCGCGCAGGCTGTCTTGCACGTCGCTATACACGCAATTCGCTGGTCAATTTGCGCGTGGTTTTGTAGGCCACTCAATTTGCAGATTTCTAAAGCTTAGGCGACCATTGCGACATGAAAAACCCAACTTGCTCAGCGCCAATCTTGCCGCGCCATTCACTCGCCAGCGCCTGCGCCGCTCTGTTCAGCACAATGACCTTGGCGGCCTGCGTACTCTCGCCGTCGCCGTCGTCGTCACCGTCACCGTCAGCCACTGGTTCATCCACATCGATTCAAGCACCTGCGTCAGTCAACACGGCACCGATTGCCACCATGAAGGGCCCGGTGCTGAGCGCGCCGACTGGCAGCGGCACTGCGGGCCGCTCGCCTACGGTCGCAGGCGGCCCTGTTACCAGTACCAGCAGCGCCAGCCTGATGCGCGACATCGCAGTTGAAATCGGCGATGCGGCGTGCGACACCGACGCGCAGTGCCGCACCCTGGGCGTCGGTGCCAAAGCCTGCGGCGGGCCTGAGGGGTATTTGCCGTGGTCCAGCAAAGCCAGCAACGGCAGCCGCCTGACCGCACTGGCCGCAGCGCACTCGCTAGAGCGCGAGCATGAAAATGAGCGCAGCGGCATGCGCTCGAATTGCAGCGTCACGCAAGACCCGGGCGCGGTGTGCAGGCCGCGAGTTGACGATGGCAGGCGGGTTTGCCAAGTGGTGCCGAAGTCGCGCAACGGGGCGGTTTAGGCGGCGCTGCATAGAGCGACTTGCTCACGAAGCGACGAATTCGTCGCTGCAAAACTTCCCGCAGCGCACCTGAATTTACACGCCAACTTGTTCAAGGCGCTGGCAGTGCATAGCCTTCGTTCGCATCAAAGGCTCAAGAAAAAAAGGGTCGCAAGTCTTTCGACATGCGACCCTTTTTGAATTGTTTCTCAGAGCCCGATGTCATACAGACGCCGGGACAGAGTTCACGGCATCAAGGATTCACGCTCAGCACGGTGGTCGCTTGAGCAACACCGCTCAGATCCAAGAATTGCACCGCACCCATGTAGCGCTTGCCAGGGGTCAAGCCTGACCAGGCCATTCCCACTGTCGACGTGCCTGCTGCATAAACTTGACCCGGCAACAAAACGTTGAAGTTGCCACCCACGTCGGCCGCGGTCACGATCCAGCTTGACAGCTTGAATGTGCTGCTGGTGGCCCCAGCAGCCGCGCCGTACAACAAAACGCAGACTTTGTAGTTGCCCGCGGCCGGGCTTGCGAGCTGTACCGACTCATTCGAGCCGTCGTTGCCCGAATAGACGCTAGAACCAGTCGAGCTGAGCAACATCATGTCGTAGTCGTCGTCGGCGGTGCCGACATCTGCTTGGCGAAGCGCAAACTTCGCGACCAGGGTACCCGCAGGGATGGTGACGTTCATCACCTTCACATTGGATGTGTCAACGCCCGCAGTGCAAATTGTCTTCAGCTCTGCCGAGTTTGCACTTCCTGGAGACAGAGTTATGGGTGCAGACATTACGACGTCTTTCAAGCCGCCTTTGATGCTGGTCATGCGGCCCGCGAAACCGGTTTTCACGGTAAACAGACGTGTACCCGACGCTGTGGTGCCAGTCATTTCTGCCGGTGCCACGATGGCCTTGCCGGTGCGTGCTTGCACTGGGCTGCGAACCACGTGGGTGCCGTCAGTCCAGGTCAAGGCACCGAAGCTCCACACGTTTTCAACCGCGCCCGCAGCGGTCAGCTTGACCGTGAAGGTTTGCTTGGCACCAGGGGCCAAAGTGAAGGTTGACGGCGTGACCACTGCGGTGAAACCAGTCAGAACTGGCGCTGTCGCTGTGTAAGTGGCAGAGGCGCTGCCGACGTTGGTGACCGTGCGCGTCACCGTCACACTGCCCACAACTGCACCGACCGTGATCGACGGCAAGTTCAGGTTGTAGGTTTCACCCAGCGTGCCCGACGCAGCGCAATCGGCGGTCGTTACGGAAGCACGGTTTACTTTGCACTGGTAAGCGTCGTAGTCCAGCTTGCCCGCGTCGTACACCAAACCAGGGTCAACGGCCTTGTTCGGATCGATGTGACCCGCGCCTTGTGCCCATGGAAGTTTGCCGTTGGCAGCACCCGGTTGGCCGTCATCCAAGGTTGTGTAGGCCGTGGTCATCAGCGCCGATTTGATGGCAGCGGGCGACCAAGTGGGGTTGGCTTGCTTCAGCAACAGTGCAATGCCTGCCACGTGAGGGCTGGACATCGACGTGCCTTGGTAAGACGACCAGTCGGGTGGCGGAACCAAGGTACCGGCAGCGATGGCGTTGCGCGATGCGGTTGCTGCGGCAACGGTGCTGCCACCAGCAGACGACACGGCAGCAATCACGTCAACACCAGGAGCGGTGACGTCGGGCTTGAGGATGTTGCTGTCGCCCTGGTTGGGACCGCGCGAAGAAAAGCTGGCCATGATCGGGGCCGGTGTTGAGCCAACGCCAAATGCGCTCAGTGAAGCCACTGAACCGGTGCCAGCCGCGTAAGTTTTAATGGCTGCGCCATCAGCCATGCTCACGTGCACAGTGGGCACCGAGTGCGCCTCGGCAACCAAACCGCCGCCGGTGTCAACCAAGATCATGCCAACGCCGCCCGCCGCAAAAACGGCCGCGCTTTTGTCAACACGGGCGTTCACGCCACGGGTGCACACGACGATCTTGCCAGCCACTTTGGCAGGGTCGAGTGTTGGTGGAGAGCTATAGCAGAGGTCGGCATTTGCGGCAGTCACATCGGTCAAAGCAGCACCGGACGCAAGAATGATCGATTTATTAGGAAGCGCGGTGAGGTTGACCGACGCACCCGTATAGCTCGCACCGTTGCCCAAAGTGACGGTTGCTGTCAATGCGCGGTCATGCGTTGAAGCACCCACGGTGGTGAGCCAAGGGCTGATGTGGGCTACTTGGTTGGCAGGCCCACTGTTGCCAGCAGACGCGGCAACGAACACGTTGGCAAGCGCAGCGCGGTAAAACGCTTGTTCAACCGGGTCGGCTGACGAGGTTTGTGAGCCGCTGATGGAGTAATTGATGGCGTTGACGCCGTCTTTCACTGCGTCGTCAATGGCAGACACCGAATCTGAGTTGAAGCAGCTGTTTCTGCTGCCCGTGCCGTCGGTTGCGGTTGCATCGTCATACGTCCAGCACACCTTGTAGGCTGCCACACGAGCTCGCGGAGCCATGCCTGACTGTGCGCCCATGGGAATGCCGTTCACAACAGCTTGCACGCCGCTGTTACCAGCCACCGTCGATGCGGTGTGGTCGCCGTGGCCGCCGTGGGCCAAGTTGCCGCCCATCGAGTCGCGCGGCGAGTAAAACTCAGACCAGTTCTTGGCCAAGCCCGACGCCAAGAAGCCGGCGCTGTAGAACTTCGCACCGATCAGTTTGTTGTTGCAATCCCGCGCTGGGATGAAGCCCTCACCTGCTTGGCAGGAGCCTTTGAAAGTTGCCGGGGCCGGACCGTATGCCAGTGTTCCGCCGGTTTTGACGGGCGCACCAGTTTCACTGTCAACCCGGTCGAAGAACGACGGGCCTTCAGGCCAGATGCCGCCGTCGACCACACCAATGACCATGCCTTCGCCCTTGACGAGCGAACCACCGGCGGTTTGTGACCACAAGCCGCCCGGGGCCGTCAGGCCCAAGAAGCGCGGCGTACTGACGGTGTCCATTTGACGGGCCTCGTCCGCGAACACGTTGGCGACTTTGCTGTTGGCGCGCAAGCTCGCAACCTCGGCCGGTGTCAGGCGGGCCGAGAAGCCGTTGAACACCGCGTGATAGCTCGCAAGCACCCGAGCGCGACCCACAGATGCCGCCACCTCACTTTGCTGGCGACGCAAGTGGCCCACGTAGGCTTGCACTTCCGAGCGCTGGAACTCAAATTTCCTGCCCGCAGGCGCACGCGTGGAAGCCAAGCCAGCCACGCCGCCTTGGTAAGTCACTGCGGGCTCGTCAGTGAGTTGGACGATGTAGGTTCTGCGGCCGTCGTTGGGGGTCGCCACGGCCAAACTTGAGGCCAGAACCGCTGCCGCTGATATCGCAGTGAATGCGGCCAGTTTTGCTTTGATCATTGATTTTTCCTCGGTGGTGAAGCGTTAGGAATTGGCTTTGGCCGAGCGGCGACGAACGGCTGCCGCAGCGGCCAAACCACCCAACATGAGCGCCCAAGTTGACGGCTCAGGCACAGCGGTCACGTTGATGTTATCAATTGCGAACTGTGCTTGGTCAGTGGAAAACGCTGAGCAGCTGCCAGCTGCGTTGCAAGCAAAACCATACATGTACACATACTGGAACAGGGTGGTTGCAAATGCGCCTGTGGTTGCATAGCTTCTGAAGCTCAGTGCACCGGTGCTGCTCGGGCCGCCCAGGTTGAATGTTTGCGTCACCGATCCGCCCGAGGCAGTGATGCCTTGCAGTCGAACCAAGCCTGGGACGGTCGGCAGCGCAGCACCTGCTGCGCCGATGAAGCTGGCGTCAAAACCGGCAAAACGAAACAGTGCATCTCCAACGGCACCGATGGCGAAAAGCCCGTCATTCAAGCCGGCCAAAAAAGTGGTGGAGTTGTTTGATGGGCAGGTCAGGCCCGCGCAAGAACCGGCCAAATCGGAGCCGTTCAGGATGGCTCCGACCAAATCGCCGTTGACACGTGCAGCGGAATTGGACAGCGCGTCTATGTAAAAACCCTTGTTCACGATCTCGTCGTTGTGCCCCAGCAGCGGCGCGAATCCAGCAAATGTGGTGTCAATATCGCCTTCAAAGTCAACGATCACCGCCTGGGAAGCACCCGCAGCCATCAGCGCCGAAGCAGCAACGAAAGTCTTTAAAACGCGTAATTTCATGGAAAACCTCGTAATTTTGTGAGAACGGAATGTGACAAATGTCATGCTCGCTTTGACTCACAGCAGTGTCAAGCAAACTGGCGATTCCAGAAATCATTTCCCCTCAAACAAGGGGTGGGTTCTCATCCATTCAGGGGTTGACTGGACAGGTGGAAACGAGCGTTGTCAGCGCGACCCATACATCATCTGCCTCGCCACAAACGACTTCACCGGCCCCAAGGCTTGCAGCGCGGCCAAACCCAAACCGCGTGCGGTGCCTGCGCCGGGCAGCTTCCAGGTGAAGCTGCGGGCGAGGAAATCGGTGGCGGCGATCATGGCCCAGCGGTCGGGGCCGCGTTGCCATTCCAAGCGGCGCAACACGGCGTCAATGTCGTTCGACTTGGCCAGGGCAGCGATCAACTCAAACGCATCGCGCAGGCCCAAGTTCAAACCTTGCCCCGCCACGGGGTGCAGCGTTTGCGCGGCGTTGCCGATGCGCACGGTGCGGCCTTCTGTCAAGGTGCGTTCGGCGTTCAGGCCGAGGGCAAATTGCTTGAGCGGCGACAGCGCTGTGACCTCGCCCACTTCGCGGTGAAAAATTGTGTTGAGCACCGTCAAGCGCTGCGCTTCGTTCAGCGTGGCCACAGGGTCGTCGTCGCTGTTGACGCACCACACCAAGGCGGCGCGGCCGTCTTTGAGCGGCAACAAGGCGGCAGGGCCGTGGCGGGTGAAGCGCTCGAAGGCCACACCGGGCTTGGCGTTTTTCAAAGCCACAGTGCCGACCCACGCTGTTTGGCGATAGTCGTGTGCCACCGCTTTGCGCACCTGACCTGAAAACACTCCACCTTCGGCGACCACAGCGAGGTCGAAACGATCGGCAATGCCTGCATCTACCTCCACACCCGCGTCGATGGCTTTCAGCGCCGCCACCGGCACACCAAAACGCGAATTCAGGCGCGAATTCAAGCGCGAGCGCGAGCTCTGCGAATCGGCCGCCACCGCAGCCTCCCAAGCCTTTTGCAGCGGCGCGACGATGGCACCGTAGCTGAGCACTGCGCCCAGCAGCGGCACAGCTTCGTCGATGGCGCTGATGCGCACTTCGGGCTCGCCGATCCACCCTGCCAGCGGGCCTGCCAACGAGGGCGGTTGCTGCGACACATGCACTTCCAAGATGGCCTGCGCGGCGTCGGCATTCCAAGCGCCCATGCGCTCCAGCATTTGCACGCTGCCCAGCGACAACGCCAAGGTGCGCGGGTCGCCGGATACGTCTTTGTCCAAGGGCCGCGCATCGAACAAAGTGACCCGCGCGGTGGGCAAGCTTTGCGCGGCCTTCAGCGCCAAGGCCAAGCCCACGGGCCCGGCACCGATCACCGCCAAATTCAAGCCGCTGACCCGAGGCGAGTCGGTGCGATTTTCGATGCGAGGTTCTGCTGTCATCAGTGCCCTTTCAAGCCAGCAAAGCGCTCGCTCAGTCGGCGCATTATTTGCCCGATGCCGAACCTGGGTGGTGAGCGAAGGAAACGACCTTGCGCATCACCGATGTCCAAGCGGGCCTGTGCCTTGAGGCGCACGCCCTCCCGCTCCGCCGTTTTTTTTCGAGTAGGCACGCGGCCTCGCCCATCGTGCGCGACCCTTTGAATACACCGGTAGCGGCATCGCAGGCATCAGAGCCTGCACCGCCATGGCCAGCGCCAGCAGACGCCGGTCGCTGCCTGCTGGGCCGTCCAGCGCCAAACCCAAAGGCAAGCCCATGTCGTTGCAACCCCTTGGGCAGGCTGATGCCGGGCAAACCGGCCACGCTGCCGGGGCCGACGTTGCGGGTGAAGATTGGGAAGGTCGGCGTGGGCGCGCCGCAAAACACCACCGTGTCGTCTTCACCGCACAGCGCGGCGGGGATGCGCATCGAGCCGCCGTGTCCGATCCGATGCCCACCGGTGCCAATCCCGCCGCGATGGCGCTGGCGGTGCCGCCACTGGAGCCCCCGGCGATTCGGTCAAGCGCATGCGGGTTGCGCACGGGCCCGAAGGCACCGTTGTTGGACGTGATGCCAAAACAAAACTCATGCAGATTGGTTTTGCCCAGCACCACCGCACCGGCTTGCTGCAAGCGAGCGACGGCGCTGGCGCTGAGTTGGGGCACGTGGCCAGTCAAAGCGCGGCTGCCTGCGGTGGTCGGCATACCAGCCACGTCGATGTTGTCTTTGACCACCAAGGGCCAGCCGCGCAGCGTTTGAGTCACGTCAGATGGGTTGACCGAAACCGACGCCACATCGTTTGCAACATCGCTCGCCACGTGGATGTAGGCATTGAGGTGGCTTGCGGCTTGGGCGACGCTCTGCGCAAGACAGGATGCGCCCACCGCAAGGCCCTGATTGCCCTGATTTGCACCCTGCCGATGTTGTGAATTGCTGCCGTGCGGTGGATTGCACGCAAGTGCAACAGCGTGTTTGGTAGCAACTTGAGCTGACTTCGCGCGGTAGCCTTTATCGAATCCGCAACGGCAACTCGACTGAAGGCAATGGATGGACTTGGACAATTGGGCCGCCGTGGTGGTGTGGCCGTTGATGTTGTTGGCGGCGTGGTTGGCGGGTGAGTGGGCAGCGCAGCACACGCGCATTCCACGCGTTTGCGCTTACGGTTTGGTGGGTTTGGCGCTCAGTGGCCTGGGTTTGACGCAAAGCTTGGCATCGCCCAACTATTCGCAAACCGCATTGGCCTGGATGGCCAACATGGCGCTGGCGCTGACGCTTTTTGAGTTGGGCTACCGCATCAACCCGCGCTGGTTTTTGCGCAACCCGTGGGTGCTGGTGGCGGGCTTGGCGCAAGCCGCGTTGACCTTTGCAGCGGTGATGTGGGTGGGCCACTGGTTTGCTTTGCCCACCAACCACTGCCTGGTGTTGGCGGCGCTGTGCGTGGCCACCTCACCCGCAGCTGTCATGCGCGTCACACACGAGCTGCGCAGCGCCGGGCAAGTCACCGAACGCCTTTTGCACTTGTGCGCGCTGAACTGCTTGTTGGCGGTGTTGTTGTTCAAGTGCGTGGTCGGTTATTGGCATTTAGAAACCAGTGGCGACTGGGGCAAGGCCGCTTTCAACAGCGTCTACGTGATTGGCTTGTCGCTGGTGGTGGGGGCCGTGTTCGGTGTGATTGCGCCGGTGTTGAACCGCTTGGCCAGCACGCTGCAAAACAGCGTGCAGGCCACCACCGTCACCTTTGCTTTGTGCGTGCTGTTGCTCACGGGATTGGCGCAGACCATGCAACTGTCACCTTTGTTAGCGGCACTGGCTTTTGGTGCGGTGGCGCGCGAACGGCGCGTGATGCTGAGCCATGCGCAGCGCAACTTTGGCGCGCTGGGCGATGTGCTCACCGTCTTTCTTTTTGTCTTCATAGGCAGCTTGCTGTCATGGGAAGGCTTGTTCAGCAGCTTGCTGCTCGGCGCGGTGGTGCTGACGGTTCGCAGCAGCGTTCATGTGATGGTGAATGCGGGTGTGGCGCGCATCAGCGGCACCACGTTTCGCAAAGGCGCGCTCACGGGTTTGTCGCTGATGCCGATGTCGGCCTTTGCTTTGCTGCTGCTCGAAGAAAGCCGGCGCTACGGCTTTGACTTGGGCCGTGAAAGCCTGCCCGTCATCGTGGGCTTGCTGGTGATGCAAGACGTGATTGGCCCGTGGGTGACGCAGCGCGCATTGCTGTGGGCGGGTGAGGCGCAGCCCACCACGGCAACACTGATGGCGCATGAGAAAACCACTGAGAAAGGAGCTTGAAATGGCACTCGGCCCTTTCGGAAAATCCAGCGCGCTGTCGCTTGGCGTTGAGCTGGAATTGCAGTTGGTGAACACCGTCGATTTCGACCTCACCTCAGCCGCCAACGACCTGCTGGAGCTGTTATCACGCAAGCCCTTCCCCGGCACCGTGACGCCCGAGATGACGCAAAGCATGATCGAGATTGCCACCGGCATTCACACCGCGCACACGCCGCTGTTGGCCGAGCTGCGCGGCATGCGCGACACCTTGGTGGCGGCGTGCGAGCGCCTGAACATCGACATCTGCGGCGGCGGCACCCACCCGTTTCAGCGCTGGTCTGAGCAGCGTGTTTTTTCCAAACCTAGGTTCCAGGAAATCTCACTGCTTTACGGCTATTTGGCCAAGCAGTTCACCGTGTTTGGTCAGCATGTGCACGTGGGTTGCGCGTCGGGTGACGACGCGCTTTTTTTGCTGCACTCACTCAACCGCTACGTGCCGCATTTCATCGCACTCAGCGCTTCGTCGCCGTATTCGCAAGGCGTGGACACGCTGTTTGACTCGGCCCGCCTCAACTCGGTGTTTGCATTTCCGCTCAGCGGCCGCGCGCCCTTCACTTTGAGTTGGGACGATTTTTCCAACGTCTACTTCACCAAGATGGAAGCCACCGGCGTGGTCAAGTCCATGAAGGATTTTTATTGGGACATCCGCCCCAAACCCGAGTACGGCACGATTGAGCTGCGGGTCTGCGACACGCCGCTGTCGGTAGAGCGCGCCGCAGCGCTCGCCTGCTACTTGCAAGCCATTTGCCGACGCTTGTTGGAACGCACAGAGCCACCGCCTGTGGAAGACGATTACCTCGTCTACACCTTCAACCGTTTCCAAGCCTGCCGCTTCGGTTTGGACGGCGTGATGGTGAACCCGCAAACCCGCGAGCGCCGCACGATTCGCGAAGACATCTTGGAAACACTGCGCTGGGTGGAGCCGCACTTTTCAGCGCTGAACAGCCTGAGTGCGGCCGAAGAAATCGAAGCCTGCGCCGCCCGCGACGGCAACCACGCGAGTTGGCTGCGCGGCGTGTTCACCGAAACCCGCAACGTGCAGAGCATGGTGCAGGCCAGCACGATGGCACTGCGCAGCGCCGAGTGAATCTTCGGGTAAAGACTTCAGGACACTCAGGGCAACATCGACGCGGCCATGCTGCGCAGCTTGGCCGCGTCGAGCGTTTTGGCACCTGGCTGCGCGTCACAAATCACCGCCAAGCGGTTCAAGATGCCTGCTGCAAAACGGTGCGCTGCGGCCATGGTTTCCTCGTCGCTGTCGTAGGTGTCGTAAGCCTCAACGGCCACGCCGCTGTCGGAGGCGATTGCTTTGATGTTGATGGTGCTGTTGAGGGACGGGTTGCTTGATGAGGTGGCCATGGGCTTGCTTCCTGAGTTGCCGTAAAAATCGATGCACTGACTTTAAGCCGCCCTGATTGGTGGCATCGGTTCAAACTCACGCGGCTGTTGGATGCAAGGCGTCGAGCGCGTCAACAACGGTCGGTACTTTGTGCAGCGTGTTGCGAGACAGTTAGACCAAGGTCAGCGCGAGACTTCGATACCTCAGTCCGAACGGGGTCCTTTCGGCTCGACCCTTGGCGGCAAGACTTCGATACCTCAGTCCGAACGGGAGTTTTTCGGCTCGACCCTTGGCAGCAGGACTTTGATACCGCAGTCCGAACGGGGGGTCTTTTTTGCTCGACCCACGGCAATGAGACTTCGGTACCTCGATCCGAACGAGGTTGTTCGCGCACGGTGGGGAAAGTGTCGATGACGTGAGAGGCGTCGCTTTCGTTCAGCCGGTACAGGCTCAGCAACAGGATGTACGAGTTGGCGTCGCTGCCGCTGAGCAGAGGGCAGTCACCGTGCTTGCATGGCGCAGAAGCACACGGGTCACCACGGTGAGCCTGCGGCCAAGATCAGTAACCCGCCTGCCTGTTCACCAAATTAGAAAGTGAGTTGCCACTGCGCAGCGCGCTCACATTGCGCGCCACCACTTGCACGGCGCTGCGTGGGTCGGTTTGCGCCGCAACGTGCGGCAGCACGGTGACTTGCGGGTGCGTCCAAAACGGGTGGTCGCTGGGCAACGGCTCGGTGTGAAACACATCGAGCACGGCGCGCCTTATGTGCTGGCTGTTCAGTGCGTTAAGCAGGTCGGCATCGACCACGTGCGCACCACGCGCGAGGTTGACCAAGCTTGATCCGGCGCGCATCCAAGCCAAAGTTTGCGCGTTCAAGAGGCCGCGCGTCGCCACGGTCAACGGCAGCACATTGACGACGATGTCTGCGCTTTGCAGCACGTGCTGCAAAGCGGCTGCACCGTGATGCGACTGCACGCCTTCTTGCGTCGCGGCATGCAAGCTCCAGGCGCTGACTCGGTAGCCGTTTTGCACCAAGCGCGCCGCCACCGCGCAACCCATTTGGCCCCGACCCAGCACGGCCACGTTGACTTCATCGGCGCGCGGCTGCGGCACGCTTTGCCAGCGCCGCTGCAGCTGCTGCGCGGCGCATTCAAAGTATTGGCGGTGCAGGCTCAGCACGGCCCACAAAGCGGTCTCGGCCATGGCGGTGTTCATTGCAGGGTCCACCATGCGGGCCAGTGGAATTTCGGTTGGCAGCGTGGTGTCGCTGAGCAGCGATTCCACACCGGCCCACAGCGATTGGATGAAGCGCAAGTTGGGCAGATTTTGCAAAGCCGCAGCGGGCGGGTTGGCCACCACGGCGATGTCTACCAAGTGGTCGGTTGAAGTGTCACGCGTTGCAACATCGCCGGTCGTGACAAAGCGTTCATTCGGCAAGGCCGCTTGCAGCAAGCCCAGCCACAGCGCTTGGTCGTCTGCGCTCGAGCGTGTGGCCAACAAGATGGTCATGTCGCGTGGGCTGCCTTGATCACGGCAGTCACAGCGTCGACTGCATGGGCCACCGTTTGAGCACGCACGGCGGCACGATCGCCGCCAAGTTGCAGCAACTCAACCACCGTGGCCTCACCCACTTTGCCAACGGCCATCCACACCGTGCCCACTGGCTTGGCGACAGAACCGCCGCCCGGCCCGGCCACACCCGTCACCGCCACCGACACCTGCGCGTTTGAGCGCCTCAATGCACCTTCGGCCATGGCGCGTGCGACCTCTGCGCTGACAGCGCCGTGTTGCGCTATCAAGTCCGCTGGCACACCCAGCAAGTCAGATTTTGCGGAGTTGGAATAAGTGACGAAGCCACGCTCAAACCAGTCGCTGGAACCGGCCGCGGACGTGCAAGCCGCCGCGATCAAACCGCCGGTGCATGACTCGGCCGCAGCCAACATCCATCTGCGTGCGCGCAGGGCCGTGGCCAGCGCTTCGACACTTGCTTGCAACTCGGCGTGGAGCTCGCTCACAACCACTTCCAAACTGCGATGACCATGAGGGCGCACAGTGCGGCCACCAAGTCGTCAAAAATAATGCCGAAGCCTTGCTTCCAGCCGATGGACAGGCCGCGTTTGACCTTGAACAAGCCGTCGGCCCAGGCCACCGGGCCGGGCTTGGCGGCGTCGAAAAACCTGAACAGCGCGAAGGCCACAACCTGTGCCCAAAACCCTGCCGGTGTCACCAACCACAGCACCGCCCAAAACGCGATGATTTCGTCCCACACGATGGCGCCGGGGTCGGCCACCGCCATGTTGCGCGCGGTGACGGTGCAAGCCCAGATTCCGACGACAAAACCCACGGCCAACAGCAGCGCCCATTCCATGTCATTCAACTGAGGCCGCAAGATCAAAAAACTCAGCCACGCCCACAGCGTGCCTGCGGTTCCCGGTGCTCTGGGTGACAAGCCACTGCCCAAGCCCAGGGCGATGACGTGCGCCGGATGCGACAGCATGAAGCGCAGGGTTGGCTTGCGCGGCGAGCGGGTCAAGGGTGGACTGAGGGGCGAACTGAGTGGTGGACTGAGGGGCGGACTGAGCGGTGGACTTAACAGCGCCGCGCTTGCCGCAGTTGATTCAGATTCGATCATGTTTTGAAGTGGTCAAACGAGCCGAAGTTGGTCTCAACTTTGCGGCCTGCGGCGTCGATCAAATTCAAGCCGGGCAAAGCTTGTGTTTGACCGATGCGCGTGACTGCCACGCCCGCTTGTTGTGCCGCCGCTTGGACTTGACTGGCGCGATTTGGGGCCGCAGTGAAAACCAACTCGTAGTCGTCACCGCCTGCCAATGTGAATTCACGCTGCAAGGCGGTTGGCAATGCACGCAGCACCTGGCTGCGCGGCACGCTGTCGACGTTCACTGTGGCACCCACATTGGAGCGCCGCAAGATGTGCTTCAAGTCGCCCAGCAAGCCGTCTGACACATCAATCGCGCCGCTCGCCACGTTGCGCAGCGCCAAGCCCAAAGCCACGCGCGGCTGCGGGCATTCCATGGCCAAGCGCACGGTGTTGAAGTCAGCACCCTGCACATCCAGCGTGCCGCGAAACACTTCCAGGGCCAAGCGCGCGTCGCCTACCGTGCCGCTGACATAAATGTCGTCATTTGCCTGCGCGCCTGAGCGCAACAGCGCCGTGCCTGCGGGCAATTCACCGAACACGGTGATGCAAATGTTGAGTGGGCCTTGCGTCGTGTCGCCGCCGATCAACTCGCAGCCGTGCGCGTCAGCCAACGCCAGCAAGCCACGCGAAAAACCCGCCAAAAAAACCTCGTCAACACGCGGCAATGCCAAGGCCAAAGTGAAGGCCACCGGTTGCGCGCCACAAGCCGCCAGGTCACTCAAGTTCACCGCCAAGGCCTTGTGCCCCAAACGCTCGGGCAGCACCGTGCTCAAGAAGTGGCGGCCCTCCACCAGCATGTCGCTCGACACCGCCAGTTGCATGCCGGGCCTGGGTGCAAACAGCGCGCAGTCATCGCCCACACCCAAGGCCGCACGCGTCACCGCGCGGGTGAAGTATTTTTGGATCAGGTCGAATTCACCGAGGCTTGTGGGTGATGGCATCGACGCATTGTCGCCGCGTGATCACCCGCTAATTTTGACGTTGGTTGAGCTGATCGCGCAGCAAATTCGACAGCTCCACCGCCGACTTCACGTCCATTTTTTCGAAGACGCGCGCACGGTGAACTTCGACCGTGCGCACGCTGATGTCAAGCTCATCGGCGATGAGTTTGTTGGGGCGGCCTTCGACAACCAAGCGCATCACGTCGCGCTCGCGGTCGGTCAGCTCGGCGAGCTTGCGCAGCCCGGTTTGGCCCTCGCGCGATTTGAGAATCGCGGCGGCACTGACTGCCAACGCTTGTTCTATGCGGTCGACCAAGGTGTTGTCAGCAAACGGCTTTTCAACAAAGTCAAAAGCGCCGCGCTTGACGGCGGCCACAGCGGTTGGCACGTCGCCGTGGCCGGTTAAAAAAATAACTGGCAACACGTTCAACAAACCGCGTTCGGCCAAGCGCTCAAACAGCACCAAACCACTGGTGCCCGGCATGCGCACATCCAGCAACACACACGACGGCGAACGTGGCCAAACTTCGGTGGCATCCGCAGCATGCGCCGCAAGCAGCAGCTCAAACGCGTCGGCGGTGGCGTAGCCCTCAGACAGCAAACGGCGCGAGCGCAGCAGCCACGCCACGGCGTCGCGAACCACGGTTTCATCATCGACCAAATAGACCATGGGCAAGCCGAGGCGCGGATCGCGGAAGTTCGGGGTTTCGCTCATGCCAATTCCTTTGCCACCGCTGGTTGACTTGGCCCGCCCGTCGCGTCTGTGGGCAAGGCCGCAGCCGATTTGCTGGGGTTTTCGGCCGGCAAAGTGAATCGAAACTCGGTGCCCGGCCCGCCTGCGCACGGCACAAACTCCAACGCACCGCCGTGCTGTTCAATCACCGTGCGACACAAGCTCAAGCCCAAACCCATGCCTTCAATCCGTGTCGTGAAAAACGGCGTGAACAAACTTGCCGCCGCCTCAGCGGACACGCCCGGCCCGCAATCGATCACGCCGAAGGTGACCCAGCGCGCATGGTGTTGACGCACCTCGATGCGCAGCTCACGCGCGTCCAGCGGCGTGTGCTCTTCCATGGCCTGCACCGCGTTGCGGGTCAGGTTGAGCAGCACCTGTTCCACCATGGTGCGATCACAGACCACGCGCGGCGACGGCAACGCCACATCGACCACCACACGGGCACCGCTTTTGCGCGTTTGCAAGCGCACCAAGGGCAGCACCGCATCAATCAGCAAGTTGCACGCGATGGCCTCGCGCGACTGTTCGCGGCGGCGCACAAAGTCGTGCACGCTCTTGATGACGCGGCCTGCCCGCTCGGCTTGTTCGGCGATGCGTTCGGTGGCCTGTTGCAGCAGCGCGGCGGTGTCGGCATCGGGCGGGCCGCTTTGCATCAGGTTGAGTGAACCGGCGGCGTAGCTGGCAATGGCCGCCAAAGGTTGATTCAATTCGTGGCTGAGCAAGGACGCCATTTCACCCACGGTGGCCAAGCGCGCGGTGGCTTGCAAACGCTCTTGTTGTTGGCGTGAAATTTCTTCCACGCGGCGCTGATCGCTCACGTCCAACACGGCGCTCATCCAACCCGTGTGCTGGCCTGCGCGATTGACCAAAGGCGCTTCAAAAATCAACACCGCCACACGCTCGCCACTTTGTTTCATGAAGGTGGTCTCAAAACCTTCGCGAGCATCGTCGATGGAGCGGTCGCTGCCAAAGCGTGCGGCTTGCCGGCGTGCATATTCTTCGATCAAATCGGGCGGCCAATACGGCGGCGTGATCAGGCCCATCAATTGCGCCGAGGTGAAGCCCACCATGTTGCAAAAGGCCGGGTTCACGTAGGTGACGCGGCCTTGCAAATCACGCGCGCGCAGGCCCGTGACCAGCGAGTCTTCCATGGCTTTGCGAAAGGCCAATGACTCGGCCAACGCGGCTTCGGCGCGGGCGCGGCGGCGGCCGTCACGTGCCAACAAAGCCACCACCACACCCAAAGCCAAGGACAAACCCAGCACCATGGCCACGGCCAAATTGGGAATCAAACGCGGGCTGCCAGCGCTGCTGTCCAAGCGCAGTTGCAGGCTGACGCCGTTCAGGTCAATCACGCGTTCTGCCACGTACACGCCCGCGCCGCGTTGCAAGCCCGCGCGCGCCAAGCGGGTGCCGTCGCCTTCCACAAATGACAGTTCATGACCGCGCAACAACTCCGGCCCCAACGCTTCGGTCAACAGCCCGCCCAAGCCGACGGTGGCCACCAAAAAGCCTTCCAGTTGGCCGGCGTTTTGAACCGGCATGCAGACGTCCATCACCTCCAACCCTGCGCCCGACAACAGCGGCACGAAGTAGCTGCGTGAGTAGGCCGGGCTGGCCAAGCGCGCCGCACTGGCGCAAGCCGCTACGGCTTCCAACGAAAGCTCACTGCGGCGTATGCGCTGAAACAACCCGGGCGCATACGGCGAGTCGATGGCCTCGGTGACGCGCATCTGGCTGTCGCGCCGTTCGAGTTGCAGCAACTCGCGCCGCTCGCGCAACAACACAGCGGCGTTGGCCTGCCAAGGCTGTGACGACACGTGCGCCGCATCGGTCCACATCAGCGCTTGGAAGCTTTGCAAATTGCGCGAGGCGCGCTGTTTCACGTCATCGGCCGCGACCAGGGAAGCGGCCTCGGCTTGTTCTTGCGCGCGGTTGCGTTCGTGGTTGACGGTGAGCCACACCAACAATGACTGCGCCACCACCAACAACGCCACCAGCGAACCCCACAGCAAGGCGCGGCGCAGCTTGCGCGCGGCGCTGGGTGCCGCTGCGGCTGCGACTGTGGCAGCGACTGTGGTGGGAAGGGTGGGCAAGGCGGCCATGGCGAAAGCGTGGTTGCAGTATTGCGCTGCTGACAGCGAAACTGCTACGCAGTTTCGCGCATGGGCGCAGGCGCGCTCGGGTCGCACACTGCGCTCCTACAATTCGCCGAAGTTCAATTGAACCCCCCTCGTTTCGAGAGCCGCCCATGACCACATCTGAACAAAAGCGCACCGAGTTGCGACGCGCTGCGCTCGACTATCACGAGTTCCCCACGCCCGGAAAAATCGC
This sequence comes from Burkholderiales bacterium, assembly GCA_025358485.1. Classification (GTDB taxonomy): domain Bacteria; phylum Pseudomonadota; class Gammaproteobacteria; order Burkholderiales; family Burkholderiaceae_C; genus JANYJJ01. The sequence continues at coordinate 8,564 of JANYJJ010000048.1, read as the reverse complement.
CATTGCGGCGACCAAAGGCCTGGTCAATCAGCGCGACTTGGCCTTGGCTTATTCGCCCGGCGTGGCGTTTGCCTGCGAAGAAATTGCGGCCGACCCGAGCGCCGCATTCCGCTACACCTCACGCGGCAATTTGGTCGCCGTCATCACCAACGGCACCGCCGTTTTGGGCCTGGGCAACATCGGGCCGCTGGCTGCCAAGCCGGTGATGGAAGGCAAGGCGGTGTTGTTCAAAAAGTTTGCCGGCATTGATGTGTTTGACATCGAGGTGGCCGAGAACAACCTCGACAAATTGATCGACCTCATCGCCGCGCTGGAGCCCACCTTCGGTGGCATCAACTTGGAAGACATCAAAGCACCCGACTGCTTTTATGTGGAACGCGCGCTGCGCAGCCGCATGAAAATTCCGGTATTCCACGACGACCAGCACGGCACCGCCATCGTGGTGGGCGCGGGCTTGCTGAACGCTTTGCGCGTGACCGGCAAAGACATCAAAAAAGTAAAGCTCGTCACATCAGGCGCGGGTGCCGCAGCCTTGGCCTGCTTGGGTTTGTTGGTGAAGTTGGGCCTGCCGCGCGAGAACATCTGGGTCACCGACTTGGCTGGTTTGGTTTACGAAGGCCGCACCGAGTTGATGGACGAAGACAAGATTGTTTTCGCGCAAAAAACCAGCCAGCGCAGCTTGGCCGAGGCCATCGTCGGCGCAGACATTTTCCTCGGCCTGTCGGCGGCCGGTGTGTTGAAAAAAGAAATGGTCGCGACCATGGCAGCGCAGCCATTGATCTTCGCGCTGGCCAACCCCACGCCTGAAATCTTGCCCGAGGAAGTGAAGGAAGTTCGCAGCGACGCCATCATCGCCACCGGCCGCACCGACTACCCGAACCAGGTCAACAACGTTCTGTGCTTCCCTTATATTTTTCGTGGCGCACTCGACTGCGGCGCGACCACCATCACTTCCGACATGGAGATCGCCGCGGTTTATGCCATTGCTGAATTGGCGCAGGCCGAGCAAAGCGAAGTGGTGGCGGCGGCGTATGTCGGCGCGACTTTGAAATTTGGGCCTGAATACCTGATCCCCAAACCGTTTGATCCGCGCTTGATGATGCGCATCGCGCCTGCGGTGGCCGAGGCGGCGGCGTTGTCGGGCGTCGCGGCGCGGCCGATTGCCGACTTCGATGCATACCGCAGCAAGCTGCAAGCTTTCGTCTACGCCTCCGGCACGACGATGAAGCCGATTTTTGACCTCGCCAAAATCGCCACCAAAAAACGTGTGGCCTATGCCGAAGGCGAAGAAGAGCGCGTGTTGCGCGCTGTGCAAATCGTGGTGGACGACGGCTTGGCGCGACCCACGCTCATCGGCCGCCCGGCCGTCATTGCCGCCCGCATCGAGAAGTTTGGTTTGCGCTTGGAGGCGGGCCGCGATTACGACCTCGTCAACATCGAAGATGACCCGCGCTACCGCGATTACTGGCAAAGCTACCAGGCACTCACGGCGCGCAAAGGCGTGACCGCGCAGCACGCAAAAATTGAAATGCGCCGCCGCCTTACTCTGATCGCGGCCATGATGTTGCACAAGGGCCACGTTGACGGCATGTTGTGCGGCACTTGGGCCACCACCGCTTTGCACTTGCACTACGTTGACCAAGTCATCGGCCTGCGTGAAGGTGCCAAAACTTATGCCTGCATGAACGGCCTGATCTTGCCGGGCCGCCAAGTCATGTTGGTAGACACCCACGTGAACTACGACCCGACCGCCGACCAACTGGCAGAAATCACCATCATGGCCGCCGAAGAAATGATGCGCTTTGGCATGCACCCGAAAGCGGCGTTGTTGTCGCACAGCAATTTCGGCTCCAGCAACCAGCCGTCGGCGGTGAAGATGCGTGATGCCTTGGCGCTGATACAGCAGCGTGCGCCCTGGCTGGAGGTAGACGGCGAGATGCACGGCGACACCGCGCTGGACGCGGACTACCGCGCGCAATTGATGCCTTCCAGCGCGCTCACCGGCGAAGCCAATTTGCTGGTGCTGCCCAACATAGACGCCGCCAACATCGCCTACAACTTGCTGAAAACGGCGGCAGGTGGCGGCATTGCCATCGGACCGGTGTTGCTGGGCGCGGCCCAGCCGGTGCACATCCTGACGCCGTCGGCCACGGTGCGCCGTATTGTCAACATGACGGCCCTGACCGTCGCAGACGCCAACGCCCTGCGCTGAAACTGTTTTCCGCAAAGTGTTGAATTGACGAGGCGTTTCGCGCGCCGAGTCAAACAAAGTCCAGGGCAACGCCAAGGTCTTGTGACAGCGCCGTGACACGCATTTTTAGCCGCCTGAGCAGGACTGCCTAAGGCGGCGATTTCGCCTTGAGTGCGACGTATTTCTGAGAGCAAGCGCACACTACTTTACCGACCCACTCGCCCCATTTTGAGGCAGAGGCTTGAGCTTTTGTGTCTGACTCGGTACCATTGCACATTCCGTTTTTAGGGAAAACCCGTGTTTTGCTCTGCTTCAGTCCTCGCCTCACGCACAACCCGTAAGTTGGGGCTCGCTATCACCGCTTCACTGAGCTTGGCGCTGGTGGTGTTGCCGGTGTCGATGATGCCCGCCGCTGCCCTGGCGAAGGGCACCCAAGACAACGCCGGTTCGGTGACTGAAACGGTCAGACTGGTTAATTTGCCTAAAGAGGCTCAAACCACAGAACGTTTGATTCGCGCAGGTGGGCCGTTTCCGCACGACAAAGACGGCGTTGTGTTTGGCAATCGCGAACGCGTTTTGCCCAAATCACCGCGGGGGTTTTACCGCGAGTACACCGTCATCACACCGGGTTCACGCAACCGAGGCGCGCGACGAATTGTTTGCGGCGGCGCGATGGCGGTGAACCCTGAAGCTTGTTATTACTCTGACGATCACTATGCGAGCTTTCGGCGCATTGCGCCCTGAGTCGCCGTGATCAGCAGCCACCGATTTTTTTTGTTTTCTTTTTAGAGGAGGTTCAGCGACATGCTTTTGCAAACCGTCCGTCCGAACATCGTTCAAGCCATCCGCGCCTACCGCGTGGACGACCTGATGTCGGCCGCCAATGATGTGGGCCAACATTTTTTGTACGCGAATTTGACCGCGGCGCAGTCGAAGCAAGATGTGCTCGACATGATCGCCGAGGCATTTTTGTTCCCTTTGCATTTCGGTAAAAACCTCGATGCGCTGTATGACTGCATGACCGACTTGGTGCACAAGTCGGGCTCGCAGCCTGGGTTCGTTGTGGTGCTGGAACAGCTTCCCGACAACCCCCGTTTCGACCGCGAAGTGCGCGAGCAGTTGCTCGACGTGTTCCGAGATGCGGCAGACTTTTGGGCTGAACGGAAAATCCCGTTCAGGTGCTTCTATTCTTTTCAGTAGCCCGCTCACAGGAAACATCTTCCTGGGAGCGGGCTACCGAAGTGGCTCAGAGCATCACAGAAAAGCCAGAGAAGCCGGTCAAGGCAGCTCCAAAGAGCGCAGCCGGTGCAAATTTCGGCATGAACATGCCTTTGATGAGCAGCGCGTTTGACACGGCGATGTGGCTCACGGCGGCCTGAGGCCGACGTACTCAACAGTGCTGGCGGCTTGAGGCCGATGTACCCAATAACGCTGGCGGCTTGAGTCCGGCGCACTCACCTAGAAAAGCGGCCCTCGGGCCGCTTTTCTTTTGACCCGACTCAAACTGTTTTCAAACCGTTGCCGTGCAGCGCCGAGCCAAATCCAAGTACTCGCTGACTGGAACCTCTTCAGCGCGGCGTTGAACGTCAAACTCGCCGCTGAATTGGCCCAACTCAGCGCGCGCCTCCAACCACCGACCCAAGGTGTGGCGCAGCAGTTTTCGGCGCTGCGAAAACGCGACCTGCACCAATTCACCCAGCACCACGGCATCCACGCCCAGCGGCGCGGGCAGCGGCAACATGCGCACCACGGCGGAGTGAACGCGCGGCGGCGGCTCGAAGGCTTCGGGCGGCACGTCGAGCACCGAATCAATCGCATAGCGCCACTGCAACATCACCGACAGGCGGCCGTAGTCTTTGCTGCCTGGCGAGCCCGCCATGCGGTCCACCACTTCCTTTTGCAGCATGAAGTGCTGGTCCACCACATGGTCTACCGAGCCCAGCAAGTGAAACAAAATGGGCGTGGAGATGTTGTAAGGCAGGTTGCCGACGACACGCAATTTCTGCCCCGCTTGCACAGCCAAGGCGGTGAAATCGACCCTGAGCACGTCGGCTTCGATCACCGTCAATTCAGGCCGCTTGCGCAGGCGCGCGGCCAAGTCGCGGTCAAGCTCTATCACCGTCAAATGCCGGCTGGCTGCCACCAAGGGCATGGTCATGGCACCCAAGCCGGGACCGATTTCGACCAGCGCTTCACCGGGTTTGGGCGCGATCACATCAACGATGGCACCGAGCACGGCGGCGTCGGTGAGAAAGTGCTGACCGAAGCGTTTGCGGGCGATGTGCTTCATGCTGAATCAGACAGCCGAGTCACCAGAATCACCAACCCCGAGCTCGTGGTCACCCGCTCACTGCGGTGCTTCACGCCGCTCCACGTAAGCGCGGGCGCGCAGGTCGCGCAACCAGTCGGTGTAGGCATCTTCAAATTTTTGCTCGCGCAGCACATTGCGCGCTTGTTCGCGCTGCTGCTTGGGCTCCAGCGTGGTTTGCTTGCGCTCGGTGACTTGAATCAAGTGCACGCCAAAGCGCGACACCACGGGGTCAGACATTGCGCCCAAGGCCAAGCCGTTCATGGCCTCTTCAAACTCGGGCACAAAACCGCCCGGCGACACCCAACCCAATTCGCCGCCTTGCGGCGCGCTGCCGTCTTCAGAGTTTTCTTTGGCCAGTTGCGCGAATGTTTTCGCGCCGCTGGTGATTTGCTTTTTGAAAGAGGCGAGTCGGGCAATCGCGGCGTCTTGGCTGAGCTGAGCCGACGGTTTCAACAAGATGTGGCGTGCCTGTGTTTGTGTGATGGAGAAGGCGCCCGCATCACGCCGCTCCACCAGCTTGAGCACATGAAAACCAGCGCCTGTGCGCAGCGGCGTTGTCGCCAATTCACCGGCTTTCAAGTCGCGCACTTGCGCCACAAACACTTCAGGCAGGCGGTCGGCACCGCGCAGGCCAATCACACCGCCTTGCGCTTTGTTGCCGTCTTCTGAAATGGCGCGGGCAACGTCTTCGAAGGTCTCACCCGCTTTGACGCGCGAGTAGACGGTGTTGGCGACGCGCAAACGCTCGGCCACCGCTGTGGCGCTGGCAGCCTCGGGCACGCCAATCAGCACTTGGGCGATGTTGTATTCGGTGGCCGAACCGGCATTGGCGCGCTCTTTTTCAATCGCGGCATCGATCTCCGCGTCGGTGATGCGAATGCGGCCCTGCACCTCGCGCTCGCGGATGCGCTCGACCATCATTTGGTCGCGGATGTTGCTGCGAAAGCGGGTGAAATCAACGCCGTCGGCGCGCAGTCGTTCGCGCAATTGCGGCAAGCCGATTTGGTTTTGCACTGCCACGTTCATCACGGCGCGGTCAACCTCGGCCTCATCGATGCGGGTGCCGCTGTCGCGCGCATGGGTGACTTGCACGCGCTCATCAATCAAGGCTTCCAGCACTTGTTGACGCAGCTCTGCCAGCGGCGGCAATGTGGCTTTGGAGCGCGCCGCATTCTCGCGAACACGCGCCACGCGCTGCTCGATTTCACCGGCCGTGACCAGCTCTTGGTTGACCACCACGGCGATGTAATCGCCACCACGCGAGGGTGCCTCAGCCGCGGCCAAGGAAGCGGGTTTGGGCCGGTTGAACTGCGCCGATGAGACCTGCGGCGTGAGCGCCAGAGCCACCACCAAAGCCATCATCAGCGCCGCGCCGGGCATGTTCAAAAATGGGCTGTTCACAAGCAGTCCGCGTACAAACTGCCGCATGGGAGAAGAAATTTTCGGCTCGGTCATGGGTGGGTTCAGGCTGAGAAATTTGGGGGCGGGCGGTGTGTGCAGTCAGGGTGCGAAGTCACTGGAGCGGCTGCTGTCGGCTTTACGCTGCGCAGGGTCATGCAGCAGCCGATAACCGACGATATTGTCCTTCAACACCTGCAGCGGGTTAGAGCCCAAGCGTGACAGGCCCACCAGCTCCAATTGCAACAACAGGCGTGTGACGGCTTCACTGCGGCCGGTGGACAAACGCTCGGCCACGACGCGGCCTATCCAACAGCCGGTGTCGTACTCGGCGCCCCATACGGTGTCGGTCAGGCGGCTTTCGCTGGTGCTGTAGTTGATGCGACCCACGGTGTACCAGGTACCTCGGCAAGACGCATTGCCTTGTGACGTGTTTAAGAACAGCGGCGGCGCGCTGGTCGAGGCCGGGCCGTAAACCGGCCACTGCCAACCAATTTCCAGCTGCTCGCCCAAGCCACGCGCCAAGCGGTGGGTGGCGTTGATGGTGCGGTAGGGGCCAGGCGAGTAGCGCGCGCCGACGATGGAGCGCACGGTGCGCCCAATGTCGGGGCTGTACTGCACCGATGCGTCCAGTGTCCAGTTCGCCGCCAAACTGGTGGAGCCGAGCAACAGCACGTCGGAAAACCGCTGCGTGAAAGGCTGGCCGTCGGGCGTGACGCGTTGATCGCGAAACAAATAGCGCTGCACCGCGCCCAGGCGAAGTGCTTCGGCGCCGGTCTGCGGATCGAGCACGCGCGTGGTCACGCCTGCGGTCAACTGGTGAGCGTCTGAAACACGGTCGATGCCGGTGAAGCCGTTGTCGGTGTAGATCGAATCGAAGTTGAAGTCTTTGGCCGCAGCATCGAAATTCGGCAAACCAATTTGGTTTTGATACGGCGTGTTCACGTAGAGCACGCGCGGCTCCAGCGTCTGGCGCATGGCTTTGCCGAAGAAAGCGGTGTCACGCTCGAACACCCAGGCGCTGTCAAGGCTGACGCTGGGAATGAGTCGCGACATCTGGCTGCGTCCGGCGTAGCTGCCGCTGGTCAGCGGTGCATCAAGCGCGTAACTTGCAGCGTTCAGCGACAACTTCGGCGTCAAGCTCCAACCGGGCGTTTGGTACGGGTAGGCCACGCTGCCGAGGGCATGCAGACGCAAGCCGGTGGGGCGGCCCGCGTTGCTGGCGCTCAGGTTGTCGGGGTTGGCAAAGCGGTTGAATTCACCTTCAAAGCTGACTTCAAAACCAGCGCCCGGCCCCCAACCGATGCGCTTCGTGAAGCGCGCGCCCACCTGCGGCACGCGCTCGTAGGGTGCCTCCAGTGGCGCGTCCAGGCTTTGCAGCAGCTGCCACTTTTGCACGCGGGCGTAAGTGCTCCAGTCGCTCATGGCACGCGTCAGCTGCAAGTCCGACAACAACAAGCGCGGCGTGAAATTGAACCCTGCGTTTGACAGCACCCGCGGGAAGTCCTTCCAGTAAGCGTCGTCCGACACGCGCAAGCTTTGCAGCTTGAGTTGGGTTTGCGCGGCCAGGTCGGCGTCGTGCGCCCAATTCAACGCATAGCGCGCGCGGCCGGTGGTGCGGTCGTTGGGCAACAAGCTCAGGCTGGCGATGCCGTTGTAGTTGGAGGCGAGGTAGCGAAATTCGCTGTCCAAGCCCACCCCGCGGCGGCCAGCAAAAGTAGGCGTGAGCGTCGCATCGCGGTTCGGCGCGATGTTCCAGTAGTACGGCATCGCCACTTGCAAACCGCTCTTGCTGTCGATGTTGATGGTGGGTGGCAACCAACCTGATTTGCGCTCATCGGTGAGCGGAAAGCTCAGGCGTGGCGCGGCCAAAATCGGCACGCCCAAAAAGCGCAACACCGCGCCTTCGGCGATGCCTTCGTTGGCATCAAAGTTGAGGCGCACCTTGTCGCTGGTCAGCAACCAGGCTGGGCCGCCAGACCCGTCTGGCGGGCAGCTGGAGTACGTGGCTTGGGTGGCCACCGCGCGCTGCTCCCCAAAAAAGTCCAAGCGTTGCGCCACGCCGCCCGCCCGCACGCGTCCAAAAAAATAAGTTGGGTTTTGGAAAAAACCTTCGAAGCTGCGCAGCTTGATTTCCATTTCGGGCCCGCTGAACAAATTGCCATCGCGGCTGACTTGCACGTTGCCTCGCCCAGCCGCGAGGTCGGTGATTTGGTCGTAGCTCAAGCGGTCGGCCTTGATGACCACGCCCGCGCGGCGCAGCTCAACGTCGCCCTCGGCCACCACGTCTTTGTCGGGGCGACCCCGCAATTCGCGCGCGGACAGGATGGTGGGTGATTGGGTGGGCGTTTGGGTCACCACTTGGCGCGCGGCCTCGCCTCGCGGCGGAGGCTGCAAAGCGTCAGCGGGCTGAGCCGCAACGCCCTGAACCGCAACACCCTGAGCCTCCACAGCGGCTGACAAAAAAGCCGCTGCGCAAGCCGCCACAAACACCTGCACGGCTCGCAGGATTTGCGACGACGGTGGTCGGTTCAAGCGGGAGTGAGGGCAGGTCAAAACGGGGTGCGCAGCGAGGTGTGTGTCAGCGCAGCGTGTCACTGCGGTTTGTAGAATCGATTATCCATGAGCACACTCGACGCCGCCTCCTCCAGCGCACCCAACGGC
>JANYJJ010000043.1 GCA_025358485.1 Burkholderiales bacterium | reverse complement strand
TAACAGCCGAAAGTCTAGGTATCGGATATGACAAATTAACGAAGAAATGCGCTCAGGATCTCGACACGAAGTCGGAGAAACGCGGCCGACTTACCACTCCCCAATTTGCGTGACAAACCGAAGCAAAGGACATGGTTCTTTCAGACCATTGCCTGTCGTCTCAGCGCACCTTGGTCATATCGGACTACTCAAATCAGATTGCCAACCACCTCTCAAGTCACACCGCCTGCGCATGCTCTCGGTTGTGTGCTGTTGATCAGTGTTTCGCTTTATGCGAAGCGCAAATCGAGGCAGCTGACAACTATTTGAGGAGACTGAATGAGCCCTTTGTTCACAGCAGACGCTTCGCTCCCACTGGCAGGTTTGAAGCAGCGCGCCGGTAAGAGATCGAAGCCCGGCGAATTTGCCGGTCATCAACAATCCTCAGCTGCGCCATCGCAATGGGGTTTCGCAAACTTTGTATCGAACCGTGTCGAACACACGGTCGTGGTGGACGCGCTCGGGGTGTGGGCCTGGAGCCCCGCAGACCCGCATGCCGCAGCCCAGCGACATGTCAACCTGGCAAGCTGGCTGCAAAAAAACCCCCGCACCCAGGTGCGCATCCTGGTCTCTGGTTCCCTGGTGCACAGCGTGAAGCGCGACTCGTGCAGCACTTCAACAGACGATTCAGTTTGGCGTCAGCATGCGCGTCAGCGTTTGACAGAACAACACGGCGAAATGGCGCTGAGTTGGCCGCTGGCGTCTTGGGCAAGTTCGGTAGCACGTGGCGTTTGTGCACTGGCCGGCGTCGACTGGCAATCACTTGCGCGGTGTGCTCAGCGCAATGAAGTGGCCGTGAACGCCGTTGAGCCTTGGTGGCACCATGCGTTCGAAGAATCAAAACGCTGTGTGAGCGCGCTGTCCAGCGCTGCGCGCAGCAATGTCTGCGTGGTGGAAGGTCAGCAAATTATTTGGATCACGGCGGCCGGCGGTGAACTCGTCGATGTGCGCCAAATCCGATTGCCACATGCCACCCTTGACGCACTTCGAGCGGCAATCCAAGAAGTGAACGAACCAGCCGCAAACGGGTCACCGTCAACCGCATCACCGTTGACGGTTATTTTGGGACAAGGGCTTGCCGACGGCGCAAATGCGCGCAATTTGAACGCTCATGTTCTGGGCAGACTCGACGGCGCGCAGCCACCGCATTGGCTGCGGCCAAGCACGATGAACGGCTTCCACTGATTCAGCAGATTTGGAGAATCGCCGAGGGCTTTTTAGGTTCAGAGTAAGACGATCTTTGTCTTTCAGGTCAACGCCAACTTAAATCAGTAAACTGCGTATACCGTTTATTCTGTTTAAGGAGGTTGTGATGACCACTCAAGTGACTGCCAAGCGCAAATTTCCATCAAAGACTGCTGCCAAAGAAGGCGCGAAACTGCCCGCGGTTGCCGCCAAAGTGGTGCTTTCGAATGTGGCCGCCGCCAAAACCAAACCGCCTGCCAAGACGGTACGCCTCACCCGGTCAACGTCAACGTCAACGTCAACGTCAGCAGCGGCAGCAAAGCACATTGCAGTGCAGGACGGGCCAGATGAGCATGTCAAGGTCAAAGCCAAGTTGGTTCGCGACAGTTTCACCATGCCAAAGGTCGAGTACGCCGCGATTGACGCACTGAAACAACGAGCCGTGGCCCTGGCGCAGCCCGTCAAAAAGAGTGAGCTGCTGCGGGCAGGCGTCAAATCGTTGACGTCAATGACTGACAAGGCTTTTCTAGCCGCGATGAAGGCCGTGCCCAGCATCAAAACCGGTCGCCCCGGCAAAGCTTGATCCAACGCTGACCGGCCCCGCTTTGGGCTGATTCGCTCAGCCCAAAATAGCTGCGCCTCGCACTCAACACCCGCCGACCGAAACCGATCCCACCACGGACCAAGCCGCGGTTCGTCTGCGCAGCGCTTACGGTTGGCGCGTCATCCACCGTGTCAGAGCCAAAGCAGCTCCCCCACTTGCCACGCGGTTGCCAGCTGGCCCGGCTCAACAAGGAAAACGGGCACCTCAGGCCCGTGTTTGCTCATATTTTGGTGAAGAGGGTGACTCTCGAACCGTTGTCTCAGACCGTCCCAAGACATCCCGACATCGCGTGAAGGTTATTGATTCACATTGCTTTTCTCCAAAAAATCACCCAACGTGATCCCAGAGCATTTCAAGAATTCGCAGATCGCTAGACAACGCTTCCTCATAGATTCGGTGAACCACGTTTGCCCCCGGATCGCTAGCATTTATGCGGGTCGCAGAGGTATTGCAGGGCCGACTTTGCACGTGCCCGCGCCGGTGGCGCTGCGCCACAACCCGTTGGCCAAAACCTGTGGCGATCGGATCAAGCTGACTGGGCTGGCCCCAAAGGCGGTGGTTGGGGCTTACATGCACAAGCTGGCGATGCTGATCCACGGCGTGCTGCGCTCAGGAAAGCCGTTTGATGTAGATTTCGAGAAGAAAAAGCTTGCGTTTCAAGACGGTATCTGAGCCCATAGCGTGCGCAGGCGATGCCGAAGCGTCTGCCGCCGATCGGCGCTTTCTTATGCCAGTATGGGAGTTTTCGAGACCGCCTGAGTCAAGGTCGAGCCTTCGAACTTCGTTTTGAGGACATCACCACCCATGGAAACAGCCGATATGACAATTTGCGGAAGCCTTCAGCCTGTACTTCGCCTGCGCCGTCTTTCTCGGCATAAGGTCGGGGAACAGGGGGGCAGCTGCGCTTCTAGCCGTCGGGTACCTCTTTGTTCGGGGGCTTTGCTCGATGCGTCATTCCGGGCCACTTCGTAGAGATGTGTCTCTAATCTTTCGCGTGGGCCTGTTCGTCCGGCTGCTTCCGCATGCGCTGTCGCGTACGGCCGCGATCCATCGCGCGGAGAGACCACAGCGGGTTAGCAAATATTCGAGCCATCTCCACCTGAAGTGACGAAGGAGACCGAGAAATGACAACTTACGGTTCCATCGCGGCGAGGAGTCAGAGTGACGATGGCCGTCAGAATCAACGCTGGCGGTTTCAAGTGCTTGCCGTCCTGTTAGTCCTTCCAGTGGTCGCCGCGAAGGCGGAGCAGAGCAACAATCCATCCAGTCAGGCGCAGCCCCACTTGGCGGGCACGTTCGACGTCGACACCGCAGCAGGTCTTCTTGCTGCCGACGTTTGTCTGTCCAGCCTGCCTTTTTCTATGTCCAGCTCCTTTTTGCTGAATAGAGGGCTCAATATCCGCGACGTTCGGCGTGCCGACAGCGGGTCGCCCCTGGACTTCGAACGTGACAGCGAGGGTCGAGGCACTTTCGACGCCGTGCAATACAAGCTGACGGAAGCGCCCAGTTCCGCGGGCTATTGCGTTCGTTACCGCGGCGCTTTTCCGGTGTTTGCGGTGGACTCGGGTGAGCGGGCCAGCACCGACTGGAAAGGACAGATTGCATTCGACGGCAAGACCATTCGAGCTGCTGATCAGAGTGCCTTCTACCCCATTCCCCTTGCGGACGGCGGTGCTGCCATCGCGGCGATGAGCTTCCGATTGACGGTGGCCTGCGCGGGATGCAGCGCGATCTATCTGAACGGCAGCAAACCCCGAGCCGGCGCGACAGGAAATTTTGAGTCAACCGTCGCCAGACCGCTGCTGTTGTATGCCGGGCGCTTCCCATACCGGTCTCGTGCTAGAGCAAACTTCATTGGCGTAGAGATCAGTGACGCTGACGCCGATGCCATCAGTGAGGGTGCCGCGCTGATTGCACAAGCGCACAGCAGCTACCTCAGCGTGCCTTATGGTGATCAGCCGAACTTTTTGAGTTTTGCTTCGGTAGGCCGTGACCGCAGTCTGACCAGCAACACCTGGCAGTTTGTATCTTGGCCGACGATCGCCCACGACGGCAGGATGCAGTTCGGCACGCTTCTACAGGATGGAAAGCTGAAACCGTCGTCCGCCATCTATCTCGCCCATGAGATGGCTCATTTCTTCTTCGGCACGATCTTCATTCCACGCGGTCCTTTGCAGTGGTTCATGTTGGAGTCGACCGCAGAGTTCATGGCCTTAAAGGCTTATCGAGCCCTTTATGGCGAGGCACCGTACGCCCAGCGCATCGCAATCTACGTTGCTCAACTCGAGAAGAAGCCACCGTTCGTCCCACTTAACCGTGTAGAAGCGCCTGACCAGATCGACAGCGACTACCGCTATCGGCTGGGCCCGCTGCTTTGGCTCGCGCTTGAGGCGCATGTCGGCGCTGACACGGTACGGAATTACCTCAGCCACCTCGTGCAGACCAGGGTCGACGAAGTAGTGAGTTACCCCCAGCTTCGGGAAGGCTTGAAGCGTTTTGGAGCAACGACTGCCGCGCTGGATCGGTTCGAGTCAAACTGCTTGGTGGAACGACCCGGTGTCGCATGTTTCCCAACGCCCTCGTCCTGAAACAAGGCAGGCTTTGTATACCCAGGGGTCACGCCGGTGAGAGGTTGACCTGCCCCTCGTCTAACCAAGGGGGGGGCTATAGGGAAGTCTTGCATCTAACCTGCTCTCGCCCAATCAATCGCCCCACATGAGACACCGACAGCCGCGTGTGCCGCGCCAGTGCTTTCAAGGTCTTGTCTCAATACTGTTCGCTTTACAAGGAACTCAAACTAACCCCGCTCGGGCTGAGGTGAGTTTCCGCCCGCGCTGAGGTAGCGAAGGGAGTCCTGCGCTGGCCTTCCTTCGATACCTCAGGATGATCGGGAAAACCACAAAGACCGGGGTCAAGTCTTGCATGTAACCTGCTCTTCCCCGATCAATCGCCCCACGTGCAACACCGACAGCCCAGTGTGCCGCGCCAGCGCCGTCATGGTCAGGCCGCCGTATTGGTACGCGCCAACTGTGCGGCATCACGGACATCGAGCGCCTCGCTCAAATGATCGGCACAGGTACTTGGCCGAAGGCGCCGGCTCTTCGGAGTTTCGGGAATTTCAGGAATTTCTGACGCTGTCAAGCGTGCAGGTGTGGCCTGAGCTTGCACGTGCCGCACAAACGCCCCATCGCCCAAACACACCCATTGCCAGATGGGACGGCGGTCGCCACGCGAGGTGACGTGGCGCATCAGACGGTGGAATTCAATGCAAAGGGGGCGAGCCATGCGATGGGTTTATGTTAAGTGCAAGACTTGACCCCATAGCCTCTGTCAAGCGTGCAGGTGTGGCCTGAGCTTGCACGTGCTGCACGAACGCTCCATCGCCCAAACACACCCATTGCCAGATGGGTTGGCGGTGGTCGCCACGCGAGGTGACGTGGCGCATCACACGGTGGAATTCGATGCGAAGGGGGGCGAGCGATGCAGTGGGTTTATGTTAAATGCAAGACTTGACCCCATGATCTTTTGGTGAAGAGGGTGACTCTCGAACCGTTGTCTCAGACCGTCCCAAGACATCCCGACATCGCGTGCAGATTTTTGATTCACATTACTTTTCTCCAAAAAATCATTCAACGTGATCCCAGAGCATTTCAAGAATTCGCAGATCGCGAAAGCGCTTCTTCATAGATTCGGTGAACCGCGTTTACCCCCGGATCGCTTGCATTTATGAGGGTCGCAGAGGTATTGCAGCGCCGACTTTGCACGTGCCCGCGCCGGTGGCGCTGCGCCACAACCCGTTGGTCAAAACCTTTGGCGATCGGATCAAGCTGACTGGGCTGGCCCCAAAGGCGGTGGTCGGGGCCTGCATGCACAAGCTGGCGATGCTGATCTACGGTGTGCTGCGCTCAGGTGGCTGGCGTCAACTATCTTGACCGCACGGCGACAACTATCCTGGCCGGTGGAAGCGGGGAATGAATTTCATTGACTAAGTGGTTGAGCGAGCCTTTCGCCCAGGCGGGGCATGCCCC
>JANYJJ010000205.1 GCA_025358485.1 Burkholderiales bacterium | reverse complement strand
CGCAAGGTCAACCCGGCCGACTCGCCGGTGCTGTTTTTGGCCCTGACCTCGCCGTCGCTGAACCCGTCCGATCTGAACGACTACGCGGAGCAATTGATTCTTCCCACGTTGTCTACCCTGAACGGCGTGGCGCAAGTGAGCATCTTTGGTGCCAAGCGGTTTGCGGTGCGAGTGCGCGTTCAACCCGAAGCGCTGGCAGCGCGCAACATCAGCTTGGATGAGTTGAGTGCCGCGTTGAAATCGGCCAACTCCAACTCGCCGGTTGGCACGCTGGAGGGGCCCAAGCAAATCTTGACCTTGCAGGCCAACAAACAACTGCGCAACGCGGCGGAATTCAGCGAACTCATCGTCAGCAACAAAGGCGGATCGCCCGTGCGCTTGCGCGACGTGGCGGCCGTGGAAGACAGCTACGAGACGGTCAAATCGGCCGCCAGTTTCAACGGCGAAAGCTCGATTTCGCTGGGCGTGCAGCGCCAGCCGAATGCCAACACGGTGCAGGTGGTGGACGCGGTGAAGTCCAAGCTGGCTGAATTTCGCACCCAGCTTCCAGGGTCGGTCAAGCTGAGCTTGGTGAACGACCGCTCGGTGTCGGTGCGCGATGCTTTGCATGACGTCACGCTGACGATGATGGGCACCATCGTGCTGGTGGTGCTGGTGATCTTTTTGTTCCTGCGCCGCTTTGTGGCCACGGTCATTCCCACCCTGTCGTTGCCGGTGTCGCTGGTCGGTGCGGTGGCCATGTTGTACGGCCTGGGCTACAGCCTGGACAACATTTCGCTGCTTGGCCTCACCCTCGCCGTGGGCTTGGTGGTCGACGACGCCATCGTGATGCTGGAAAACATCATGCGCCACGTGGAAGAGGGCATGCCGCCCTTCCAGGCGGCCTTGCAAGGGTCGCGTGAAGTGGGCTTCACCATCATCTCCATTTCCACTTCGCTGGTGGCGGTGTTCATTCCGATTTTCTTCATGCCTGGCGTGATTGGTTTGCTGTTTCATGAGTTCGCGGTGATCGTTTCGCTGGCCATCGTGGCGTCGGCTTTTGTGTCGCTCACCTTGGTGCCCATGCTGGCCAGCCGCTTTCTCAAAGACGAGGCCCACAAAAAGCCGCCGGGCTTTTTGGTTCGCTTGTTTGAGCGTGCGTTCAACGCCGTGCTGCGCGGCTACACACGCACGCTGGACGGTGCCTTGAATCAGAGAATTTGGGTGCTGTTGGTGGCGGCCATGACCTTTGCGGCCACGGCGTATTTGTTTGTCAACATCCCAAAAGGATTTTTCCCTGAAGAAGACATCGGCCAGATCAGCGTGTCTACAGAAGCGTCAGAAGAAACCTCGTTTGAAGACATGCTGCGCCTGCAGCGCCGCGCTGCTGAAATTTTTCGCGCCGATGACAACGTGGCCACCGTCAACTCGTTTCACGGCGGCGGCGGCGCGCAAAACACAGGGCGCATGTTCATCAACCTGAAGCCGCGCAGCGAGCGACCGCCGATGAAGTTGGTGGTGGAAGGCTTGCGCAAAAAATTGCGTGAAGTGCCAGGCATTGCGATTTACATGCGACCGGTTCAAAACCTGCAATTGGGTGGTCGCCCAAGCAAGGCGCAGTACCAATACATTCTTCAAAGCGTGCAGCCTGACGAGATCAACAGTTGGGCGCAACGCTTGCAAGAAAAAATGCGCGCCGACCCCATGTACCGCGACGTCACCAGCGACTCACAGCTGCGCGGGCTGCAAGCGTCTCTCAAGATCGACCGCGACCGCGCCAACACTTTGGGCGTGTCCATCGACGGCATTCGATCGGCCTTGTTCAGTGCCTTCGGCGAGCGTCAGGTGTCAACGATTTACACCAACGTGGACAGCTACCAAGTCATCATGGAGCTGGCCGTGGGTGCGCGCCAAGACGAAAGCGCCTTGGGCAATGTGTACGCGCGCTCCAGCACCGGCGCGCTGGTGCCGCTGTCGAGCTTCACCACCGTGGAACGCACGGTCGGCCCCACCTCCATCAACCACGTGGGCCAACTTCAAGCGGTGACGGTGTCGTTCAACTTGGCGCCGGGAACCGCTTTGGGGGACGCCACCCGCAAGATCGACGGCATCCGCGAAGAGATACGCATGCCGACTTCCATCATCACCACGTATGGCGGCGATGCAGCGGTGTTCAAAAGCTCGCAGGGCAGCCAAGCCATACTCATAATCTCGGCGCTGTTGGTGATTTATGTGCTGCTCGGCGTGCTGTACGAAAGCTTCATCCACCCCATCACCATCTTGGCTGGTTTGCCTTCTGCAGCCGTGGGCGCGTTGTTGATGTTGAAGTTCTTTGACCAAGACCTGACGCTGATTGCCACCATAGGGATCCTGCTGCTCATCGGCATCGTCAAGAAAAACGCCATCATGATGATTGACTTCGCCCTCGACGCGCAGCGCCACCGAGGCATGACGCCGCAGGCTGCCATTCGCGAAGCCTGCGTGCTGCGCTTTCGCCCCATCATGATGACCACCTTGGCCGCCTTGATGGGCGCGCTGCCCATTGCTTTGGGCCTGGGTGCAGGCGCAGAACTGCGTCAGCCCTTGGGCTTGGCGGTGGTCGGCGGCCTGGTGTTTTCGCAGGCCATCACGCTGTACATCACGCCAGTGATTTATCTGGCGCTGGACCGCTTCAGCGGGCGTGGACCGGTGCTGACGGCGGAAGTTGCGCCGGGGTTGGAGGCAGACGCTTCAACAGCAAAACCGGTTTGACTGAGTCGTCAGTGAATCAGCAAAAGTTGGCACCGGTTCAATGAATTGAAGTGCCCGGTGCCGGCCCGGCGTTTGAGCCGGACAGCACGCTGATGTCCATTTGATTCACGCTGCCTGCTTCAATTTCTGACGCTGTGGCCTTGCGCACACCGCGCACGGTCAAGTCCAAACGCAGCGCGATGCCGGCCAACGCGTGGTTGCCGTCAAGCACCACATGGCTGGGGTAGACCTCGGTCACGGTGTAGACCACATTGTTGGGCATGCCCTGCGTGGCGGCACCCTCGGGCACGCCGTCAAACTGCATGCCGACTTCCATCAATTCGGGCAGCACCGTGCGTTCTTCAAAAAACACCAAGGCCGAGTCGTAATCGCCAAAGGCGTGCTCGGGCTCCAAATGCAGTTGGTCTTGAAAGCCGATTTCTTGATCGAGCAGCGCGTCTTCCACTTTGGCCAACAGGTCGTCGCCGCCGAAAAAAAACTCAACTGGCTCGGCCAGTTCGTCAATCAAAGCGCCTTGGGTGTCTTCAAGCCGCCAGACCAAACTGACGACGCACGGGGATGTGATTTTCATGCCGAAATCATCGCATAGCTGAGTGGCTGCGGGCCTTCGAACGCCACAATGCGGCGCATGGACATCACCCTTCCCACGCCCTTGCTTGGCGGCTTGTCGCCGCAAACTTTCATGCGCCGTTATTGGCAAAAAAAGCCGTTGTTGATACGCGGTGCGCTGGATGATGTGATGCAGCCCGCATCGCGCGCGCAAATGTTTGCCTTGGCCGAACAAGATGATGTCGATTCGCGACTTATCGTCAACAAGCACAACACATGGTCACTCAAACACGGCCCGTTCACGCGGCGTCAGTTGCCGCCCTTGTCGCAGCCCGCTTGGACGCTGTTGGTTCAAGGCGTGGATTTGCAAGTGGCGGCTGCGCACCAACTGTTGTCGAAGTTTCGATTTGTGCCCGACGCGCGTTTGGATGATTTGATGATGTCGTACGCCACCGACGGCGGCGGCGTGGGGCCGCACTTTGATTCTTACGATGTGTTTTTGCTGCAAGTTCAGGGCAAGCGCCGCTGGCGCATCGGCCGCATGAAAAGCGCGGCTCTCGTGCCCAACATGCCGCTGAAAATTTTGTCTGACTTCGAGCCCGAAGAACAGATGACGCTGGACGCAGGCGACATGCTTTACCTGCCGCCGCGCTGGGCCCACGACGGTGTGGCCGACGGTGAATGCATCACGTGTTCCATTGGTTTTCGCGCGCCCAGTGACCACGAGGTCGCGCGTGAAGTGTTGCAGCGCGTGTTGGAAACCGAGCTCGATGAGGCAGCCGCCAAGCGCTACCGCGATCCTCAACAACTGGCCACCGACACGCCCGCCAAAGTGCCCGAAGCGCTGCAAGCTTTCGCTGGCGATGCCATCCGCCAAACCTTGGGTGACAGTGACAGTTTGGCCAGCTTGCTGGGCGAATGGTTGACCGAACCCAAGGCGCAGGTTTGGTTTGACGAAGACGCGACGCTGGCGACCTTTGCCGCGGTGCAGCTCGATGCACGCACGCGCATGATGTACGACGAGCACCACGTCTTCATCAACGGCGAATCTTTCCGTGCGACAGGCCGCGACGCGGCATTGATGCGTCGCTTGGCCGATGCGCGCAGCTTGGATGCAGCGTCAGCGCGCCAGCTCAGTGCAGGCGCTCGCGCGCTGGTTTTGGGTTGGGCGCAAGCGGGGTGGTTGCATTCAATTTGAACGGGAAACCGATTGGGAGCAAGCGATGCAAGACGATGCAAAAACTCAGGCTGAGAATTCTTTGAACAGAGACCGCTTGATCGACTCGCGCAGCGGTTTTCAATCGGCAGTCCGCGAGGCATTTGCCGCGCTTGTCGCCGCGGCTTGCCACGAGGTGGTGATCTGCGACACCGACTTTGCCGACTGGCCACTGGGCGAGATCAGCGTCATCGACAGCCTCACGCAATGGGTGCGACCGAGCCGCAAGCTCACGGTCTACGCGCAGAACTTCGACGACTTGCAGCGACGTCATCCGCGTTGGGTGACGTGGCGCAAACATTTCGCACACGCCGTGGAATGCCGCGTGGTCGAGCCGCTCGAACAAGGCCGCATGCCTAGCCTGTTCACTGCGCGCGGCGGGCTGACCTTACGCATGTTTGACAGCGCCCGTTACCGCGGGAGCTTGTCTGCCAGCGCAGCAGATGCCGTTTTGGCGCGAGAGCAGATTGACGCAATTTCACAACGGTCTGCGGAAGGCTTCCCGGCGACAACGCTGGGTCTGTAGGTAAGTTCCCTGAGCCAGCTATACTCGAAGGCTAGACGAAAAGTGCTCGAGCGCGTTTCGTCTGTTCGTTGGGGCCTTTGATCTCAGAGTGTTCCCACAATTACCGGTAATTGTTTGACTCTTTGACTTAAGGAATATCCATGAAAAACGCACTCCTGTTGGCCACTCTCGTTGCTGCTGTTTCTCTCGCAGCTTGCGGTAAGAAAGAAGAAATCGCTGCTCCTGCTGCCGCTGCTGCAGCAGCTGCAACCGCCGCCGCTCCTGCCGTGGCAGCTGCTGCCTCGGCCGCAACCGCTGCTGTCGACAATGCCGCCAGCGCCG
>JANYJJ010000197.1 GCA_025358485.1 Burkholderiales bacterium | reverse complement strand
TGCGGTCTTCGGGCAGGCATTGAAAGATGGCCGAGTGTTCGCTGTCGATGGGCAACAGCGTCGCGCCGCCTGCTTTGACGGCTTGCATGAAAAGCGCGCCGCCGACCACCAGCGCTTCTTTGTTGGCCAACAGCAAACGCTTGCCCGCGCGCGCCGCGGCGAGACAACTTGGCAAACCGGCGGCTCCGACGATGGACGCCATGACCATGTCTACGTCGGCGTGCCCGGCCAAGTCACACAAGGCTTGCGCGCCGACGAGCACTTCGGTGCGCGAACCGGCCGCACGCAGGCCGACTTGCAGCGCTTGCGCCAACTCGGGCGTGGGCAGCGCGGCAAAGCGCGGCTTCCAAGTCAGGCACTGCGCCAGCAGCTCATCCACGCGGCTGTGCGCGGTGAGCGCAAACACTTCAAAGCGATCGGGATGCCGAGACAACACATCCAAGGTGCTGGTGCCGACCGAACCCGTGGAACCGAGGATGCACAGGCGCTCGCGGCGTGGGCTGGTGACTCTTTGTGCAGGTGTCGACATCGCCGTCATTTCAGTGAAATCATGGCCATGGCCAAAGGGAAAACTGGCAGCAAAGCGTCCACTCGGTCGAGCACACCGCCGTGGCCAGGCAGCAAACCGCTGCTGTCTTTGGCACCGGCACTGCGTTTGACGAGTGACTCCACCAAGTCGCCCACCACGCTCATGGCCGACAAAAAAACCAACACCAAGACCAATCCCACAACGCCGTGAGCATCCAACAAGCGCGTGTACAGGCTGCTGGAGTCGCCGCGGCCGCTGCGGTCGAAGGCCAACCACGCCAAGGCCAACAGCATCACGCCGAGCATGCCGCTCCAAACGCCCTCCCAACTTTTCCCAGGGCTGATGCTCAACGCCAGTTTGCGTTTGCCAAAGCTGCGGCCACCGAAGTAAGCCGCGATGTCGGCAGCCCACACCAAACAAAACACCGACAAAATGAAGCTAATGCCGACAACGCGGGCGCTGGCCAAGGCCAACCAAGCCGTCCACAGTGCCAAGAAACCCAGAGCCCAACGTCCGCTGAGCGGCAGCGCAGGCCATCCGGCGGGGCCAGCCTTCAAGGCCCACGCGCCGCCTAGCACCCAAACCAAGGTGGCGATCCACCATGTCAACGCGGGGGCATGCTTGGTCCATCCGGCAGCCAGCGCGGCCGAGCAGGCGCAGGCCAACAAAGCACCAAAAACCAGACAAGCCAGCGAAGCACCACCGTTCAAACGCGCCCACTCCCAGCCGGCTGCGGCGATCAACGCCAAGGTCAACAACGCGAAGGGCCAAGCAACACTTGCAAACAGGGCTGGGAGCAGCAACGCCAACAAAACCAAGGCGGTGACGACGCGCTGCGCCAGCATGGTCAAGCGCTGTGAGTGGGTTCGTCGGCGGACACTTTCACGCCGCCAAAGCGGCGGTCGCGTCGTGCAAATTCAGCCAATGCATGGTCCAGTTCGGCTTCGCCAAACTCGGGCCACAAGCAATCGGTGAACACCAATTCAGAGTAGGCAGATTGCCACAGCAAGAAGTTGCTGATGCGTGTTTCGCCGCCGGTGCGAATGAATAAATCAGGGTCGGGCGCGTAGCTCATGGCCATGCGGCTGGCCAAGCTGTCTTCGGTGATTTGATCGGCTGTCAAGCCGTCTTTCACCGCTTGCTGGCAGGCCTGGATGACGTCCCAGCGACCACCGTAATTGAAAGCCACCGACAGCGTGATGCGAGAGTTGTGTTCGGTGCGCGATTCAGCTTCGAGCCACGCGCCGCGCACTTTGTCTGACACCTGAGAGCGATCACCAACGATGCGGATGCGCACGCCCACGCTGGCCAACTTGGTGAGGTGCTTCGACACGGCCACCAGCACCAATCCCATCAGGCCCGAGACCTCGTCGCTGGGGCGCTTCCAGTTCTCGGACGAGAACGCAAACACAGTGAGGTACTCGATGCCGCGGTCGGCGCAGGCCAGCACGGTTTTCACCAAGGTGTCCACACCTTGACCATGACCCACAACACGCGGCATGAAACGCTTTTTGGCCCAACGCCCATTGCCGTCCATCACGATTGCGATGTGGCGGGGAATGGCCGTTTGACCCTCCACGGCCGCGCGGGGGCTCAAGTGGACGGGCTTGTCGGCTTTCATCAGACAGCCAAAATCTCGGCTTCCTTGGCGCTGACCATGCGGTCAACTTCTGCGACGACGCGGTCGGTGAGTTTTTGCACTTCTTCGAGCGATCGGCGCTCGTCGTCTTCAGAAATTTCTTTGTCTTTGGCCAATTTTTTCGCCTGTTCGTTCGCGTCGCGGCGCAGGTTGCGAACCGCCACTTTTGCGTCTTCGCCTTCGTTGCGAACCACCTTGGTCAAGTCGCGACGGCGCTCTTCAGTCAGCGCCGGCGTTGGCACCCGAATGACGTCGCCCTGGGTTGCAGGATTCAGGCCCAAATCAGATTCGCGAATGGCTTTTTCTATCTTCGGCCCCAATGCCTTTTCCCACGGCTGAACACTGATGGTTCGCGCATCCAGCAAAGTGACGTTTGCCACTTGGCTGATGGGCACCAGCGAGCCGTAGTACTCGACTTGCACTTGATCGAGGATGCCCGGATGGGCGCGGCCGGTGCGTATCTTGTGCAGGTCATTCTTCAGCGCCTCAAGCGAGCGCGTCATCTTGGCTTCAGCGATTTTTTTTATTTCAACAATGCTCATGGCTTCTACTCAATGACGTGGGTCTGAACAATCTCAAACGTGCACCAAAGTGCCTTCGTCTTCACCTTGCACCACGCGCTTCAAGGCGCCGGGTTTGAAGATGCTGAATACCTTGATGGGCAACTTTTGATCGCGGCACAGCGCAAACGCAGTGGCATCCAAGACTTGCAGGTTTTTCGTGATGGCCTCATCGAAAGTGATGTGGCTGTAGCGTGTGGCGGTCGGGTCTTTCTTGGGGTCGGCGCTGTAAACGCCGTCAACTTTGGTGGCTTTGAGCACGATCTGCGCGCCGATTTCTGCACCGCGCAGCGCCGCCGCTGTGTCGGTAGTGAAAAACGGATTGCCTGTGCCGGCAGCGAAGATCACGATCTTTCCTTCTTCAAGGTACTGCAAGGCTTTGGGCCGGACATAGGGCTCGACCACCTGCTCGATGCCAATCGCAGACATGACACGCGCGACCATGCCTTCTTGACGCATGGTGTCGGCCAAAGCCAAGGCGTTCATCACAGTCGCCAACATGCCCATGTAGTCGGCGGTGGCTCGGTCCATGCCCACCGAGCCGCCCGCAACGCCGCGAAAAATGTTTCCGCCGCCTATCACCACCGCCACTTCACAACCCATCAGCGTGACTTCTTGAACCTCGCGCACCATGCGCACGATGGTGGCGCGGTTGATGCCGTAGGCATCGTCGCCCATGAGGGCCTCGCCAGACAGCTTGAGAAGGATGCGCTTGTAGGCAGGCATGAAAAATACTCCTGGGTTGTTCTTGCCGGTCTGGGGTTGTTTTGAGTCTAAACGCGCTGGCATGTTGGCCTGATCAATTTACAAGCCTGCCAACCGTGCAGCGCGTTGGCTTGCTTAGGCTGTTTTGGCAGCGGCAACCTGTGCTGCCACCTCGGCTGCGAAGT
This sequence comes from Burkholderiales bacterium, assembly GCA_025358485.1. Lineage (GTDB taxonomy): Bacteria > Pseudomonadota > Gammaproteobacteria > Burkholderiales > Burkholderiaceae_C > JANYJJ01. The sequence continues at coordinate 8,518 of JANYJJ010000197.1, read as the reverse complement.
CGTCCACTTTCTTCTCGATGCCTTCGCCGACCACGTACAAGGTGAAGCCCTTGACGGTGGTGGCGCGCTCTTTCAAGTTTTGCTCGACGGTTTGCTTGTCGTTCTTGACGAACGTTTGGTTCAATAAGCTCACCTCTTTGAGGTACTTCTGAACCGAGCCTTCAACGCGCTTGGCAACGATTTCAGGTGACTGTGGCGCTTTGCCCGCGGCCTTGGCCACATCGGCATCTTCGGCGGCTTTTTGCGACGCGATGGAGCGCTCTTTGTCGATCAACACCACCGGCACATCGGCCGATGAAAGCGACACTGGCTTCATGGCTGCGACGTGCATGGCGATGTCTTTGGCGGCCGACTCATCGCCGTCAAACTCCACCAGCACACCGATGCGCGTGCCGTGCAAATAGCTGGCCAGCTTGCCGCCATTGGCATAGCGCTTGAAGCGACGCACGGCGATGTTCTCGCCGATCTTGCCGATCAGGCCTTTGCGAACATCTTCCAAAGTCGGACCAAAACCGGCTTGCGACAAAGGCATGGCCGACACCGCCGCCACGTCGGCTGGGTTGTGCTCGGCGATCAAGTTGGCGCAGGCCTGGCTGAAGGCCAAGAAGTCATCGTTCTTCGAGACAAAGTCGGTTTCACAGTTCACTTCGACCAACGCACCAGTGCTGCCGTTGATGCAAGCGGCCACCACGCCTTCGGCAGTGATGCGCGATGCGGCCTTGCCAGCCTTGCTGCCGAGCTTGACGCGCAGCAGTTCTTCAGCACGTTCCATGTCGCCTTCGGCTTCGGTCAGCGCGCGTTTGCACTCCATCATGGGAGCGTCGGTTTTGGCGCGCAGTTCGGCGACCATCTTGGCGGTAATTGCAGACATTGGGGTTCTCCGTTGAGCCCTAGCGCGCGTCAATTCAGCGTCGCGGAAGGCAGGTTCAAAAACAAAAACAAAAACCGAATTGAAAACAACAAAGGGGCCATGACAGCCCCTTCTTGGGGCTCACTGCGCGTTGTGCAACGACCAGTGAGCGCTTGGGGCGTCAGCAGCTCAGGCCGCTTCGTTGACTTCCACGAATTCGTCGCCTGCAGCAGCCACGGCTTGAACGACTTCGTTCGTGGCATTGGCTTTACCTTCCAGCACCGCGTCGGCGACGCAGCGGGCATACAGCGCCACGGCCTTGGCCGAGTCGTCGTTGCCAGGAATGACGTAATCAATGCCCAAAGGCGAGTGGTTGGAGTCGACGATAGCGACGACCGGGATACCGAGTTTCTTGGCTTCAGCGACAGCAATCTTGTGGTAGCCGACGTCGATCACAAACAAAGCATCCGGCAATGCGCCCATGTCTTGAATGCCGCCAATGTCGCGCTCGAGTTTGGCGAGCTCGCGCTCAAACATCAGCGCTTCTTTTTTGATGCGAATCTCGGTGCCGGACTCGATTTGCGCCTTCATTTCTTTCAAGCGCTTCAGTGATCCTTTGACCGTCTTGAAGTTGGTGAGCATGCCGCCCAACCAACGCTGATCGACGAAAGGCATGCCAGCGCGGCGTGCTTCCATGGCCGTGACTTCGCGCGCTTGACGCTTGGTGCCCACCATCAAGATCGTGCCGCGCTTGGAAGCGAGCTGACGCACAAACTTCATCGCATCGATGAACATCGGCTGCGTTTTTTCTAGGTTGATGATGTGGATCTTGTTGCGATGGCCGTAGATGTACGGTGCCATTTTCGGGTCCCAGAAGCGGGTTTGATGTCCAAAGTGGACGCCGGCTTCCAGCATTTCACGCATGCTGATGTTCATGTGATGAGCTCCAAAGGTTGGTTCTAAAATCCGGCCTGAATTGTTGACAGAGGTATCGGTTGTGACCGAAATTTGCTCACTTTTCAATGGGCATCCACTGGGCTTCAACAACACCTTTCAGCAGCCGGGTTTGCGATTGGTTAATCCGAAGAGCCACGCAAAACACGTTCGCGTAGCCACTTTCGAAGAAAGCCCTCAACTTTAACATGTCAAACATTCGCGCTTCCTTTCCAGCTTTGTGCCCGTCGCAGTTGGCATTTCCGAATGCCGTCTGTGCCGACCTGACTGCGAGAATTTGTAGATGCGCATTGCAGTCGTAGGCGCGGGCATCGTGGGCATCACCAGCGCGTTCGAGCTGGCAGCCGACGGGCACGAGGTCACGGTGTTCGAGCGGTGCGCAGGCGTGGCCAGCGAGACCAGCTTTGCCAATGCGGGCGTGATTGCCCCGGGCTACGTCACGCCGTGGGCCGCGCCGGGCATGGCCAGCAAAGTCATCAAGCATCTGCTCAGTCAACACTCGCCGGTTCGGATCAACGCCAAGCTGAGCCCGGCCGTTTTTTCATGGCTGTGGAAATGGTGGCGCGCCAGCAACCGCGCCACGTTTGAGCAAAACCGCAGCCGCATGCAGGCTTTGGCAGTTTTCAGCCGCGAACGGCTGCACACCTTGACGCACGAACTGCGCCTGGATTTCGAGCGCAGCACCGGCTACTTGGTGTTGCTTCGCAGCGGTCAAGACGTGGCCATGGCCAAACCCGGCTTGAAGGTGCTGGCAGAGTTGGGCACGAAGTTCAGGGGACTCACGGCAGATGAATGCCGCGCGGTGGAACCGGGTTTGAGTGCACAAACCAAACTGTCAGGCGGCATCCACCTGCCGGATGACGAAGTAGCCAACTGCCGCCAGTTTGCGCATTTGCTGCGTGGCAAAGCCCAAGAAGCGGGTGTGAAGTTTCGCTTTCAAACCGATGTGCTGCGCATCGTGCCAGGTGCGACGCCAGAGGTCGTGTCTCAGCACGTGTCAGCCGATGCTGCGACGCAACCACGCCGCGGCAACGAGCCCGCAGAAAAGGACAACCCAAGCACGCAACCGTTGCAACTGGGGCCCGTCACGCAGCGCTTTGACGCCGTGCTCGTTTGCGCCGCTATGGGTGCACCTGCCCTTCTGGCACCGCACGGTTTGCGCCTGCCCTTGCTGCCGGTTTACGGCTACTCGGTGACGGCACCGATGCGCCATGTGGAGGCTCACCCAGATTTAGGCCCGCGCTCGGGCGTCATGGACGAGCGCTACAAAGTGGCCATCACGCGACTGGGCACGCGGCTGCGCGTGGCGGGTGGTGCGGAGCTGGGTGGGTCGCCCCACCAACACAACGCCGCCGCCTTGGCCACATTGCACAAGGTACTGCACGACTGGTATCCCGGCGTCGCCAAATTGGCTCAAGCCCAAATCTGGAAAGGTGCCCGACCCATGTTGGCTGACGGGCCTCCTGTGCTCGGGCCGAGTGGCATTGCGGGCGTGTGGCTGAATCTTGGCCACGGCTCCAGCGGCTGGGCATTGGCCTGCGGCTCGGCGCGCTTGTTGGCGGACATGCTCTCGGGCCGAACACCTAGCATTCCTATAGACGGGCTGAGCGTGGATCGCTTGAAACGCTGACAGCCTTGCATGCAATCGGCGGCTATCCTTTAACGCACTGATCCACTGCGCACACACAAGGAACCGCCATGACCACCTCCCCCCGCTTTGAGTTGTATTCGTTCTGGCGCACTTCGGCGACTTACCGCGTTCGGGTGGCGTGTCGCCTGAAGGGCATCTCACCGCTGGAACACAACATCAACCTCGACACCGGCGAGCAGCGCGGTGCCGAATTTCTGAAGATCAACCCGATGGCAGCCATCCCGGCCTTCGTGGACAACGGCAACGCCACGGGCACCGAGCCCCGCGCGCCGATCACGCAGTCAATGGCGATCTTGGAGTTTCTGGAGGAAAGCCAACCGCTGCCAGCGTTGTTGCCTTCTGACCTGCATGGTCGCGCGCGGGTGCGTTCTCTCGCTCTGCTCTTGACCGCAGACACGCACCCGCTGATCACGCCGCGCGTCAAAAAATACCTGTTGGCGAATGCGCAATTTGATGACGCGGCGTGGCGCGCCTGGCAAATCCACTGGTTCACCACTGGGCTGCAAGCCATGGAACAGCGCTTGACCACTGAGCGTGAAACGGGACGCTTCTGTCATGGCGACGCCATCAGCATGGCCGACATTTGCATGGCAAGCATCTTGGTGGTGATGCGCGTTTTCAAAATCGAGGTGGCTGACATTCCCACTGCCCTGCGCATCATGGCGGAATGTGAAAAGCACGCTGCCTTCAGTCAGTCTGCGCCCGCGCTTCAAGTGGGTGCGCCGAAAGTTTGAGTCGGTTGGCGAAACTGCGGGCGACTCTGAATTGCAGCGGTGTTGCGGTATGGTGCAAGCAGCACGGCCGATGACAAGACCGGGCACTTATTTACCTCAATGAACGGGAGAAAACATGCACCTCATTTGGACCATATTGATCGGCTTTGTCGCCGGACTTGTTGCGAAACTCATTACCCCGGGCGCTGGCCCGGGTGGCTTCTTCTTGACCGCCGCCTTGGGCATCGGCGGGTCTCTGGCTGCCACCTATCTGGGCCAATTTTTGGGTTGGTATCAACAAGGCCAATCGGCTGGATTCATTGGCGCGGTGGTGGGAGCGGCTGTTCTGCTGCTGGGCTATCACTTCGCGACCAAGAAATAAGCACACCTTCGTACATATCTTTACTTTCAGGAGTTCCTCATGGGCTTTGACCTCGGCAGCTTGCTGTCTCAATTCGCAGGTGGCGGCAACGCTGCAAGCGCACCAGACCAGTTCCATCAAGCGGCGCAAAACGCACCGGCTGATCTGATAAGCCAGGGCTTGTCAGCCATGTTTCGGTCGGATAAAACACCCGCCTTCGGTCAGATGGCCGGTCAGCTGTTTGGGCAGGCCAATCCAACCCAGCAAGCAGGCATGCTCAATCAAATGTTGGGTTCGATGGGGCCCGGTGCCCTTGCATCACTTTTGGGTGGGGCGGGTGGGAGCGCCCTCAGCGGAATTTTTGGTCAGATCACAGGAGGAGCCGCCTCGCAAAGTACGCTGACGCCAGACCAAGCGTCAAAGCTCACTCCTGCGCAGGTTCAAGACATCGCGCAGCATGCTGAGCAAAGCAACCCAGGCATCGTCGACAAAATGAGCAGCTTCTACGCCGAGCATCCAGGCTTGGTGAAAACCTTGGGTGGTGCCGCACTGGCAATCGCACTCGCCAAAATGGCAGAGAACCACCGCGCCTGAAGCGTCAGACCAGCGATTCAACCCCGCGAGATGAGTTTGCTCACGTCACCGTGGTGCACGATGGTGAGCAAACCATTTCTGATCTGCCTAAGACACGCTTCGACATGAGCTGCCCTTGCTGTCGGTGTTTCCCGCACTTGAAACAAGAGCGGGTGTTGCCGGAACCGAGAAACGGCGAGCCCGAAGGTTTGGCCGCGTAACGCAGTCCGTCTTGGGAAACTTTGGTAGATGTGTCTTTGGCCATATCAGTATTGTCGCAGCCTTGCGAGTCAGTGCTATCCCCATGTCGAAAACGGCCGAATCGAACCGCATCGAGCCCTGTTCAAGCTCAACCTTGGGCCGCGACTCGCTCGATCTTGCTGTGAAGTTTGTTCAGCGCTGCCAGATAGGCCTTGGCTGACGCGACGACGATGTCTGGATCGGCTCCAACACCATTGACGACCCGACCGCCGAGCTGCAAGCGCACTGTCACTTCACCCTGTGATTCCGTACTGCCTGAGGTGATGGCGTTCACCGAATACAGCAGCATCTCGGCACCGCTGCTGATCTTGGATTCAATCGCCTTCAGGCTGGCATCCACAGGCCCGTTGCCATCGCTTTGCGCATGATGCTCAAGCGCGCCCGCAGCAAACGCCACACTGGCTTGCGGGCGCTCGCCCATCTCTGAGTGCTGCGACAAGGCCAGCAAGCGGTAGTGCTCGTTTTCTGGCGTCACCGATTCATCCATCACCAAGGCCAAGATGTCTTCGTCAAAGATGTCGCTCTTGCGATCCGCCAGTTCTTTGAACTTGGCAAAAGCGGCGTTGATTTCAGTTTCTGACTCCATCGCAATACCCAGCTCCGTCAATCGTTGCTTGAACGCATTGCGACCGGACAACTTGCCGAGAACGATTTTGTTGGCGGCCCAACCCACGTCTTCAGCACGCATGATTTCGTAGGTGTCGCGTGCCTTGAGCACGCCGTCTTGGTGAATGCCTGAAGCATGCGCAAACGCATTCGCGCCGACCACCGCTTTGTTGGGTTGCACAACAAAGCCCGTCGTCTGCGAAACCAAACGCGATGCGGCGACGATGTGCGACACATCTACACCCAACGTCAAGTCAAAGTAGTCCCGGCGCGTCTTGACGGCCATCACCACTTCTTCAAGCGAACAGTTGCCGGCGCGTTCGCCCAAGCCGTTGATGGTGCACTCGACCTGACGCGCTCCGCCCAACTTCACACCGGCTAAAGAGTTGGCCACCGCCATGCCCAAATCGTTGTGGCAATGCACTGACCAAATGGCTTTGTCGGCGTTGGGAATGCGTTGGCGCAAATTCAAAATGAACTGACCGTAAAGCTCCGGCACCGCATAGCCCACGGTGTCGGGGATGTTGATGGTGGTGGCACCTTCGGCAATCACCGCCTCGATCACGCGGCACAAAAAGTCGGGGTCGGAGCGGTAGCCGTCCTCGGGAGAAAACTCCACATCGGAACTGAGATTGCGCGCAAATCGGGTGGACAACTTGGCCTGCTCAAATACTTGGTCCGGCGTCATGCGCAGCTTCTTTTCCATGTGCAAGGCACTGGTGGCTAAAAATAAGTGGATGCGCGTGGAGGCACCACCTTTCAAGGCTTCAGCAGCGCGCGCGATGTCGCGGTCGTTGGCCCGCGCCAACGAGCACACCGTGCTGTCTTTGATGGCCAAGGCAATCGCCCTGACCGCTTCAAAGTCACCGTTGGACGAAGCCGCAAAACCGGCCTCGATCACGTCCACCTTCAGGCGCTCTAACTGGCGCGCAATGCGCAGTTTTTCGTCCTTGGTCATGGACGCACCTGGAGACTGCTCGCCGTCGCGCAAGGTGGTGTCGAAAATAATGAGTTTGTCTGTCATGAAAATACTCCAGTGTTTGAACCCACAGCCAGAAAAGCAAAACGGCCCGCTGCGGGTTGCATGCGGGCCGTTGAGACGAAGACGTTAAGACGTGGACGGTTCAGCGCACCCGAGGGGCCTCTAGGCGTAGCGCTAGCAAGAAAATTGATGAACCGTTCATGCCCAAAATGTAGCACGCCGCCTTAGCGGTGAAGGCCCTGTTCGTCGGGCTCGTCTGTGGAGGTGGCAATCAAGCTCACTGGCTTGCCCTTCATGCGCTTCCAGATGTAGACGCCGTAGCCGGACACGCCGTAGAACATGAACAAGCTGAACAGCGCTGCGGGCACGTGGATGTTGATGACGGCGATGGCCAAAGCAATGGCCACGATCACGATGAAGGGCACAGACTTCTTGAAGCTCACGTCTTTGAAGCTGTAGAACGGCACATTCGTGACCATCGTCAAGCCGGCGTACAGCGTGACGCCGAAGGTCGTCCACATCAGCCACGTGCCTTCCTTGGCGCCCGCGTAGCCTTGGTTGTCCATCAACCAAATAAAACCCATCACCAAGGCCGCCGCGGCGGGGCTGGGCAAGCCTTGGAAGAAGCGCTTGTCGACCACCGCCAAGTTGGTGTTGAAACGCGCAAGCCTTAGTGCTGCGCACGAGCAATAAACGAAGGCGGCGATCCAACCTGGTTTGCCTATGCCTTTGAGCGCCCACTCGTAAGCGATCAAGGCGGGTGCGGCACCAAACGACACCATGTCGGACAAGCTGTCCATCTGCTCGCCGAAGGTGCTTTGCGTATTGGTCATGCGCGCGACGCGGCCGTCCAAACTGTCGAGGACCATGGCGCAAAACACGCCGATCGCGGATTCCTCGAATCTACCGTTCATGGCCATCACGATGGCGTAGAAGCCTCCGAACAAAGCTGCCAACGTGAACAGATTGGGCAAGATGTAGATGCCTTTGCGGCGCGCGCGCGGTGGTGCGTCTGCAGCTTCGCTGGCATCACCGACCACCTGTTGAATTTCACTCATGTTGGTTTCCGTTTGCCCGGTTCAGGATACCGCAGGCAGAGAGTCGAGAAGCAAAGAAAAAGCCGCAAGGTTTCCCTTGCGGCTCATTGGCATTTGGACGCTGAAATCAGTTCTTTGACTGATCGACCAAACGGTTCTTTTTGATCCACGGCATCATCGCGCGCAGCTTCTCACCCACCACTTCAATTTGGTGTTCCGAAGTCAGGCGGCGGCGTGACAGCAAGGTCGGCGCACCGGCCTTGTTTTCCAAGATGAAGCTCTTGGCGTATTCGCCCGTTTGGATGTCCTTCAGACACTGACGCATGGCGTTCTTGGTGTCCTCGGTGACGATCTTCGGGCCGGTCACGTACTCGCCGTATTCGGCGTTGTTGGAGATCGAGTAGTTCATGTTGGCGATGCCGCCTTCATAGATCAAATCGACAATCAACTTCAGCTCGTGCAAGCACTCGAAATAGGCCATTTCGGGCGCGTAACCGGCTTCGGTCAGCGTCTCGAAACCGGCCTTGATC
>JANYJJ010000181.1 GCA_025358485.1 Burkholderiales bacterium | reverse complement strand
CGGATCAACTCAAACAGACCACCTATGGCTCCGGGCAAACCCGTTGCAATACCGGCGAAGATCAAGATTGAAATACCATTTCCCAATCCGCGCTCAGTGATCTGCTCGCCAAGCCACATCAGAAACATCGTCCCAGCAACCAAACTCACCACCGCCGTTAAACGGAATCCAAAACCAGGACTTATCACCAGCCCCTGCGAGCCTTCCAGCGCCAGAGCAATCCCGAGTGACTGGAACAACGCCAAACCCAAGGTTCCATAGCGCGTATACTGAGTGATTTTCCGGCGACCCGATTCTCCCTCTTTCTTCAGCGCTTCAAGAGTCGGAACCACATAAGTCATCAACTGCATGATGATCGATGCAGAAATGTAGGGCATGATCCCCAGCGCAAACACGGTGAACCGAGACAAAGCACCGCCGGAGAACATATTGAACAAACTCAATATGCCGCCCGCTTGTCCCTTAAACAGCTGGGCCAGCTGATTCGGATCAATGCCCGGCACAGGTATGTGCGCACCGATGCGATAAACCACGAGGGCAAGCAACAAAAATGTCAGCCGCCGACGCAGATCGCCGAACTTCCCACTCTTGGCCAGTTGGTTAGCGTTAGTTGCCACTGCGCAGGATCAATTCAAAGTAAGGCAAAAACGGGCAAATCCGCTTAGACGACAGTGCCGCCCAAAGCTTCGATTACGGCCTTGGCCCCAGCCGTCGCAACGACACCTTTAAGCGTCAGCTTGCGAGTCAATTCACCGGTCTTGATAACTTTCACGACCTTGGCAATCTCTCCAACCAAGCCTGCTTGTTTCAGAGTCAACAAATCGACTTCGCTGACGGCCAAGCGCTCCAGGTCAGTCAGCGTCACTTCAGCGTTGAACTTCAACAGCTGAGATTTGAAACCGCGCTTAGGGAGGCGACGCTGCAAAGGCATCTGACCGCCTTCGAAGCCAACCTTGTGGTAGCCGCCCGCGCGAGACTTTTGCCCTTTGTGACCGCGGCCTGCCGTTTTGCCTATGCCCGAACCAATACCGCGACCGACACGGCGCTTGTAGTGTTTCGACCCGTCGGCTGGTTTGATGCTGTTAAGTTCCATGCTTATTCCTTAAGTCTGGGTCCTGAGGGGCATGCGCCCTTACAGAACCTTCACAAGGTACGAGACCTTGTTGATCATGCCGCGCACGGCTGGGGTGTCTTCCAACGTGAATTCACTGTTGAGCTTGCGCAATCCCAATCCGCGCACGGTGGCGCGGTGCGATTCACGCGTGCCAGCGATACTGCGAACCAGCTTCACCGTTAACGTCGCGGAGGCGGCGGGAGCTGTTGAAGTTGCTTTTTTGTCAGTCATGTTGTTTCTCCGTACCAACCGATTCAGTTGAAGATTTCTTCGACTGTCAGGCCGCGCTTGGCAGCAATGTCTGCTGGTGTGCTGGTGTGCTTCAAAGCGTCCAAGGTCGCGCGCACCAGGTTGTACGGGTTGGATGAACCCAAGCTCTTGCAAACGATGTCGGTCACGCCCATGACTTCAAAGACGGCGCGCATTGGACCGCCCGCAATGATGCCGGTGCCGGCTGGTGCGGGCGCCATCAGCACGTGTGAAGCGCCGTGCTCACCCACCACCTTGTGGTGGATAGAACCGTTCTTCAACGAAATTTTGGTCAGATTGCGACGGGCTGACTCCATTGCTTTTTGGACTGCCACAGGCACTTCCTTGGCCTTGCCTTTGCCCATGCCGATGCGACCATCGCCATCACCGACAACTGTCAATGCGGCAAAGCTGAGCGTGCGACCGCCCTTCACAACTTTGGTCACGCGATTGACCGCGATCATCTTTTCTTTCAGACCGTCGTCGTTGCCTTCGGTCTGCATCCGGGGTTGAAACTTTGCCATATTCGAATTCCTTGTCGTCGCCGATGTCTGTGCGTTAGCTGTTAACCGAAACGCTTAGAACTGAAGGCCCGCTTCGCGGGCGGCTTCTGCCAGCGCCTTGACGCGCCCGTGGTAAGCAAAGCCAGCGCGGTCAAACGCAACCTTATCAATACCAGCCGCCTTTGCCTTTTCCGCAATACGCTTTCCGATAATGGATGCAGCTGATACGTTGCCGCCTTTGCCAGCAACTTTTGAGTCAGCCGCCAATGCTTTGCGCACCTCAGCTTCAGCTGTTGACGCGGTGGCCAAAACCTTGCAACCGTCGTCGGAAATCACAGTGGCGTAAATATGCAGATTGGTCCGAAACACGGTCAAGCGGGCGACGCGCTGCACTGCGATGCGCGCACGGGTTTGACGCGAGCGGCGGATTCGTTGGTCTTTTTTGTTCAACATGTCATTCGACCCTTACTTCTTCTTCGTCTCTTTGATCGAGACTTTTTCGCCGACGTAGCGTATGCCTTTGCCCTTGTAGGGCTCAGGCGGGCGAATCGCGCGAACTTCGGCGGCAATTTGCCCCACGACCTGACGATCAGACCCTTTGATCACGATTTCGGTTTGCGTCGGGCACTCCACCTTCACCCCCTCAGGCATTTCTTTACCCACGGGATGAGAGAAACCGATTTGTAAATTCAATTTCGAACCAACCGCCTGAGCGCGATAGCCGACGCCGACCAAGCTGAGCTTCTTCTCGAAACCTTTGCTGACACCGTCCACCATGTTGGCCACCAAGGCACGCATGGTTCCAGACATCGCATCGGCCGCAACGCTTTCGTTGGCAGGCGCGAAGTTGAGCTTGCCGTCGGTTTGGCTGACCGTGACCAAGGCGTTCACCGGGCGAACCAGTGTGCCCAAGGCACCTTTGACACTGATCTTCTCTGCGGACACGGCCACGTCGACGCCTTTAGGCAAAGAAATGGGCATTTTTCCTACGCGGGACATTTTCGTTTCCCCTTCTTATGCGACGTAGCAGAGAACTTCGCCGCCGATACCGGCTTGACGAGCTTTGCGGTCGGTCATCACGCCTTTCGGGGTGGTGACGATGGCGACACCCAATCCGTTCATGACGTTTGGAATATCGTGACGGCCTTTGTAGACGCGCAGACCAGGCCGACTGACGCGCTCGATTCGCTCGATGACGGGACGACCGGCGTAATACTTCAGAGAAATTTCCAACTGCGGCTTGCCAGCCTCGCCAACCAAAGCGAAACCGTCAACATAACCTTCGTCTTTCAAGACTTGGGCGATTGCAACTTTCAACTTCGACGCTGGCATCGACACCGTTGGCTTCTCAACCATCTGTGCATTGCGGATACGGGTCAACATATCGGCGATGGGATCACTCATGCTCATAGATATCTCCTGATCGTGCGTGGACGGACTGGCTTACCAGCTGGCCTTGACGATGCCGGGAATGTCGCCTTTGAAGGCGAGTTCGCGAATCTTGTTGCGGCCCAAGCCGAACTTGCGGAAAGTACCGCGCGGGCGACCGGTCAACTCGCATCGGTTGCGCTGACGCGTGGGATAGGCGTTGCGCGGCAGCCTTTGCAGCTCCAAGCGCGCGGCATAACGCTCCTCGTCAGATTTTTTTGCATCGTTCGCAGCGCCCTTGAGCTCGGCGTACTTTTTGGCGTACTTAGCCACCAACAAGGTGCGCTTCAGCTCGCGTTGAATGAGGGAAGTTTTGGCCACAGGCGCCTCAGTTCTTGAACGGAAATTTGAAAGCTGCGAGAAGCGCCTTGGCCTCATCGTCGGTTTTGGCAGTCGTCGTGATGCTGATGTTCAAACCACGCAGCGCGTCAACCTTGTCGTACTCAATTTCGGGAAAAATAATCTGCTCTTTCACGCCAATGTTGTAGTTGCCGCGACCATCGAACGCGCGACCAGAGATGCCGCGGAAGTCACGCACGCGCGGCAAGGCGATGGTCACAAAGCGATCCAGGAATTCATACATCTTGATACCGCGCAGCGTCACCATGCAACCAATAGGAACACCGTCGCGAATCTTGAAGCCAGCAATAGCCTTTTTCGACTTCGTCACCACAGGACGCTGGCCAGCGATCTTCGTCAGATCACTGACAGCGTGTTCCATGACTTTCTTGTCTGAGACCGCTTCGCTGACACCCATATTCAAGGTGATCTTGCTGATGCGAGGCACCTGCATAACTGACTTGTACCCAAATTTGGTCACGAGCGCTGGCGAAATCGCGTCGCGATAAATTGCGTGCAGGCGAGCAATTTGTTGTTCTGCCATGTCTTACCCCTTACGCCTTGATCAACTCGCCGCTGGACTTGAAGATACGAACCTTCTTGCCATCGTCGAGCAGCTTGATACCGACACGGTCGGCTTTGCCAGAAGCGGCATTGAAAATGGCAATGTTCGACTGATGAATGGACATCGTTTTGTCCACAACACCGCCTGTCGTACCCTTCATTGGATTCGGCTTGACGTGCTTTTTCACCACGTTCACTCCGTCCACCATCACACGCTGCTCGTCAACACGCGCAGTCACCATCCCGCGCTTGCCCTTGTCACGCCCGGTCAAAACAATGACCTGGTCGCCTTTGCGAATCTTGTTCATATGCCGTCCTTCAAACTTGACTCAAAGTACTTCAGGAGCGAGCGACACGATTTTCATGAAGCGCTCAGTGCGCAGCTCACGCGTGACTGGGCCGAAAATGCGAGTTCCAATGGGCTCAAGCTTGGCATTCAGCAGGACGGCGGCATTGCCATCAAACTTCACCAGCGAGCCATCTTGGCGACGAACGCCCTTCGCAGTACGCACAACCACGGCGCTGTAAACCTCGCCCTTTTTGACGCGACCACGCGGCGCAGCTTCCTTGATGCTGACCTTGATCACATCGCCAATACCGGCATAACGACGCTTGGATCCGCCGAGCACCTTGATGCACATAACGGACTTGGCACCGGTGTTGTCGGCGACATCAAGCCGCGACTGCATTTGAATCATGTTCTAT
>JANYJJ010000182.1 GCA_025358485.1 Burkholderiales bacterium | reverse complement strand
GCCATCTTGACCAGCGAAAAATTCAAAGGCGTGCGCGTCAACATCGAGCCAGGCACTTTGCGCATCGCGTCCAGCAACGCCGAACAAGAAGAAGCCAAAGAAGAAATCGAAATCGACTACGCCGGTGACCCCATAGAGATCGGCTTCAACGTCACCTACCTCATGGACGCCTTGTCCAACATGAGCGTGGACATGGTGAAGCTCGAGCTGCAAGACACCAACTCCAGTGTGCTCATCACCGTGCCCGAACAAGCCGGCTTCAAGTACGTTGTGATGCCAATGCGAATTTAATGCGACGCCTATTCGCATGATCCCAAGCAAGCGGGCCACGGCCCGCTTCAGCATTTTTATTGCGAAGCAAAACGCCACAACTTTGGTTTGGCGAAGCCACCAGAAACACCGTCAGGAACAAAGATGACCGAGCCTCAAGCCACACCCGCCCTTCCCGGAAGCGAAGAAGACAACGCACAGCGCGCCGCCAATCGAGCCGCCAGCGCTGCGTCTGCTGAGGCGTACGGCGAAGGCAGCATCCAAATCCTGGAAGGCTTGGAGGCCGTGCGCAAACGACCCGGCATGTACATCGGCGACACCTCTGACGGCACCGGTCTGCACCATTTGGTGTTCGAGGTGGTTGACAACTCCATCGACGAGTCTTTGGCCGGTCACTGCGACGACATCGTCGTCACCATACACAGCGACAACTCCATCTCCGTCACCGACAACGGCCGCGGCATTCCCACCGGCGTGAAGATGGACGACAAACACGAGCCCAAACGCAGCGCCGCCGAGATTGCCCTGACCGAACTGCACGCTGGCGGCAAGTTCAACCAGAACAGCTACAAGGTTTCAGGCGGCCTGCACGGCGTGGGCGTCAGCTGTGTCAACGGTTTGAGCAAGTGGCTGCGTTTGACAGTGCGCCGCGACGGCCAAATGCACCAAATGGAGTTCAAGCAAGGCATACCGCAGGATCGTCTGCTGGAAATGCGCGGCGGCTTTGAGGTGTCACCCATGCGCACCGTGGGCGAGACCGACAAACGTGGCACCGAAGTTCACTTTCTGCCCGACCTGGAAATCTTTTCCAACATCGACTTCCACTACGAAATCATCAGCAAGCGCTTGCGGGAGTTGAGCTTCTTGAACAACGGTGTGCGCATCAGGCTGGTCGACGAGCGCAGCAACCGCGAAGACAACTTTGCGTTCGCAGGCGGCGTAAAAGGCTTTGTTCAGTACGTCAACACCGGCAAGAAAGTTTTGCACCCCAACATCTTCAGCGCCACGGGCGAAAAGATGAGCGAGCAAAACACCAACATCACCGCCGAAGTGGCCATGCAGTGGAATGACGGCTACAGCGAAAACGTGCTGTGTTTCACCAACAACATTCCTCAGCGTGACGGCGGCACCCACCTCACCGGCCTGCGCGCCGCGATGACCCGCGTCATCAACAAATACATCGACGATTCTGAGATGGCCAAAAAAGCCAAAGTCGAAGTGACGGGCGACGACATGCGCGAAGGCCTGTGCTGCGTGCTCAGCGTCAAAGTGCCCGAGCCCAAGTTCAGCAGCCAGACCAAAGACAAGCTCGTCAGCAGCGAAGTGCGCGGCCCAGTGGAAGACGTTGTCAGCAAAGCGCTGACCGACTATCTTTTAGAAAACCCAAACGACGCAAAAATCATTTGCAGCAAGATCGTTGACGCTGCTCGCGCCCGCGAAGCCGCGCGCAAAGCCCGCGAAATGACGCGCCGCAAAGGTGTGCTCGACGGCATGGGCTTGCCCGGCAAACTGGCCGACTGCCAGGAAAAAGACCCGGCCCTGTGCGAGATTTACATCGTCGAGGGCGACTCCGCCGGCGGCTCGGCCAAGCAAGGCCGTGACCGCAAATTCCAAGCCATCTTGCCCCTGCGCGGCAAAATTTTGAACGTCGAAAAAGCACGTTTTGAAAAGCTGCTCACCAGCAATGAAATCTTGACGCTCATCACGGCGCTGGGCACCGGCATCGGCAAAGGGTCGGGCGGTGACGATTTCAACGTCGCCAAACTGCGCTACCACCGCATCATCATCATGACCGACGCCGACGTTGACGGCGCGCACATCCGCACCTTGCTGCTCACTTTCTTCTACCGCCAGATGCCCGAGCTGGTCGAGAACGGCCACATCTACATCGCCCAGCCGCCGCTTTACAAAGTCAAGCTTGGCAAAGAAGAGCAGTACCTGAAGGACGCCACCGAACTCGACGCTTACTTGCTGCGCGTGGCCTTGAAAGATGCCAAATTGGAGACCGGCGTGCCCGGCGGCTCGGTGTTGCAAGGTGACGCGCTAGAGGCTTTGGCGCGTCAATACGTTCTGGCCAATAACGTGGCCAACCGCCTCAGCGCATGGATGGACGTAGAAGCCCTGCGCGCCATCGCCAATGGCTTGGAGCTGAACCTCGACACCTTGGCAGCCGCTGAAACTTCAGCCCTCGGTTTGAAAGCCGCCCTGCATGACGCCGAAGTCAGCGCCGAGTTCGATGCCCGCAGCGACAAGCACATTTTGCGCATCAGCCGCATGCAACACGGCAACGTGAAAAGCAGCGTCATCAGCGCCGACTTCATTCACGGCGCCGATCACGAAGTGCTCAGCACCGCAGGCAAAACTTTCAAAGGCTTGGTCAGCGCCGACGCGGTGGTCAAACGCGGCGAAGGCGAACGCCAAAAGGAAAGCCGCATCGGCGATTTCCGTCAAGCCATGGCGTGGTTGATTCAACAAGCCGAAGCCGCAGTCGGCCGCCAACGCTACAAAGGGCTGGGCGAAATGAACCCCATCCAACTATGGGAAACCACCATGGATCCGGCCGTGCGCCGCTTGCTCAAAGTGCAAATCGACGACGCGATTGAGGCCGACCGCGTGTTCACAATGTTGATGGGCGACGAAGTGGAACCGCGTCGGAATTTCATCGAAACGAACGCGCTCCGGGCTTCGAACATTGATGTTTGAGGTCAGGTCGCTTTACTGCGTGCTGCGCCCAGAACGGCGCGGGCAGCAAAGCGCAAGGGGCCAACGCGCTCATACGCGGGTACGCCAAATCGCTCGCTAGCCCCTTGCGCTTTGCTGCTGCGGAGGCCCACGACTCGCGCAGAGGCTGCAACAAAATGAGTGAGACCCGCGCGAACCGCTTCACACGCGTGTTCGCAGTGCCAGCGGTGATGCTAAATTTTGGCTCGTGCTCGCAGTGCAGCTCGCATCAAGCAGCGGCCATGACCCACGCACCTTGCGCGAGCTGACGCACGTCGTGTCGGAAAACGTCGAGTTCGTCGCCGAGTTGATTGAAAAAACCTGGAATGAATACTTCGCCTAAATCCGTTCGCTTCGATGACGACAGCATGTGGGCTAGTCTGGTGGATGGCCGAAACCTTGTTGTCGCACTGGCCTGGTTTCCGAGGTTGCTGAACGCCGCTTCAGAGCAGCGGTTGCAAGTCGAATTCAGCAGCACGGGCCTTCATTGGGATGCCCTTGACGAAGACATTTCGGTCGCCGGGTTGTTGGCCGGACAAAGCGACGCGATACGCCGCTTGTTGGCATCTGTTTAGGTTCGACGGGTCTGCGATTTGATGAGTAGTGTTTGCAGCTTGCAGCGGCACTCTCATCTTTAGACAGGACCCTGCACTTCCTGCAACGTCAGACATTCCCAAGGGCTCGCAGTTGCGGCCGCAGGCCTGGGCAAAGCATTTGGACAGAGCGCTTGGTAACCGCACCGCTGGTGGCGTACCGCGACAGCTGGGACTCGGTAAACAGGGCTGTCGGTATCGCAACTGGGATGTTTTATTGAGCGAGAGCAGGTTAGATGCAAGACTTGACCCCACTACGCCCGATGCAAGACTTGACCCCACTACGCCCTGACCCCACTACGCCCATTTTATTGAGCGAGAGCAGGTTAGATGCAAGACTTGAGCCCACTACGCCCAGTGGATCGGAGCCGGGTCTTTTCCGGGCTCGTACAACCTGAACTGGCCCGAATCCACCTTGAACAGCAGGTCGTCGCTTGCGTTCGTCGACGGGTGGTGCAAGCGACTGCGGTCATTCGTCGACGCCTGGACCAAGTGTGCGCGAATGCTGTTCGGCTGCAACTTTGGGTAGTGCTGCTTGAACCACTCGATGGTCTGCGACGTTGTGAAAACCTGGCCCGGCTTCAGGCCCATGTCGTTGAGCATGTCCTTCAGAAGCGCCCGAGTCGGCTTGTCGTAGATGGTGCGTGCCATGTTGTGGTCCTGTGTCGATGCCGGTTCCGACATTTGACCAGACACCGGCTGTGCGCAACTAAGCACGCGACAAGCTCAAGAGCGAAGCGGAAAGGTGTGGCGGCCAACCTGGTAGGCCAACGAGCGGGCGGCTACGGGATGGAGGTACTCGTCTGGCAACCGGCTCGACGTCGTACCATCATGCGCAGCGCCAGCCGGGTACCCCGACATGAGTAGAACGAACCTCGAGGTCTTCCGAGATCTACACCTCCGCACCCGATCAGCTTCGGTCTCGATTCGCGACCACATCTTGTCGCAGGTGAAGGCTCCCTGGCGGCACGACGCCGAGCGAGAGAAGGACGTCAAGAGCTATGCCCTAAAGCAGGAGGATGTGATTGCACTGGTACGGGAGCCGGCAGATGATATCGACGAGGCCGGCCTCGTTCTGTGGCAGGAGCAGGACGGGTACCGTGTCGCAAACATCGTGCCCCGCAAGGTGGGCGAACTAGGCATCACAAAGTACAACGCCATCCTTCAAGACTTTGTGGACAGGGTGGCACAGCCCGCCGCTGCTGCAGGTGGCTTCATCGTTGACGTTACGTCAGCGCAGCAGACGCTCGAGGACTGGATGGAGGCTGCCCCCGCCGCGTCGCTGCGACGCTTTTCAAATCTGGCAAACAAATCCACGGGCGCTGGCCACCCGAAGGATCAGGAGCGGTGGTTCGAGTTCTTGATCGCGGCCCATCACACTTCAGAACGTCTTGACTCCGATCGCCTGGCGCGTTGGCTGTCGGAAGTTGACGGCTGGCCCAGCGACACGGCGCACGAACTTGCCATCGACTACGAGTTCGCATTGGGGCTGCTCCAAAAGTACGACCAATCACGCGCATGAGTCTCGGGCCCGCTGAGATCAGCGACCTGGTGGCGCTGGGCGCACCAGTTCTGTGTGTCGATACATGCACGGTTCTAGACGTCATCCGCGACATCACGCGCGAAACCGTCAGGCTGAGCGACACCAGTGCGGGTTTTGCGCTGTTGGCAGCGGCCGAGACGAACGCTGATCTGGTAGTTCTGATGGCAGCACAGGTTGCGATCGAACTCGCGTCCAATTTGCCGGAAGTCCAGCAGGAGGCGGAGGTGGTTGACGACAATTACCTTGGCCGGTTAACGACAACTATGTTGGCCGGTCAGAGGCCTATCCCGGGCGGGTCTGGGAGGCGGGGCTACCGTTGAATCTTCGAACACCAATCGGAGGTAAGCGGCATGCCCGGCAAGCGAA
>JANYJJ010000164.1 GCA_025358485.1 Burkholderiales bacterium | reverse complement strand
GCCCCATCAGAAGACGGCGCACCACGTGCTGAAGGCAGCGAAGGCGCAGAGCGCGAACGCGGTCGGCGTGGTCGTGGTCGCGGTCGCAGTCAACGCGAGCGTGGTGCGGAAGATGGCGCGCCATCCGCTGCAGGCGGCGCTCTGGAAACAGGCGCTGCGCGGTCGGCACCCAGCGCATCTTTTGCAACTTCGGCAAGTGCAGCAGGGGCAGCAGGAGTGGCAGGTGCGGCAGCAGTCGCTGGTTTGGCAACTGCAGCGGTGGCGTTGTCAACATCGACCGCGCATGCCGCGACGGCTGAACCCGTGGTGACGCAAGCGCCGATTGCTGCTCCCCCGCCAGCACCCGCGTCAGAGCCAATACCTGCCCCCGCAAGCGCACCCGCGGTCATCGCCGCACCTGCAGCGCCCTTCGTGCTTCAGTTGGATCAACTGAACAACGTGGCTGAAACGGCTGGCTTGCAGTGGGTCAACTCTGATGCCAGCAAGATCAAGGCAGCGCAAGAAGCAATGGCGCGCGAGCCCGCGCCGGTTCGGGTTGTGCGCGAAATCAAAGCGCCTGCGCCGGTGAACGACAGCGCCTTGGTGATGGTGGAAACGCGCAAAGACTTGTCGCAAATCAAGTTGCCGTTTGAGAACTCGGACAAGCCAGCGCGCTGATCGTCTAGACACAAAAAATGCCGCCAGGGCCCAAACCCTGGCGGCATTTTTTTGGGTCGTTCAGTTTGAAGACTTCAACGACTTGGCGAAAAACTTTTCCAGGCGAGCGTAGTAGTCGGTCGCGTTTTTCGGGTTGAAAAAGCCGTGGCCTTCATCTGGGTAATTGATCCGCTCAATGTCCACGCCTGCGCTGCGTGCCGCATCGAAGAACTCACTGGCGTGTTGGACTGGCACCCTCCTGTCCAAACCACCATGCCCCAACAACACAGGCACCTTGATTTCCGACACGCGCTTGAGCGGGGAGGTGCGCGCCAGCTGCTGCGCATCTTTCGCGCGGTCGCCGACGAGCACGGGCATGCCAAAGCGCTTGTATTCCTCTGAGAAGTCGCTCCAAGTGATCGAATACATCAAATCAATGTCGGTGACCCCGGCAAAACTGGCAGCGCATTTGAAGACACCGGGTGTTGCGATGGGTGCCATCAAACTGGCGTAACCACCGTAGCTGCCGCCGCTGACACACACCTTGGAGGCGTCGACCCATGCTTGCTTGACAGCCCATTGCACCGCGTCGACCAAGTCGTTTTGCATGGCCAAGCCCCACTGTTTCCAACTGGCTTCGAAAAGCTTTGCGCCGTAGCCTGTGCTTCCTCGGAACTCAGGCTGCAGAACGCGGTAGCCGCGCGATGCCAAAAACTGAGCTTCCGCGTCCCAGTTCAGATCACTTCCACGCACCCAAGGGCCACCGTGAACCAACACGACCGTGGGCAGCGGTGTGTTGGGTCGACTGCCGACAGGGTGGGTCAGGTACACAGGCATCGACAGCCCGTCTCGGGTGGTGACTCGGTGATAACTCCGTGTGGCCTGCGTCGCTTCGTCTATCCAGGGCCTCTCGGCACCAATTCTCTCAAGTGACTTTTTCTCGCGGTCGTACAAAAAATATTCGCCAGGCTGCCGGTCAGAGCGCGACTTGACGACGAAAAAACGGCTCGTCTCGCAGCGGCCGCAAATCAACAGATTGTTGCGGCCAACCGGAAGCGCTTTGTCAATACTCTGCTGAATGGCATTTATGCGGTCGTCAAACCAATAGCTGACGGGGCGATCAGCGGTGAAATGCCAGCCCAGCAAGCGCTTGGTCCGCGAGTCGATTTCTGCCCCGTTGGGCAAATCAAAACCATTGACCTTCAACTGCGGGTCTTGGCTCATACGCTTGGTCAGCGGGTCGAACTTATAAATCGCAGTCGTGTCACCGTCATGCTTGGCACCAACGACCAATTGACCATCGCTGTCCACCAGCATCGGCCTGAAGCCCGCGCCGGTGTAACTGTCAAATTCAGCAATTTCTTTCCAGCTTGCAGAGGCCGAATCGCGCCAGTGAATTTTGGTGCGTCCCGCTTGGAAAGCGCTTACCACGCGCGGTTCTTGCTGGGAATCCATGAGCCACGACGACCCACCTTCAGGCATGCCGTAACTCTGGCTGCGCAGCTCCCCGGTAGACGTGTTCAACCGCGCCAGTTCGATTTGTTTGATCTGTCCAGCGTTGTCTTTGACTGTCCGTTCAACAAACACGTCTTCGCCGTCGCCGTCAATCGCTGAGCGAAAAAACCAGCCGTATGGCAAGACGCGTGAGCGAATGGCGCTTCTGGTGCTGTCCAACGCGTGGCGCCAGGAAATGAGCTGACGCTCCTGGCTGCCGTCGGCGTTCACTGCGAAAGTCCCGGCGCCACCTTCCTTGATCACCGGCCCATCTTGAAACGCTTCGTAGACCAGCCTTTTGTCATTGACCCAAGCCACCGAAGTCACATCGGCATCACTGAAAGACCCCACCACCTTGATTTGGCCTATTGGGTTCAGGTTCATGACTGCCAACATGCGACGGCCTTCTTTGTTGAACGTGATGACGGCCATGCGATCCCCCGACGGCGACAAGGTCACGTCGCTCAACACGGGCCGCTTCGTGAAGTTTTCAATCGGCTGCAGCGGGGTTGCGCCCGAGGCGCTGGCGGCTGACAAGGCCAGCGCAACCGCAGCGGACGCAAGTGACATACGACGAAAAAAATGTTGCATGGTGTCCTCAGCTCAGGTGGCGAAACGCATGCTGAATCATCGCATCGGCAGCCCGAACTTACATGCTCAAAGACAGGCATGTTTGCCCCTGAATCAAGGCGGCGTCAAGGCGACACCGTTGCCAAGTCAGCGCCAGATCAAAGCGCCCCCCCAAAGGCCATCGGTCGCACGCTATCCTCAGCGCCCAACGCATTCAGGCCATGAGCTCCCTTCACATCACCGACATCGAAGCCGCCATCAACTGGTGGCGGCTGCGCTCGCCTTCGCCGGACAACATCACCGCCTGTGCCGAAGTGCTGGCGCTGGCCGAGGTGTATGCGCTGATGGTCTATTACCGCGAGCACGACTGCGACGAAACCTCGATGCCCGCGAAGGCCAAAGCGGCCTGGACGGCATGGTACGAAAGCACGCCTGATGCGCCCTGCATTGCCATCTGCTCCACCAGCCAGGGTGACGACATCTGCAAGGGTTGCGGGCGCACGTTTTTTGAGGTGCAGCACTGGCCGGTGATGAGCCCCGGCGAGAAGCGCACCACGTGGCGGCGCATCACGATGGAGGGCACGGCTTGGCGTTTCAACCGCTACTCGGAACGGGCGCGTGAGGCGCAAGTCAACGCTGCTACGCTGAATCCCAACGACACTGCCCACAACACCGCGCTCGACACTCCCCAAGACACCGCAGACCACGCTGCCGTTCAATCCGGTTCATGAACCGAGCTTCACGCGGCCTGTGGCAAAGCGCGCGCCACATCGTGCCGCTGGCGTGGCCAGTGTTGGTGGGACAGTTGGCCGTGCTGGCCTTCAGCACCATCGACACCGTGATGGCAGCGCGGGCCGGTCCGCTCGATCTGGCTGCGCTGGCGGTGGGCGGCGCGATCTACATCAGCGTGTTCATCGGCTTGATGGGCGTGGTCCTGGCGGTGGGGCCCATCGTGGGTCAGCTGTTTGGCGCGGGCAAGCACACGCAGGCAGGCGCGCAGTTGCACCAAGCGGTCTGGTTGGCCTTGGGCTTGTCGGTGTTGGGTTGCGCCGTGCTGCTGTTTCCGCAGCCGTTTTTGAGCTTGGCCAAGGTGCAGCCCGAAGTGGAAGTGAAGGTGCGCGGCTACTTGAGCGCGCTGGCGTTTGCGCTGCCGTCCGCTTTGCTCTTTACCGCATTCAGGGGTTTCAACACAGCCGTTTCACGCCCGAAAATCGTGATGGCTTTGCAGTTGGGCGCGCTGGCTTTGAAGCTGCCGCTGACTGCCCTGCTGGTGTTTGGCGCGTCTGTCCAAACGCCTTGGGATGATTTGGGCCCGTTGGTGGTGGAGGCGCGCGGCGCGCCGGGCTGCGGCGTGGCCACCGCCATCGTCATGGCCTGCCAACTGCTGGCGGCCTGGTGGGTGATACAGCGCGACCCGTTCTACGAACGCTTCGGTTTGCGTGCACGACGCTTGAGCAAACCCGACCGCGCCAGCTTGACCGAGCTGCTGCGCTTGGGCGTGCCCATGGGCCTGTCGATAGGCGTTGAAGTGACGGGCTTCACCTTCATGGCCTTCTTCATATCCAGGCTCGGCGCCACGCCCGTGGCGGGCCATCAAATTGCAGTGAACGTGGTGAGCTTGATGTTCATGGTGCCGCTGGCTTTGGGCAACGCCACCAGCACCTTGGTGGCGCAGCGCATCGGTGCTGCCGATGCGGCGGGCGCTCGGCGCGTCGGCTGGCACGGTTTGGTGTTGGGTGTGCTGGTGGCGGCGGTGATGGGCTGTGTGGTGTTTTTGCTTCGCGCACCTTTGCTTAGCGCCTACACGCCCAACCCGTTGATCGTGGCCGCCGCGCTGCCGTTGTTGGCCTGGCTGGTGGTGTTTCACATCGCCGATGCCGCGCAAACGGTGGCCGCGTTTGTGCTGCGCGCCTATCGCATCACCACCTTGCCTTTGGTGATTTACGTGCTGGCCTTGTGGGGCGTGGGTTTGTTTGGCGGCCATGTGTTGGCGTTCAACCTGACGGGCCTGACGCCGCAAAGTTTGCAAGGCGCGCAAGGCTTTTGGGCGGCCTCTACTTCGGGTTTGATTTTGGCGGCGCTGGGCTTGTGCGGCGTGTTGGTGAGGACGTTGAAGCGTCCACCTCAAGCACGGCATCACCTGCCACCGCAAACACACGGTCTTGGGCCGAGTGCCGCACCTCGGCCATCCCCGTGAACGCGCCAAACGCGGGCAACACAGCCGCGCGCGGCCCCATCCAAAAGCAGGGCAAGCGCAATCTGTCGCGCCCTCGGCCAGAAATCTTCACGCAGGGATGAATGTGACCTGCCAGCACATACGCACCCGCCACTTCTTGCGGGTGATGGCACAGCGCCAAGCCGCCCAAACGCAGCGGCTCGTCCACCACGTCGATGCGCAGATGCGCGGGTGGGTCACCAGCACGGTCGTCGTGATTGCCGCGCACGAGGGTGATTTGCAAGTCGGCATGCAGCTCACGCCACGTTGACACCGCCGCCATCGTGGCCGCAGCATGTGACTTCGCGGAGTGCAAAAAGTCACCGAGAAAAATAATGCGCTGGGCTTGGTGACGCGTCACCAGCAGGCTGATCAAATTCAGGTTTTCCGTTGTCGTGCCTGCAGGCACCGGCACACCCAGCGCGCGAAAACTAACCGCTTTGCCAATGTGCGCATCGGCAATCAGCAAGGTGGATGTCTGAGGAAGGAAGGCTGCTTTTTGGGGCAGCAGATGCAAGGTGTGGGCAGTGCCGTCGCCCGCTTCGACGGTGTAGACAGTTGCTGTCAAGCCACCATCAAATTCAAAGCGGCGTCCATGAACTCGGTCGGGTTGCGGTTGAAGCCTGAGCGCGCATAGCGTTGCAAACGCCCGGCTGAAAACGCAGTCAGCACCGAGGCCTGCGCGTTGGCATCCACTGTCGGCGTGCTCGACCCTGCGGCTTCGGCGGCGATGCGCAAGGCTTGCTTGAGCTGCGACTCGATGCGGTCAAAAAACTGGTTCATGCGGGCGACCAAACGGTCGTTTTCAAACACCAACGCATCGCCCACCATGACGCGCGTCATGCCGGGGTTTTTTTCGCCAAACTGCAAGAGGACGCTGACGATTTTTCGGGCTTGAACAGAACCCGATGTTTCACGCTCGACGATTTGATTCACCAAGCTGAACACGCTGTGCTCGATGAACTCGATCAAGCCTTCAAACATTTGCGCCTTGCTGGCGAAGTGGCGGTACAGCGCGGCTTCGCTCACATCCAACTTGGCGGCCAAGGCTGCGGTGGTGATGCGGTCGGCACCGGGTTGCTCCAACATCGACGCCAAGGTTTGCAGAATTTGCACACGGCGTTCGCCGGGTTTGGGGCGCTTGCGGACTGTTGACAACGCAGCAGTTGCCGACGGCGTTCCTGAGGCTTCGATATCGGGTGCGTCCTGCGGGACGTCGTCAGAGCGAGGGGTCATTGCGCGTGCACCACAGAGATCGAAGCCGTTGAATCGACTTGATTCTGGCACACACATATGGTGGCTTGCGGCAAGGGTGAACACTGACTTTTGGCGAACTTTTCAGTGGTGAAAGCGGCGTGCGCAGCGACGCATTGATATAGCGCTGCATCCACACCGTGCGCATGCCAACGCGCTTGGCCGAGCGTTGGTGGGCCAGCGTGTCTTCGACCAGAACACAGGTGTGGATGGGCACTTTCAAACGCGCCGCCAAGTGTTTGAACATCCGCGCATCGGGCTTGGGGCGGTGCTGGCCAAACATGGTCATGTCTTCCACGCAAATGATGCCGTCGAAGCACTCGGTCAAGTGCAGTGCGCTCATCACGCGCATGGCGTAGTGGCGCGGCGCGTTGGTCAGAATAAATTTTCGACCTGGCAAGCGCTTCAGCGCAGCGCGGTCGTGCAGGCTGCAACGCACACGCTCTTCCAAGCCTGGCAGCGTGTGGGTTTGCTCCAAAAAATGCATGGGATTCACGCCATGGTGTTTGACCAAACCCAGCAGCGTGGCACCGTAGCGATGCCAGTAGTGGGTGCGCAGCGCGGCGGCGTCTTCGTGCGACAACACCAAGTGATCAACGATGTAGTCGGTCATCGCTTGGTTGATGCCAGCAAACGCGGAATGCGAAGCGTCGTGCAGGGTGTTGTCGAGGTCGAAGAGCCAGACGCGATTGGATGCATCGTTGCGCTTTGTTGACTTGGCAACGCGCTTGTAAAGACGGACTTTCAATGCGGACTGAGCTTCATGCGGTTGCGGTTGCGGTTGCGGTTGCGGAGGATGTTTGCGGATTCATCGTGAAAGAGCGTTGTGAGATGTTCACGGATCGGATGTCTGATGCTGGCCCTTCGATACCTCAGGGCGAACGGGATTGGGATTGGTGCGGACTGTGCTGCTCAAATTTCCAAAGCCACCCTCCCCGTTCGGGCTGAGGTATCGAAGCCTTCCACAACTGATTTCTTGTTTCAGCGCTTGGCTTAGAGCCCTTCGATACCTCAGGGCGAACGGGATGCGGTTCAGTGCGGACTGTGCTGGTCAAATTTCCAACCGCCACCCTCCCCGTTCGGGCTGAGGTATCGAAGCCTTTCACATCTGATAGCTTGTTTCAGCGCTTCACCTCAAACCCTTAGCTACCTCAGTGCGAACGGGATGCGGTTCAGCGCGGACTGTGCTGGTCAAATTTACAACCGCCACTCCCCCCCCCGTTCGGGCTGAGGTATCGAAGCCTTTCCATGCTGATTTTTCGTTTCAACGCTTCGGCACAAATTCTTCGATACCCAGTGCGACCGAATCATCGTGCATGGGCCACAAGTCGTCACGTCGATTCGGACTGACTGCACTTTCAGTGCGACCGAATCATCGTGCCGTAGGCCTGCTCTGTCAGCACCTCCAACAGCATCGCGTGCGGCACGCGGCCGTCGATGATGTGCACGGTGTTGACGCCGTTCTTGGCAGCGTCCAATGCCGACGCGATTTTGGGCAACATGCCGCCGCTGATGGTGCCGTCGGCAAACAGCTCGTCAATCTCGCGCGCGCTCAGGTTAGTGAGCAGTTCACCGGCCTTGTTCATCACGCCCGGAATGTTGGTGAGCATGATGAGTTTTTCGGCTTTTAGAACCTCGGCCAATTTGCCCGCCACCACGTCGGCGTTGATGTTGTAGTTTTCGTTGTTGCTGCCAAAGCCCAGCGGTGAAATCACCGGAATGAACTGGTCGTCTTGCAGCGCCTTCACCACGCTGGGGTCGATGGACTCGATCTCGCCGACGTTGCCCATGTCGTGAACCACGCTGGGGTCTTTCAGGTCGACCATGCGCAGCTTGCGCGCGCGAATCAGGCCTCCGTCTCGCCCCGTCAGGCCCACCGCCTTGCCACCGGCCACGTTGATGAGACCCACGATGTCTTGCTGCACTTGTCCGGCCAGCACCCACTCCACCACCTCCATGGTCTCGTCGTCGGTGACGCGCATGCCTTGAATGAAGGTGCCTTTCTTGCCGACTTTGGCCAGCGCATCTTCAA
The DNA here is from genome assembly GCA_025358485.1 of Burkholderiales bacterium. Classification (GTDB taxonomy): domain Bacteria; phylum Pseudomonadota; class Gammaproteobacteria; order Burkholderiales; family Burkholderiaceae_C; genus JANYJJ01. Next base: position 3,937 of record JANYJJ010000164.1, on the reverse strand, counting down.
TTTGCGGCCCGCCGCCGTGCACCACCACTGGGTTCAAACCCACCAGTTTCAACAGCACCACGTCTTCAGCAAAGTCTTGCTGCAAGGCCGGGTCCGTCATGGCGTTGCCGCCGTATTTGATGACTATTGTTTTGCCGTGGAACTTGCGGATGTAGGGCAGCGCCTGGGCCAAGATTTCAGCCTTGTCGCGCGGCGAGATGTGCGACAAATCGGGTGTGCCGTCGGCAGTGGCAGGCGAGACTGAAACGGATGCAGCAGGAGGTTCGGAAGTCATCGGGCGTCCGCAGAATTGAAGGGATGAAAAGATTGTAGGGGCGTGATCTCGGAGAGCTTCGAGACGAGGCTCGGTGCAACCGCCCTCTGCGCCGCGGAACTTTCCCTCCTGGCTACACTCAACCGCCAGACAGTCATCACACGCGTTTTTTCAACCGCTCCAAATTTCCGATCATGCGTTTTCGCTGCGTCATTTTGTGGATCTTGCTGGCCCTGCTGCCTCTGCGCGGCTGGGCCATGAGCGAGATGCAAGTGAGCATGGCCGCCAGCGCGTTGACCGCAGCAAGCGCAGAAATTGTGTTGCCGCAAGCTGGGCATGAAATACACGCCACCGCCGCAGCACCATGCCACGGCGACGCGGCGTCATCGCATGCAGACAACGCACCGCCGTCCAACAGCGGCAACCACAGTGCTTGCAATCTGTGCGACCTGTGCCACGGCGTGGTCATGGTCGATGCACAGTCGGCCTTGAGCGCTGCACCGGCTGCAAAAGTGCAGCGCATGAGCTTGGTCAGCGCCGACACCGGCCGCGCCTTGATCGATCGGCTAGACCGCCCTCCGCGCAGCGTCTGATCGGCAGCTGAGCGCACCGGCGCTCAAACCACAAGCGCGCGATCAACCGCCGCAAAACGCTACTCGTTCGACCCGCGTGTTCAACCCGCACGTTCGAAACCTCTGCGCGTATCGAAGGCGCACCCGATGTCATCTCCCGACATCCACTTGGAGACTCCATGTTCATCTCAATCACGAGAGCCTGCGCACTGAGCGCAGCCGTGCTGACGTGCTTGCCGCTGACGGCGCAAACCGTCACGCGACCTGACCCGCTGAACGCCAGCACACCGGTGCCTGCGTTGACGTATGAATCGTCTTTTGCCAAGCACCCGCGCTTCAGCGATGAGGCAAAACCGATGTCGTGGCGTGAAGCGAACGAAACCGCCGCGCGCATCGGTGGCTGGCGCGTGTACGCACGCGAAGCGCAAACCACAACCAGTCCAGCTGCTGCTGCCGCTCCTACTGCCGCTGCGCCTACGGCTGCGGCCGCGGTTACGGCTACGCCTTCGGCTGCGGCTGCACCATCACCAAGTGCCCACCAGCACCACAAACCATGAAGCGCCTGCACACACTGAGCCTCACCGCTGGTGCCGCCTTGCTGCTGTCCGGGTGCGCCAGCTTCAGCCCCGACGGCGGCTTTTCCAGTGTCGAAAAAACAGCCCAAGCACGCCTTGGCAAAGACGTGATGTGGGCACGCACGCAGGCCGATCAAGACCGCATCGAACAACGCGTGAACGAGCTGCTGAAAAAACCACTCAGTGTCGACGACGCGGTGCAAGTGGCCTTGCTCAACAACCGCGGCTTGCAAGCCAGTTTTGCTGAGCTGGGCATCACTGAAGCCGAGGTGGTTCAGGCAGGCAGACTGCCCAACCCGGGCTTCAGCTTTGGCCGCTCGACACGGGGTGATGAAATCGAGATCGAACGCGGCCTTCACTTGAATTTGGCGCGTTTGCTGGCCATGCCGATGACGGGCCCGATCGAGGCGCGGCGCTTTCAGCAAACTCAAAACACGGTGGCGTTGAGCGTGCTCACGCTGGCCGCAGACACACGCAAAGCTTGGGTCAACGCCGTGGCCGCGACAGAAGCTGTGCGCTACGCGCGCCAGGTGAAGCAAGCCGCAGACGCCAGCACCGAGCTGGCCAAACGCATGGAACAAGTGGGCAACTTCAACAAGCTGCAACGCGCCCGCGAGCAAAGCTTTTCTGCCGACGCCGCCCTCGGCGTGGCGCATGCCGAACAAGCACAGCGGTCTGCGCGTGAGCGGCTCACGCGCTTGCTGGGCGCATGGGGCGCACAAACGCAGTTCACGCTGCCCGCGCGATTGCCCGACTTGCCCGCAGCGCCGCTCGACTTGCCCGATGTTGAACAGACGGCCATGGCGCAGCGCATGGATGTGCAAGCTGCCGCGATGGCTGCCGAGCAAACCGCGAAGAACTTGGGCCTGACTCGCACCACGCGCTTCATCAACGTGTTGGAACTGGGCAGCAAGCGCAACAGCTCGAATGAAGTGCCCATTCAACGCGGTTGGGAGGTCAGCTTTGAGCTGCCGCTGTTTGATTGGGGCAGCGCGCGCGTTGCCAAGGCCGAGGCTGTCTACATGCAAGCCGTCAATCTGGCGGCCCAGGCGGCAGTGAACGCGCGGTCGGAGGTACGTGAGGCCTACACCGGCTACCGCACGGCCTTCGATGTGGCGCGTCATCACCGCGACGAGATCGTGCCGCTGCGCAAACAAATCTCTGACGAGAACCTGCTTCGCTACAACGGCATGTTGATCGGCGTGTTTGAGTTGCTGGCCGACGCGCGCTCGCAAATCGCCAGCGTCAATTCGGCCATTGAGGCGCTGCGCTTGTTCTGGTTGGCGCAGGCCGATCTGGACATGGCACTCACAGGCAAACCGTCGATGTCGGCGTTGATGACAAACGCCAGCTCGCCCAGCATGGGCGCGGAGCCAGCTGGCGCCGCGGTCGCGGCGCACTGAACTCAAAGGAAATCACATGCTCAACAGACGCAACTTCATGGGCTCGGCGGGTGCAGCCACCGCAGCCGTCACAGCAACGATCACAGCGGCCGTCAGCGCCGCCGCCGTCAGCAAAGTGGCGATGGCAGCGCTGCCCGAACCGGTGCTGCAAACCACGCCCGACACCATGGGGCCGTTGGTGCCGAACACCGGTCGCCCCTACAACCCGGTAGTCACGCTCAACGGTTGGACTTTGCCGTGGCGCATGAACCAGGGCGTGAAGGAATTTCATTTGGTGGCCGAGCCGGTGGTGCGCGAAATGACGCCAGGCTTCAAAGCCAACCTGTGGGGCTACAACGGCCAAAGCCCTGGCCCGACGATCGAGGTGGTCGAAGGCGACCGCGTGCGCATCTTCGTCACCAACAAACTGCCCGAAGTCACCAGCGTGCATTGGCACGGCCAGCGCTTGCCCAACGGCATGGACGGCGTGACAGGTTTGACTCAGCCTGCCATCCCTGTGGGCAAGACCTTTGTGTATGAGTTTGAGGCGCGCCGACCTGGCACCTTCATGTACCACCCGCATGCCGATGAGATGGTGCAAATGGCCATGGGCATGATGGGTTTTTGGATCACGCATCCGCGTGTTGAAAAAGGCTTGAAGCATCCGCTCATCGACGAAGTCGACCGCGACTTTGTGTTTTTGCTCAACGCTTATGACATCGATCCCGGCAGCGCCACGCCCAAGATCATGACCATGCTGGACTTCAATTTGTGGACCTGGAACAGCCGCATCTTTCCGGGTATTTCTCCGCTGGTGGCGCGCAAGAACGACAAGGTGCGCATCCGCATTGGCAACCTCACCATGACCAATCACCCCATCCATTTGCACGGCCATGAATTCACCGTCACCGGCACCGACGGCGGGCCCACACCGAAGGCGGGGCGTTGGCCCGAAGTCACCACCGACATCGCAGTGGGACAAATGCGGCAAATTGACTTTCTGGCCGACGAAGAGGGCGACTGGGCTTTCCACTGCCACAAGAGCCACCACACCATGAACGCCATGGGGCACAACGTGCCCACCTTGATGGGTGTCGATCACCGCGGCGTGGCCAAGCAAATCACCAACCTCATCCCCGACTACATGGTGATGGG
>JANYJJ010000157.1 GCA_025358485.1 Burkholderiales bacterium | reverse complement strand
CTGGGCGGGCACGCTGGTGCGCGATGAGTTCGCGGGCTACGCCGCAGTGCTCAAGCTCGAAGGCAGAACGGCGGCTGGGTGTTTGGCGCATGCGAGAAGGAAGTTCGACGAGCTGATCAAGGTCAACCAAAGTCCGGTGGCTCAGCAGGCGGTGCAGCGCATCGCGCTGATCTACCGGGTTGAGCGCGAGGCCCAGGACTTGGGCGAGGACGAACGGCTGGCAATGCGCCAGGCGAGATCAAGGCCGCTGTGGGAGGAGTTGCACGTGTGGCTGCGCTTGGAGCGAGGCCGTGTGCCCGAGGGCAGCGCGATTGCGCGCGCCATCGACTACAGCCTGAACGCCTGGGGGCCGCTGACCGTGCATCTGCACGACGGCCGGGTGCCGGTGGACAACAACCACATTGAGAACCTGATGCGACCGTGGGCGATGGGGCGCAAGGCATGGTTGTTCGCCGGCAGCGAGTTGGCTGGGCAGCGCGCTGCGGTGGTGATGAGTCTGGTGCAGTCGGCCAAACTCTGCGGGCATGACCCGTGGGCTTACCTCAAGGACGTGCTCACCCGGCTGCCGACGCACCTGAACAGCCGGATCGAGGAATTGCTACCGCATCGCTGGCAGGCGAACAACTGACCTGTACCAACGAGCGTTCGTCAAGGTGGGGTGGCTGGTCGCTTACTGACGATGTGGCCGCCACGATGATCTGCACGCACGTGCTGAAGGTGGGCGGTGGCGCGGTGCGCCGCCCGATGGATTCGATTTCGCTGGTTTTACGGGCCGCAAACGAACCACGGGCCAGCATTTGCCGCCCGCGCTGGGCTTCCCTTCGACACCTCCGGGCGAACGGAAGGTGTTTGTCGTGCGCTTCGACAATTTCAGGACGAACGGGTTCTTTATGCCGCTTGGCCAAAAAGTAGTCTTGCTGCGCCAAGTCGGTCGAGGCTTAGATCACACCATCTCGCGGCTCGAGGCCGAATTCGCCCAACTCACCCACACCCCTAGCGCTTTCCCTAGCCCGTTGGACAGCCGAATGACAGCTTGAAGCTGCAACATTCAGATTCCAGAATTTTCGTTTTCCACAACAAGGAGACCCCATGCGTCGCGACACATTTTTGAAATCTTTGACCGCTCTGGTGGCCGCAGGCGTGTTGCCGCGCACCGTGTTGGCCGCTGGTGCGAATCTGAAAATGATGATCCCCGCCAACCCCGGTGGCGGTTGGGACACGACCGGCCGCGCGCTTGGCAAGGCCTTGCAAGAAGCCGGAGCGGCATCGGTGAGCTACGACAACAAAGGCGGCGCGGCGGGTGCCATTGGCCTCGCGCAATTTGTCAACGTCAGCAAGGCTGATGCCAATGCCGTGATGGTGATGGGTGCGGTGATGTTGGGCGGCATCATCACTGGCAAGCCGCCAGTGAACCTGAGCCAGGCCACGCCGATTGCGCGCTTGACCAGCGAATACAACGCGTTTGTGCTGCCCGCCAGCTCGCCGTTCAAAACCATGAAAGACGTGGTCGAACAAATGAAAAAAGACCCCGGCAGCGTGAAGTGGGGCGGCGGCTCGCGCGGTGCCACTGAGCACATCGCAGCCGCGATGATTGCGCGCGAAGTGGGTGTAGACCCGTCGAAGATCAACTACGTCGCTTTCCGTGGCGGCGGAGAAGCCACGGCTGCCATTTTGGGTGGCAACGTGACGGTGGGCGGTAGCGGCTACAGCGAGTTTGCCGAGTACATCACCACCGGCAAGATGAAAGCGATTGCCGTCACGTCTGAGAAGCGATTGAAAGGCGTTGACGTGCCCACGTTGAAGGAGATGGGCATCGACGTGGTGATTGGCAATTGGCGCGGTGTGTACGGCGCGCCCGGCATCACGCCCGAGCAGCGCAAGGGCTTGGTCGATTTGATGCTGGCTGCCACCAAGACCAAGTCATGGGCCGAGTCGCTGGAGAAGAACAATTGGACTTCTGCATTGATGACTGGCCCGGCGTTTGAGAAGTTTGTCGACGACGAATTCGCCAGCCTGCGAGCGGTGATGGTCAAGTCGGGAATGATCTGAAATTGCACCAGAGGTCATGATGAAAACTAACCCTCAGCTGCTCATAGGCGCAGGAAGTTTGGTTGGCGGATTGGCGCTGGGCGTGGGTGCCTTGCAGATTCGCTCGGACGCTGGCTACGCTGGCGTGGGCCCCAACTTTTTGCCTTGGGTGGTGGCTGTGGGGTTGGTGATTTGCGGTGCGCTGATGGTGCGCGAAGCGCTGAGCGGCGGCTTTCGCAACATGGAAGAACCCACCGGTGCAGCAAGCGGCCATTGGGCGGGTTTTTTGTGGGTGAGTGCGGCGCTGTTGTTGAACGCGGCACTCATCACCACCATCGGTTTCATTGCGAGTTGCACGCTGTGTTTTGTGATGGCCGTGCGTGGCTACAAATCGGCTGAAGGTCGATTGGATTTGAGCGTGCGCGCCTTCGTAGTCGATGCTGGCATTGGCTTTGCCATTGCTGCCCCGGTGTACTGGATGTTCACCAAATTGCTGGCCATCAACTTGCCCGGCCTCACTTCTACAGGCTGGATTTGACATGCTCGACACCTGGAACAACTTGATGCAGGGTTTCATGACGGCGGGCACGCCGATCAATCTGCTGTGGGCCTTGGTGGGCTGCACCATAGGCACCGCCATCGGCGTGTTGCCTGGCATTGGCCCGGCCACGGCAGTGGCCATGTTGTTGCCGATCACCATGAAGGTGGAGCCGACCGCTTCGATGATTTTTTTCGCGGGCATCTACTACGGCGCAATGTACGGCGGCTCG
>JANYJJ010000141.1 GCA_025358485.1 Burkholderiales bacterium | reverse complement strand
CGCCTTCATCGATGTGCGTTTGCCCGGCAGCACGCCCAAAGAAAACTATTCCATCGTCGGCCCGGGCGTCACACAAAACGCCGACCAGGTGGTGAACTTGCGCGAACCGCACGGCTTCAACATCGGCGCGGCGGGCATGGCCCCGGGCATCACCAACAACCAGCATTTGCACTTCACGTCTGAAGTTTTCATTGCCTGCGAAGGCCGCTTCACGCTGCGCTGGGGGGCCGCCGGTGACGAAGGCCACGCCGTGTTGGAAGAAGGCGACGTGATGTGCATGCCCACCTGGATGTTTCGCGGCTTTTCCAACAGCGGCAGCCGACACGGTTTTTTGATGACGGTGCTCGGCGGTGACGACACCGGCGGCATCATCTGGAGCCCCGACGTGATGCGCCGCGCGCGTGCCACGGGCCTGTACTTGGGCCGCGACAACCAAATGATCGACGTGGCCGCTGGTCAGCCCGCACCGCCCGACGACATCTTGCTGCCACTGATGCCGCCCGCAGAAGTGGCCGCGCTGCGCGTGTGGTCGCCCACCGACTTGATGGCGCGCTGCGTGACCCCGAAGCAGCGTGACTTCCGCGCGGCCACGCTCGATGCGTATTTGCCAGGCCACACCTGGCACGTGGCGCCGGTGATTGGCTGGGGCATCAGCCAGCACCGCGACCACCACCCCGCCGTGGCCGACCCGCAAGGCTTTTCAGTCGAGTGGCTGCGCGTGCCATCGGGCCAGCGCAGTGCGCCGTTTTGCATAGCCGAGACCGCTGTGCTGGTGCATGCGCGCGGCCCCTTGCAGGTGGCCTTCAACCAAGGTGATGCGCCGCTGAGCGCCGACCTGGGTGCATGGGACACGCTGTCGATGCCGGGCGGTTGCTGGCGGCAGTTCATCAACACCGGCACCGACGACGCCGAGGCGCTGCTGGTGGTGAACGGCGACGCCCGCAAGACGCCCCGCTTCAACCGCGAAGTGCATGCGGCCGCGCAGGCGCTTGACATGACGCTGGACGCGGGCGGCCATTTGGCGCGCCGCAGTTTGCTGCCACCCGCCATGACGGTATGAGCACCGCGCGCGCTCGTCCAACCAAGTGCCGCCCCAAGCGTTGACATTGCCGATGCTCGCGATCAGCGGCGAGCGCGACACGCTCTGCCCACCTGCCCACCGGCCCAAAGCGACGAAATTGTTGCGCTGGCGGCGGCCACCCACATCGCCGAACACCACTGCTTGATGGCTGCCGGACACTTGTTTCCCATGCAGTCGCCACACCTGGCAGCCGCCCACCTCCACACGTTTTTGCACCGCTTGAAAGCCCTCACGCCATGAAAACCAACCGCCTGCTCGACCTGTTTCGCAGCCATCAAAGCGCCGTGGCCGGCTGGGTGAGTCTGGACTCGGCCTACGCCGCCGAATTGATCGGTGCCAGCGGTTTTGATGCGGTGGTGATTGACTGCCAGCACGGCATGGCCGGTCATGCGCAGATGGTGGCCATGCTGCAAGCGCTGTCGCACACGGCGGCGGTGCCGCTGGTGCGCGTCAGCCAAAACAACCTGGCCGAGATCAACCGCGCACTCGACGCTGGGGCTTACGGCGTGATTTGCCCGCTAGTGAATTCGGTAGCGCAGGCGGAAGCGTTCGGCCGCGCCTGCCGCTACCCGTTGACCGGTGATGAAGGCGACCGCTCATTCGGCCCCGCGCGCGGCTTGCTGGTGGGCGGCACCGACTACCCGCAGCATGCCAACGCCAACATGTTGGCCTTGGCCATGATCGAGACGCGTGCCGGGTTGGATGTGGTGGAAGCGATTGCTGCGGTGGCGTCCATCGACGGCCTGTTCATTGGCCCCAGCGATCTGGGCATCGCACTCGGCTTGGGCCCGGCCGCCGCGCACACCCACCCGGTTTTGGCAGCCGCCATCACGCGAATTCAACAGGCCTGCGCAGCCCACCGAAAAGTCGCGGGCATCTGGTGCGGCAGCGCCGAAATGGCGCGCGACATGCTGGCGCAAGGCCTCCAACTGGTGGTGCCAGGGCACGACGCGATTTGGTTGAAAGCCGAGATCGCACGGCGTCTGGCGGTGGTGCGCCCGCAACCTGCTGGCAGGTGAAATCGGCGCGTCGAAAAAGCGGCAGCGATCAGCTCAACGCGTTCGCAGACCAGCGCTGCCTTCCAACTTTCCAACTCGCGTTCCGACTCGTCGTCTCGAACCGCAAACAGACGCAAATCACGCATCAACTGGGGCGATAAAAAACTGGCCGATGAAACTCTCATCTTTGAAGTTGCGCATGGCGTGGTGAAGCACCTCCAACCAAGTCGCGGCCAGCCACCTCGGCAAACCAGGCGCGGTCTTTGTTGACGGGTTTTTCGCACACGCTCAGGCCATCTTCACAGCAGTGCCGCTCACTGCCACCATCATCATGCCGTTGGTTTCGCCCATGACTTCATAGTCGAAATCGACGCCAACGATGCCGTTGGCACCCATCTCTTTGGCAGCCGCAATCATGTCGGCCAAGGCCGCGTCACGCGCACCGGCCAAGCCACTTTCATAGCCACCCGCACGCCCACCGACCACGTCGCGAACCGACGCAAACATGTCGCGAAAAATGTTGGCGCCGATGATGGCTTCACCGTTGACGATGCCCAGGTACTGCGCGATGCGCACGCTGTCGCTGCTTGGCACGATGGTGGCCAAGAAAAAATTGCTGTCTGCTTTTGAAAACCAACCCATGGCGGCTCCTTGTTGAGGTTTGATGCATTGCTGCATTGCTGCATGTTTGACGCAATGCTGCATGCCAAACCTTAACCCGGGGGCGACTGTGCGCGTTAACGGCTTGAAACCGCTATTTTCAGATTCCCCAGCGCAGCGCAGCGGTGTGAACGGGCGCATCCCACAGCTTGAGCATGGCGTCGTCCACTGCGGTCACGGTGATGGAGCAGCCCGCCATTTCCAGCGACGTGACGTAAGAGCCGGTCAAGTGGCGCACCACTTTCACGCCAGCCGCATTCAGGATTTTCATGGCCGCGTTGACCATCACGTACAACTCTAAATTCGGCGTGCCGCCAAAGCCGTTGACCAGCAAAATAACTTCTTGGCCGCGCGGCAGGTTCAGGTCTTTCAGCACCGCGCCGGTCAGCTCGGCGGCGATCTCGTCGGCCGTGCCGAGCTTGACGCGGCGGCGACCTGGCTCACCGTGGATGCCGACGCCCATCTCCATTTCGTCGGGCCCAATTTGAAACGTGGGTTTGCCCGCCGCAGGCACGGTGCATGAGGTCAGCGCCACGCCCATGCTGGCGGTGGCCTTGTTGACGGCATCGCCCAAGGCTTTGAGTTGCGCCAATTTGTCGCCACGCTGCGCTGCCGCGCCGACGATCTTTTCCACAATCAAGGTGCCCGCCACGCCGCGTCGGCCGGTGGTGTAGGTGGAGTTCTCCACCGCCACATCGTCATTGACGATGATGGTGGCGTTTTCAACGTCGAGCATCTCGGCGGCCATGGAGAAATTCATCATGTCGCCGGAGTAATTTTTGACGATGAACAGCACGCCCGCGCCAGTGTTCACCGCCTCGGCCGCGGCCAGCATTTGGTTGGGCGTGGGCGAGGTGAAAATTTGCCCGGCGCAAGCAGCATCCAACATGCCGTGGCCGATGAAGCCGGCGTGCAGTGGCTCATGGCCTGAGCCACCGCCCGAGATCAAGGCCACCTTGCCAGGCACCACCGTGCGGCGGCGCACAAACTCGCGCTCGGGGCCCAGCACCACGATGTCGGCATGGGCGGTGGCAAAGCCGTCGAGCGATTCGGCCAAGACGGTGTCTACGTGGTTGATGAGTTTTTTCATGGTGGTGTGGCGCGTTCGCAGAGATTGGTTTCAAATTTCAAGGTGGCTGCTGTTCAAGCCGTCACAAATGGCGCAGACGATCAGTGCCATCGAGCGCGAGCCTGGATCCACGTGGCCCAGCGCGCGATCGCCTAAGAAGGACGCGCGGCCGCGCGTGGCGTCCATGTTCGCGGTGGCAGCGGCGGCGTTGAGTGCACATTCGCGGGCCGATGCGATGGCCGCGCTGCGATTGCCAGAGTCCACTTCGGCCAGCATTTTTTGCAGCGGATCGAGCACGTCCAGCAAGGTCTTTTGACCGACTTCGGCTTTGCCCAAACGCGTGAGCGCATGGATGCTGGCTTGCAACGCACGCGACAAAACTGCGGCGGTGGGCGACGCTGCAGACACCGCTGGCAGCTCCTTCGCCAAGGTCACCAGAAGAGTGCCGAACACCGGGCCCGACGAGCCGCCAATGGTGGACATGCACAGCATGCCCGCAGCTTTGAGCGTGTCGTTCAACGACTTGTCTTGCCACTCAGGCAACTTGGCCTCAATGGCCAGGGCACCACGGCGCATGTTCAGGCCGTGGTCGCCGTCGCCGATGGCTTGGTCCAGGGCCGTGAGTTCATCCACGTGCGCGATCAAAGTTTGCGTGGCAGCACGTATCAAATCGAGGTGCTTCATGGGGCGGCTCCTGCAAAGTCTGCTTAAAAAGATCAGGCGGCCAAGCGCTGCCCGGCCGAGTCGAAGCTCAAGGTGCGGGCCAAACTGACCGCCACTTTTTGCCCCGGCGCGAGCGAGGTGAACGTTGATGCGCCCGCGCTGACCAAAGTCTGGGCAATGCCGTCACCGCTGCCGCCATCGGCTGCGATGACCATATGCACCAAGCGCTGGTCGCTGAGGATTTCGATGCGGCGCACTTCGGCGGTCAAGCCGGTGGTGGATGTGGTGGCGCTTGTGGTTGCGGTGATGGCCCCAATTCCGTTCAACACCACGTGCTCGGCACGCACGCCCACCGTGGCGGTGCGCGAGTCAGTTTGAATGTGCGAGCCCAATGCAGCACGCGGCAATAAGTTGATGCGCGGCGAGCCCAAACGCGCGGCCACGGTGGTGCTGATGGGGTCTTCGTAAATCTCACGCGGGCTGCCCACTTGCACCAACTGGCCGTGGTCCAACACGCCGATGCGCGTGGCCAAAGTCAGCGCTTCGGTTTGGTCGTGCGTGACGTAAAGCATGGTGGCACCGAGCTCTTGTTGGATGCGGCGCAACTCCAAACGCAGGTCGTTGCGCAGCTTGGCGTCGAGTGACGACAGCGGCTCGTCCATCAAGGTCACAGCCGGTTCGCGCACCAGCGCGCGGCCTATGGCCACACGCTGCATTTGCCCGCCCGACAACTTGGTGGCGGGGTTACTGAGCTTGTCGTCGATGCGCAGCATGGTGGCCACTTGCATCACCTTGTCGCGCACCAGGGCCTCAGACATGGGGCGCATCGGCGAGCGCAGCGGGAAGGCCAAGTTGTCGAACACCGTGAGGTGCGGGTACAGCGAATACTGTTGGAACACAAAGGTCACATCGCGCAGTGCGGGGGCCAGTACGGTCACGTCGCGGCCACCGATAAAAACGCGGCCCACGTCGGGAGCTTCCAAGCCTGCGACGGTGCGCAAGGTGGTGGTTTTGCCCGCACCGCTGGGGCCCAACAGCACGATGAATTCGCCGCTGGCCACGTCAAGCGACACATCGCGCAGCGCGTCAATGGCAGCCTCGCCTTTGCCGAAGGTTTTGCTGATGCGGTCTAGGCGCAGGTCAGCCATGAGCGGCCTCCACGTTGCGATCAAGCGCCAGCGCTTTGCCGCTGACAGTGTCAAACAGCGACACCGCCGCCGCATCAAAACTCAAGCCCACCGTGTCGCCGCGTTGAGCAGGCACGTCCACACCCACCTTGGCGCGCAGCATCGAACCCACCGCCGTGGTCAGCGTGACCACTTGGCTGTGGCCCATGTATTCGGTGCCCACCACCTCGCCGCGCAGGGCCGACGCGTCATCGAAACGCACATGCTCGGGGCGCACGCCGATCAATAAATCGCGCTGCGAAATGTCCAAGCCCAGCGGCGGCGTGTTGATGCGCGCCGCGCCCACTTGCAGCGCACGTGTGCCCGCCGCATAAGCGCCTGCGCAGGGAATGAAATTCATGGCCGGTGCGCCGATGAAGTCAGCCACAAACACCGAGGCGGGGCGGTCGTAAACCTCTTGCGGCGCGCCGAGCTGTTCGATCACGCCCTTGTTCATGATGGCAATGGTGTCGGCCATGGCCATGGCTTCCATTTGGTCGTGCGTCACGTACACGGTGGTGGCTTTCAAGCGGTCGTGCAGGCTGCGCAGTTCGCCGCACATCAGCTCGCGGAACTCTGCGTCCAAAGCGCCGAGTGGCTCGTCCATCATGAAGGCCATGGGTTCGCGCACGATAGCGCGGCCCAAGGCCACGCGCTGGCGGTCGCCGCTGGACAAACCCGACACCGAGGAGTCAAGCAAATCGGTGATGCGCAAGATGCGCGCAGCCTCCAGCACGCGGCGGTTGATCTCAGCCTTGGGCATGCCCTGAGCCAGCAACGGAAAGGCAATGTTGGCACGCACCTTCATGTGCGGGTACAGCGCGAACAGCTGGAACACAAAGGCAATGTCGCGCTGCGACGCGCGGCGGTAGGTGACGTCTTCGCCGCCTAAAAAAATACGGCCGGCGGTGGGCAACTCCAGGCCAGCGATCATGCGCAGCGTGGTGGTTTTGCCGCAGCCCGAAGGGCCAAGCAGGCAAAAGAATTCGCCGTCACGCACGGTGAAACTGGAGTCTTCGACCGCTGTGAAAGCGGCGAAGGCTTTGTGCAAGTTTTCAACGCGGATTTCAGCCATGAATCTCAAACTTAAGTGTCAAGTAGCGAGGTAAAAAAAGCGAGTGATGCAAGTCGTTGGCCGCGCGTGAGGTTGAGAAACACACTCCGTTCGCCCTGAGGTATCGAAGGGAGGGTTTGCGCAGGGCTCCCTTCGATACCTCAGGATGATCGGAACAGCTACCTCAGCCCGAACGGGTACTTTGACTGTGCTCAGTGTTTGACCCGTCATCCGCAATCACTCCAGACGCTCATTGCGGAAACTTGGACACGATGGTGAACATCACCACCCCCGCCAAGGTGGTGAGAAATGAGTGCGTAAACAGCACCAAGGCAAAGGGTTGCAGCATCATGAAAATGCCCAACGCAATGACCACGCAAGCCACCATTTCCATGGGGCCGCGACGCGCCCACTTGGGCCAGTGCGAGGCTGCTGTTTTAGTGGGTGCGTTCATTTCCTCACCGCTCCGAAAGTGATGCCGCGCAGCAGGTGTTTTCGCAGCAGAACAGTGAACACCAAAATGGGCAACAAAAACAGCGTGGTGCCCGCCGCCACCGCCGGCCAGTCTTGCCCGCCCTCGCCGATGATGATGGGGATGAAAGGCGGCGCGGTCTGCGCGGCACCACTGGTGAGCAGCACCGCAAACGCGTATTCATTCCACGAAAAAATCAAACAAAAAATGGCGGTGGCCACGATGCCGGTGGTGGCCTGCGGCAGCACCACTTTGCGAAAAGCTTGCAAGCGCGTGTAGCCGTCCACCATGGCGGCTTCTTCGTATTCACGCGGAATCTCGTCGATAAAACCTTTCAGCAACCACACCGCCAACGACACATTCACCGCGCTGTAAAGCAAGATCATGCCGAGGCGCGTGTCAGACAAACCCAGCTCGCGGTACATCAGGTAAATCGGGATGGCCACGGCGATGGGCGGCATCATGCGGGTCGACAAAATGAAGAACAGCAAATCGTCTTTGCCAGGCACCTTGAAACGGCTGAACGCATACGCCGCCATGGTGCCCAACACCACCGACAGCGCGGTGGAGCCGAAGGCAATGATGAGCGAATTGACGAAGCGCGGGATGTAGTTGGACGGGCCCACCACCACCATGTTGTTGGCCCGCGCAATCTGATCGCAAGCGTCGGAAGACGGCAGCAGCGCGGCGATGTACTCAGGCGTTTGGCGAGACCGCGTGGTGAACAAATTGCAGTAGCCCTGGGTGGTGGGGGCGAAGGTGACTTTGGGCGGGTAGCTGATGGAGTCAGGCGGGCTTTTGATGCTGGTGAGCACAATCCACACCAGCGGCACCAAGGTGATGAAGGCGTAAAGCGCTACCAACAGCCCGGCCACCCAGCGGCTGGTGGCCGTGGGCTCGACCACCGAGTGCGCGGTGCTGATGCCTTTTGACGTGCTTGTTGACGTGACGCTGCTCATCGACTTTTCACCGCGTTCAAGGCCTTGACGTAAATGTTCGCCAAGCCAAACACCGCCACAAACAAAATGATGGCGAAGGCCGATGCGTAACCGGTGCGCCATTTCTCAAACGCCTCGCGTTTCAGCGTGATGGAAGCCAGCTCGGTGGTAGAGCCCGGCCCGCCCGAGGTGAGCAGGTTCACCATGTCAAACATCTTGAAGTTTTCAATGCCGCGAAACAGAACCGCCAGCATGATGAAGGGCAGCACCATGGGCAAAGTGATGCTCCAGAACTGTCGCCACGTGGAGGCGCGGTCAACCTCTGCGGCTTCGTAAATGTGGTCGGGAATGCTGCGCAAACCGGCAAGGCAAATCAGCATCACATACGGCGTCCACATCCAGGTGTCCACGATGATGATGGCCCAGGGTGCCAGCTTCACCGAGCCCAGCATCTCAAAACTTGACGGCTCGATGCCAGTGAAAAAACTCACCACGTAGTTGAACAAGCCAATTTGCGGTTGGTACAAAAACGCCCAAAAATTGCCGACCACAGCGGGGCTCAGCATCATGGGCACCAAGATCAAGGTGGTCCAAAAACCATGGCCGCGAAACTTGCGGTCGATCAAGAAAGCCAACGCAAACCCAATGACGGTTTGCAGCACGATGGTCCAAAACAAAAAGTGCGCCGTGGCCTGCATAGGGCCCCAGACATCGGGGTCGGTCAGGATGGAAACGTAGTGGTCTATCCCCACGCTCGCCACGTCGGCATTCGGCCGGTTGGCGCGGTAATTGGTGAAGGACAACTTCACCGTCCAGATCAACGGGAAGATGTTGATGGCCAGCAGCAGCAGCATCGTCGGCGCAATGAACAGCCACGCCACCGCACGGTCAGACAGACCGCGCATGCGCTGCGCCATCGGAGCAGGCGTGGCCTGAACAGCGCGTTGAAGAAGTGGCGGCGGGGTCATGGGCAGATATCAGCGAGGGTTGGAGACAGAGGTCGTGAGGCGAACGCAGTCACCACGTTCAAGTGGTGACTGCCCCCTCAAGCGGACGCCGCGGATCTGGCTACGCCAGTCCGCCAGCGGCGCCCCCTTGAGGGGGAGCGGCTACGCCGCTTCGGGGGTGGGTCATTTCTCCCTTGAGGGGGAGCGGCTACGCCGCTCCGGGGGTGGGTCATTTCTTCCCGTCGTCCTTGAACACCTTCTTCCAATCGGCCACCATGCCGTCGAGCGCTTCTTTCGCAGTGCCTTTGTCGGCCACCACAAAGTCGTGAACGCGTTTTTGCTCAGCCGACAACAACTGTGCGTAACTTGGCTCGGCCCAAAAGTCGACCACTTGGTCCATGGCCGTCAAGAACTCGCCCGCGAACGGCGCGCTCTTCTTGAAGCCTGGGTCTTGCAGCACGGCTTTGTGGCATGAGTAGCCGCCCAGTGCCCACCACTTTTTCTGGGTGTCAGGCGTGGCAAACCACTTGATGTAAGCCAATGCCTCATTGCGGTTGGGTGAGTAAGCCACCACCGAGATGCCTTGTCCGCCCAACTGCGAGCCTTTGGTTTTGGCCGCAGGGTTGACGAAGAAGCCAATCTTGTCGCCGCCCACATTCGGGTCTTTGTACAGGCCGGGGAAGAAGGCAAACCAGTTCATCATCATGGCCACTTGGCCCGACTTGAACGCGTCCAAGCCTTCACCCATGTAGGAGTTGGTCAGGCCCGGCGGCGTGCAGCATTTGTACAAGGCTTTGTAGAACTCAAGGCCTTTGATGGCGTCAGCGCTGTTGACGAAACCGTCCATGGCGTAAGCCTTTTTCGGGTCTTGGTACTTGAAGCCAAACGGATAGAGCACATTGCTCACGCCCATGGTGATGCCCTCAGAACCGCGCTCGGTGAACAGGTAGGTGCCGTAGACCTTTTTGCCATCAATTTGGCGGCCCGAGAAAAACTCGGCCACTTGCTTGAAGTCATTCCAGGTGGTGGGCGCTTCCAGTTCACGGCCGTGTTTTTTCTTGAACTCGGCGCGCAGCTCGGGCTTGGCAAACCAGTCTTTGCGGTAAGTCCAGCCCAGCGCGTCGCCCATGGCAGGCAAAGCCCAGTAGTTGGGCGTGCCTTTGGGCCACTCGGAATAACCGGTGACGGTGGCAGGCATGAAGTCGCTCATCTTGATGCCTTCTTTGGCAAAGAATTCATTGAGCTTCACGTAGTGGCCGCTCTCGGCCGCGCCGCCTATCCACTGGCTGTCGCCAATGATGAGGTCGCACAACTTGCCTTTGCTGTTCAGCTCATTGAGCATGCGGTCGGCAAAGTTGGGCCACGGCACAAACTCAAATTTCATCTTCACGCCGCTCTTGGCGGTGAAGTCTTTTGACAACTCCACCAGCGCGTTGGCGGGGTCCCACGCGGCCCAGCACAGCGTGATGGTTTTGTCTTGCGCTTGGGCGGCGGTGCCGCCCAAACTCAAGGCCGCTGCGGCAGCGATGCTTGCCACCTTTGCAGAGAACTTCGGCAATTTATTGAAGAAGCTTTTCATCTGATTTGTCTCCCACGGTTGAAGATTTAAAGACACACAAACGCGATCCAACACACTCACACACCAACCTCCCGGCGCTTCAGCGAACTGCTCCTGCTTTTCAATGCGTCACTGCATCAATCCATCAATGCAGGTTTTCAGCGGTCAGGATTTCCACGCGCGGTTGCACCACATTCAGTGCGCCGCGAACGTTCTCGCACAAGGCACGCAACACGCGCGCTGCCGCGTTCACGCAGTAGTGAATGTCCTGCGTCAACACATAAGCTAAGCCACCGCTGCTGAGCAAAGCGCGGTGAGCGTCAGACAAGTCGTGCGCCACCAGCGCGATCTGTTGCGTCAGCTCGGCCCGCTCTAAGGCGCGCGCCAAACCCACGCTGCCCGCACCCACGTTGTAAATGCCCGCCACACGCGCCGGGTCGATCTCTTTTTTCAAGAAGCGCGTCAGCGCGCGCGCCGCCCCCGCGTCATCGCTCGGCATGTCAGGCAAGCGCAGCATGCGCAGTTGCGGCGCGCGTTCCTCCAGCACCTGCGCAAAGCCAATGCGCCGCTCAATTTCGGCCGACAAGCGTGTGGCTTGGGAGGTCAGCAATAGCGTGTCGCGTGGATTTAAACCCGCGCCGTTGCTCAGGCTGTTGCTCAGGCTGGTACCCATGCTTGTGCCCATCTTCGACAACAGCAAACCCGCCGTGCGCCCCGCCGCGCGGCTGTCGGCCCCCACATGGGTTTCACGCATCGAGCCGGCCACGTCAGAAAACAGCGTCACCACATGCACGCCAGCGCGTACCAGTTGGTTGATGGCCAGCTTGACCGGCGGCAAGTCGGGTGCCATCACCACCACGCCTTGGCAGTCGGTGAGCTTGGCCAAACCAGCCGCGAACTTCACGCCGTCACCCGTGGGGAAACGGTAGGTCAACTCGGTGATGTGCTGGTGACGAAAGTCACCGGCCGACTGCGCAATTTGGCGCTCGACCAAATCAACGAAAGGCGATACCTCAGTGGGCAAGACAAAGGCAAAGCGAAAGTTCTTTCCCATGCGCGGCCGCCCGCGCAGCGGTGGCACGCCAAACGCTGCCACCACCTGAAGCACGCGCTGCACCATCTCGACGTTGACACCGGGGCGGCGGTTGAGCACCCGGTCGACTGTTGCCGTGCCCACACCCGCGTGGCGGGCGATGTCGGCGATGGTGGCGGTGGAAGGCATCTGGTTTGCAACGTGATGTGATGATGTTAAATTGCAAATTAAATAAATCAATCAATCACACATCGGGGTTTGCACGGAGGTGGATTCAGGCGAAGGTGACCGAAGCGAACAAGGTCCAGTGCAGGCATCGGACTACACTGCATGCACTTTGCGTTCACTGAGGGAGACGACGATGGCCATGCTGACGGTTCGCAATATTCCGGATCCGATTCACCGTGCGCTGCGACTTCGGGCCGCAAGACGCGGCCACAGCATGGAGGCCGAGGTGCGAGAGATTCTGGAGTCCGCCATCAGCCCCCAGGGACGGATGAAACTGGGCTCCATGCTGGCTGACATGGGTCGCCGCGCCAAGCTCACCGAAGGCGAATTTGCAGTTTTTGAACACGTGCGCAACAAGCTTCCAGTTAACCCACCGAGCTTCGAGTGATTCTGTTGGACACCAACGTGGTCTCAGAACCACTGCGCCCTGCTCCCGACGCGCGCTTGGTCGCGTGGATCGATGCCCAGCCCCTTGAGACGCTGTTTCTGTCTTCGATCACGGTGGCTGAATTGCGGGCCGGCGTGGCACTGCTGCCGCGCGGTAAACGCCGATCGGGTTTGCAAGACAGCTTGGAAACGCAAGTGCTGCCTCTTTTTGCAGGTCGCGTGTTGCCTTTCGATTTGGCGTGCACGCAAGCCTACGCAGCCTTGATGGCCAACGCACGGACATCCGGGCTGGCCATCGCAAGCGCAGACGGCTACATCGCGGCCATTGCTGTCGCCAACGGCCTTGCAGTGGCCACCCGCGACACTGGCCCATTTGAAGCTGCGGGCGCCGCCGTGATCAACCCTTGGCGGGCTTGAGCCGTGCCGCCGCCTGATGTCTGACGCGCGCTGACGACCGCGCGTTGGGGTGTGGTTGTCCACGCCTACAAGGCAAAGTTCTCAGCATCGCCAAAGGTGAAGGACCGCCTCAGTTATCGCGTCCTTCAAAAACCCAAATGACGTTTGATTTGTTTGCAGCAGAGCCGACACGCGAGCGCCTTGAAATTGAAGACGCCGAAATCAGCCTCAGGCAACACATTGAGCTCGGAGCATCGCCCGAAGTTCTGCTGCGCGAATTGATCGAAGAAACGCCGTGGCGGCACGAGGCGGTGACGATTTACGGCAAAGAAATTATGCAGCCGAGGCTGATCGCTTGGTACGGCGACCCGGCACAAAAGTATTCTTATTCAGGCATTGCGCTGGAGCCGCTGCCTTGGACACCGAAATTGAGCAATCTGCGGCGCATCGTGGAAGGCGCGTTGGGAGAAAGCTTCAACAGTGTCCTACTCAACTACTACCGCAATCACCGCGACAGCATGGGCTTCCACAGCGACGACGAAAAGGAGCTTGGACCCGAGCCAGTCATCGCTTCAGTCAGCCTGGGCGCAACGCGCACATTGGTGTTCAAGCACAAAACCAGACCTGAGCTGAAGCCCGCGCGTCTGGCGCTCACGTCGGGAAGCATTCTGCTGATGAAAGGTTTGACGCAGAGGAACTGGAAGCACGGCATCAACAAGCAAACCCTGCCATGCGGTCCTCGTGTCAATCTAACTTTCAGGCAGATCATCGGGCGTGATGCAAAGCCAGTAAGCACCTGACTCCCCCTTCTCGCCGCCGCCTGGCCATCGCTGCCCCTGCCCACGTTGTGCTGCGCGTCGCGCACGCGAGGCACTACACACCCACGAGTGCCGCAGGGTCGGCGATGGTCGAGACGGGGTGATCAGCATGGCGCTGATGGCCGCTGATGGTTCGGCGCAGGACATGGGTCAGGGCTGACCTCGCGTGATTTGATCGCCACGTGTTTCGCGGCACGACCGCATCAATAGCTAAATCGGGGTTTGAGGGGGTCGCGTTCATCCCAGCGATTCGCAGGCGAACTACGCCGCTGGCGGCGCGAGCTTGGCTTTGGTACCGAGGAGAAGCTGCTCGGCGGCGGCCGCCATTTGCTGCGCCAGGGCATCGCTGCCGACCGCGCGGGCCAGCGTCACCGCGCCGATCAGGCAAGCCAAAGCGGCACAAGCCGATTCACGGTCTTTCGGCCGCTTGGGTGAAGGCGGTCCGTCAACGATGGCATCGGCCACGGCCAGCAGGCCGTTCTCAAACGCCGCGCGCGAGGCGGCGTCGGAACGTGCGACTTCGCCGGGCATGCTTTGCAATGTGCAGCTCTCCGCCAAATCACAGGTTCGCTTGGCGCTGAGGTAGAAGCGCACAAATGCGCCCCACCAATCGCGCCCGTGGATCGATTGAAAGTGCAGCACGCCGCCCCTGAGGTTGTCCATGCCCTGCGCCACCGATTCGCGAAACGCATGGGCCTTGGAATCGAAATGCACATAGAACGCCCCCGAAGTGACGCCTGCCTCGCTTGCCAGGCCGTCTACCCCCAAGCCGCCGAAGCCGACCTTGCGAAAACCGCGCCCTGCGGCATCGAGGATGCGCTGACGCGTCTGCTGCTTCTGTTCGATTCTTGACATGGTGCTTCCTGCTGTTTTCTGCTGTGTACTGATGTTTTGCCTTGGCCTTGATTGTCGTTGACGACAACACGGTCGTGATGTACATTCAGATAACGGTCGTGATTTTATTGCCCTTCCGCCAACCGGGCGAGCGGGGCGTCGATCGCCTAACCACTGGAGTACCGCCATGCCACTCACCCTGACGCTGACCGAAGGCGTTCTGCCCAAGGGCCAAGAAAAACTCGCCTTCTCGCGCTTGAGCGACGCCATGCTGAAGTGGCATGGCCTGACCGGCAACCGCTTCCTCACGCCCAACGTGGTCGGATCGATACACCTGCTGCCCAAGGACAACACTTTTTCAGGATCGCAACCCGCGCCGGTTGTTTTTGTTGAGTGGAAGATGCCGTCGTTTGCTTTCACCTCACGTGAAGTGCAGCTTGGCTACGTCGCTGAGGCCACGGCCATCGTCCACGAGCTGTCGGGCGGCAAGCAGCCCAAAGAAAACATCTGGGTCAACGTTGTGCATGCCGTTGACGGCGCCTGGGGCGTTGGCGGCGTGGCAATGACCAACGAAGAACTCGGGCAAGCCGTTGCCCAAACCTGACCCACCGGAGACTCTCATGCCACTCGTTCGAATTTCACACACCGCCGGCAAGCCGCCGACGTTTGCAGCGGCACTGTCCGCAGGCGTTCACCGCGCACTGATGGAAGCCTTCAATGTGCCTGCCGATGATTTTTTCCAAATCGTCACCGAGCATGCGCACACCACCGGTGTTGTTGGCCCCAAAACTTTTTTGGGCATCGACCATTCTGTGGACATCGTGGTCGTGCAAATCACATGCGCCGAAGGCCGCAGCACGCAGCAAAAGAAGGCCCTCTATTCCCGCATCGCCGAGCTTCTGTCGGCCGATGCTGGCGTGCGCCGCGAAGACGTGATCGTCAGTTTGGTCGAAACGAAGCGCGAGAACTGGTCGTTCGGCAACGGCATCGCGCAGTTCGCACCGGCCGAAAGTACGGGCTGACATGACCATGCAACTGACGAACTATTTGTTCTTCACCACGCAGTGCGAAGCAGCCCTCGCGTTCTACGCGCAGTGCGGTTTGGGCTCGGTTGTCGAATTGGTCCGGCACGGTGCCGACGGCAGGCCGCTTGCCAACGAGGCCATGCGCGGAAAAATCATGCACGCCCGGGTTGAGGGACCGGGCGTGGCCTTCTGCGCTTCCGACAACGACGACGCTGAGCCGATGCGCGGCTCGGCCCACTTTCTGACGGTTGACCACAGCGACAAGGCTCACGAACTGTTCGCGCGGCTCAGCGAAGGCGGCGTGATCACCACGCCAATCGGCGCGCAGCCCTGGAGCGCGTGTTACGGCAAGCTGACGGACCGATTCGGTGTGCAGTGGATGATTCACTGCCCGTAGCAGCTGATGCCTTGGCGGCTGCGTGCAGCGCGGCGCAATTCAGGTTGATGTAGTGCAATTCAGCGCATCAAGCAGGCAGATTCATCCAACGCAGCGCCGCGCTGCGCTGCGACGTCACCATGGCGACGACGAACAGCGCGCCTCGCAAACCATCGGCCACAGTCGCGGGCACTCGACCTGCGATATGCGCAGCTCGCCGAATCGGCAATCGTCAAGCTTCTACCGTTCGTGACGCACCATCGGGTGGCCTGAGGAGGATGGCGGGTGTCGTTGTTGGTCAGGACGTGGATGCGCTAAGTCTTCTTTGCCAGCACGGCGAGTCTTTGCTTCGGCGCTCGTGGTCGACAGTGGCTTGATGTAAGTCACATGCACGCCGACAATCTAAAACGCGGTGGCCACCGGCGCCTACATATGATTTGGCGTGACGATGGCCACCACTTCGATCCCGTCGTCGCACGCGGCTTCGACCAACGTCACGGAGCGAAAGTCGGTGCAGTTCCGATCCACTCTTACTCGCCGGCAATCTGAACCACTTCTGGGCAGACGAGGGGTTGATAGGGGAGACACGATATGACCCCGCGCTTCATGAGGGCGCTGCCTTGGCAGACGCGGCTTTCGGTGTCGCGTGTGGGGCGATTGATCGGGCTAGAGCAGGTTAAATGCAAAACTTGACCCCAAAACCGCCAGGTTAAATGCAAGACTTGACCCAATACTCCTAGTTTAAGAAGCCCCACCCCCAGCGAATTCGAATTCCTTCGAGACCGTTTTCGGTTTGAGCAGCACGGGCGTGTAATCGGGTCTTGTTCCCGGCAAGCGTTTGGGGTCGTGACTGGCGAATGGCGAGTGCCGTCGCTTGACCATGCGCGGGTTCGCGTGGCCCCGGCTGCTGCGACAGCGCAGCTTGGCCATCTCCTCCAACAAGCCTTTATGCCAGCGCGCTCGCAACCTCGGCCGCTCTGGGGCGAACGCGGGTGCCAATAGCCCCTGACTGGGGCTGAGCACGACGCATCAGTTGGACACCACCACTGAACGACAACGTTCGCTGTCGCACCCTCGCCGCACTGGCCGCCTCGTGCATCAACCAACACACCGCGTAATGCGCCAGCACCCAGCCGTAGAACTCCTGCCTCACCCCGTGCGGCGTCTTGCTGCGCAGCGTGCGGCGCTGCTGCGCCAAGTGCGTCTTCAACTCATCGAACACCCCCTCCACCTCCCAGCGCTCGTGATACACCGCCGCCAGCTCCAAGGCGGGAGCCTTCACCGGATCCAGGAGCGTGCTCAGCAGCCGATACCGCTGCTGCCCCGAGGCTTCGCTGTGTTTACCAGGGGCTTGCTTTGATCCGACCGGTTCCGCGGGCACGCCGGGCTCACCCGGCAAGGAATATTCAATGACCCGCACCACGATCTCACCCTCGCGGGCAGCGCGTGACTTCATGTCCGGGTAGATCACGCTCAGGTAAGAGCCGTCCGCCAGTGACTGCACCACTGGCAGCTGTCGGCTCACCGGGCAGCGCCATAGCAGCTGCGCACCCGTCGCGGTTGCCGCCTTCCAATGCTGGTAGCCGTTGAAACCTCTGTCCGCCAGGACAAGCATGCCCTTGTCCAGTCGCGCCAATAGCGGCTCGCAGATGTCCCATTCGCTCACCCGGTAGGGCCCCAGGTTGGCTCCCAGGACGGCGTGGGTGGCGCATTCGACCAAGATGGCGCACTGCGCCTGTGGGTAAGCGGCTCGCCCGGTGCGGCTGCCGGGGCGGCCAAACTCGGCTTCGTTGGCGGCCTCGTCTGCCAGCTCGAAGTTGCTGCCGTCCACGGCGACCAACCGCAGTCCGGCGTAGAAGGCGTGGGGATGGCGCTTCGGATGGGCCAGCGGCACACAGGCGCGCTCGTGCAGGGTTTGCAGCGCAGCGAAGCCGATTCTTTGGCGCGCGGTGCTGATGGACGAGCTGGCCACGGTGTGCGCGGTGCGGCTGCCCTGCATCCAGCTCAAGCCTTGGGCCACAGCGGCGAAGACGTCTTCGTAGGCGGCTTCGGGGTACAGGCTGAGGGCCATGCAGTAGTAGGTGGTGGCCACGGCAGGAAAATTGCGCACCCGCTTGCTGTTGACGCCGTGTTCATCGAGGATTTGGTGCACGAGCTCGGCGGGGTAGACGCGGGCCAGCAGGCTGGCGCTGAGGTAGTCACTCAGGCGCGCTCCGGCGCCCAGGGTTGTCTTGGTTCTTGGCATGCACAGCTCCCGGTGGATGAGGTCGGATTATTGCGCACGTGAAATGCTTAAACTAGGAGTATTGAGACTTGACCCCAAAACCGGGTAGAACACGACCAACGCAAGGGCTCGCTTGATGGGTTGCAAGACCTGACCCTCATCCCCCAAGCTCCGCGTCGAGAGCGGTCAATCTTTCGGGCGTCGAACATCGAACCAAATGCCGGCGATGAATCCGAGGGCGACAAGGCCGGCATCGAGGTACAAGGCATCAGTAACCTGAGGGAATAGCCAATGCAGAAGCGCGGACGTTGCGATGCCTGACAACGTGCCGATGATCGCGCCGAATCCAGCGCCAAGAAGGTCAAACATTCGCAACTCGCAAGCAGAGCGCTATGCCCTCAACACATCAGATTCCGGGGCTACGAATCCGAGCACAAGGGCTCCAATGACCGCTATGGTGAACTCAAGCGGGGCCAAGAGCTGCCACCCCAGACCTCGGTGTCCATGGAAATCCAGCACCGCGATCTCACGTAGTGCATGCATGTGGCCTCGCCTTGCGGCAATGAGTAAGGATCGATACGCCTGGGGCAAATTCTGATCAACCCCCTGGCCCCTCGCTGCTGCGTAGCCTAACCAGAACGTTGATGGCAGATGGCCCATAGCGGACGCACTTCGATAGAGCGGGAGAGCCTCGGCGTGCCTGCCTGTTTTGGTCAGATACCGCGCATAGTAGAACTGGCCTAGCGCTGAACCTAACCTGGCCGCCCGTTGAAACGAATCAACCGCCTTCGTCTCATCTCGGGTGATCCCCAAGCCGTTCATTTGCAACCACCCGACCATGACGATACTTTCGACATGCCCATCGCTCGCTAATCGGCCATAAACTTCAGCAGCGGTCGCGTAGTCCCTACGACGAAAAGCAACGGCGGCACGCTCTAGTTCAACCGCCGTAGGTCGTTGGGACACTATCGACCGACCCAAGGTGGCAACGGTGGTGGACTTGGGTCCCCAGGACGACAGATTTGCGGTGGTGAGATGGGCGGCATTTGCGGCGGCTTTGGCGGCGGCATCGCATCCCCATGGATGCCACGCGCAACCCCGATTGCAAACCGCCCGGCCGTGCCCAGCGATCCGTAGCCATACAAGCCCGCACCAACAGCCGTCGCGCCCACCGCTCCCACGCCGCCTGCTATCAACGCCGCGTTACCCGGCGCTCCATACGTTGCAGCCTGATCGAGTGTGGTGCCGCGTTGCAAGCCCCCAAGAGTTGCTTCAAAAAGAAGCCCACTCGGATCGACATAGCCAACCGGGTTCCCATCAACGTATGCGTACGTATTGATCCCCCCACCCAACCCAATCGGATCACTTTGCGTATACCTCCCCACAGACGCGTCGTAGTACCGGTTCCAGTTGTACCAAAACCCGCTCTCCGCATCAAAGTACTGCCCCGGGAAGCCGACGTTCATGGTGCCAATGTTGTCTTGCACCACGCTGCGGTCAAAAGCGGTGTTGTTGGCCCCCCAGCTCACTTGTGCGCTGGCATTGGTCATCACCTCAGGGCGCCCCAGGTGGTCGCTGTGGCTGGCGTAGAAGCTGCCGTTGCGGGCCACGCCCAACAGCTCGCCGCCCAGCCAGACGTAGCTGGTGGGGGTGGTGCCTGCTTCGTAAATGACTTCGCCCGATGCGCCGTAGACAAAGTGCTTGGCACCACCGGGTGCGTTCTTCCAGACGCGCT